>CAYHHE010000033.1:0-26663 GCA_964356295.1 uncultured Actinomycetes bacterium | reverse complement strand
GCGTTCCGGCGGCACCCGCAAGCCGCTGACCAGCAACGATGCCATCACACCCACCGTATGTGCCCATCATCTGCGGAAGTCGAGCCAGATAGGTCATGACATTCGAGGTCGTCCCGCCCGCGGTTGCGCCCAGCAGGACCACGCCGATCGCGAGCTCCGCCGGCAGGTCGAACAGGATGCCGATCCCGAACGAGATCAGCGGCACGATGAGCGTTATGCCGATGACCCCAACAGCAAGCGGTTTCGGTGTCTTCCGCTGCTGGTCGAAGTCGGCCAGCGTCAGGGTCAAACCGATCCCGACCATCACGAACGCGAGGACGATGGGGAGCCCTACGTCGAGCAGGACGTTCTCCATCCGTGCATCATCCTGTCCTTGGAGTCCGGTGTCTCGCTCTTGAACACATGGTGAACTCCGAGCCCTGTAAGTACGTGTTGGGAAAGCGCCCGGCGTGCCTCCGTCAGTGACCGGAGGTCGGGGATGAGGGTAGGGGTATGCGGTCTTCTTCCCCAACCCGCTACCCCTCGGACCTGACTGATGCGCAGTGGGCTCTGATCGAGCCGATGGTCGCGGTCAAACCGGGTGGTAGGCCTGCCAAGCATCCACGCCGGCGGATCGTGGATGCGATCTTCTACGTGAACCGGACCGGGTGTTCGTGGCGACAACTCCCGCACGACTTCCCGCCGTGGGACACCGTGTACTGGTACTTCCAGCGCTGGGCCGAGGACGGCACCACCGACCGGATCCACGACGCCCTGCGGGACGCGGTGCGTGACGCCGATGGCCGTGACCCGATGGCGTCGGCCGGGATCGTGGATTCGCAGTCGGTGAAGGGCGCTGACACCGTCGGCAAGGAGTCTCGTGGCTATGACGCGGGCAAGAAGATCAACGGCCGCAAGCGCCACATCGTCACCGACACCCTCGGCCTGCTGATCGTCGTGCTCGTCACCAGCGCCGCCCCTGCACGACCGTGACGGCGGCCGACTGGTCCTGGCGCGGGCCAGGATGACGATGCCCTCGATCGTGCTGGTCTGGGCCGATGGCGGCTACGCCGGCAAGCTCCTCGCGTACGCCCAGCACCACCTGAGGATCGCGGTCCAGATCGTGAAACGCACCGACAAGCGGCCCACGTTCGAGGTCCTCCCCAGGCGCTGGGTCATCGAGCGGACCAACTCCTGGCTGATGCGGACCCGCCGGTTGGCGCGTGACTACGAACGACTCCCCGAGCACGCTGAGGCCATGGTCAAGTGGAGCATGATCGGCATCATGACCCGACGCCTCGCACCCCCACCCGGCCGGCGGCCGTGGCAGCCGAAACCCGCCACGTAGGCGACTTTCCCAACACGTACTAAGAGGTCGCACGGATAGGTCAGGGCCGGCGGGTGGGGCGGGTGTCCCAGCCGCAAGGCCCGCGAAGCCGGCCTCGAACAAGCCCGCCTTCGACGTCTTGCCCGACACCGAGCAAGGCGGGAAGATACGACCAGCCACGGACCCGACCATGCTGTGTGATTCGCCGCGGATCTGTATCGCTAACTCAGAAACACCTCACGCCCAGACCCCACCCCCACAAGCCGAACGGCAAGCAGCCTGACCCCCGACGAACCATCGGAGATGCCCACCAGCGCTTCTGCGTTCGCAGTAGGCGGCGACCATCCGCTGGACGACGCCCCAGGTGGCCGCGACCTGGACGCAGCAGGGCGCTGCGATACGTAGGGAGCCGTCGCGTCGGGCTTACGAAACGAGACCTCGACCGGTCCGAAACCCCTGAGAGGGAGCCCTACGGGCTCCCTCTCAGGGGTGGTGTGGGACTCAGTCAGTCGTCCCAGGGACCGTAGTCGTGGTCGCTCATCTCGCGACCTCCTCTCGGGGGTGATGCACATGCCGCTACGCGTCCTACGCCAGCGCAGCATGGTCAAGATGAAGGATTTCCAGCGTTCGGTGGCAAGTGGCCGAACTCAGAACCGGGCGCATCTTGCGGGCGTCACCGGACATCCACGGTGCGGGATGCTGTGCAAAGCATATGCGAGCCTGGCCCGAGCCGCATCTTTCCCACGATCACCTACGCCAGCGCTCGCCCATCGCCTCGACCGTCACCGACCACACGTGCAGATCCATCCGAATCACCTCAGGATGTCTCCCAGCGATGGGCCGGCCGACCCCTCGACGTGCCGTACCGGCGCCCTGCTCGCTGCGACTGACCCGGCCCTGGACCTGTCTACCCGGGCTTTGCCCGTTCGCCCTCGCCAGCCTCGGCGCCGCCCTGGCCGGCGGGATCGCCCTTCGACTCGCGGGCCTGCGGCGACGACTCGGACCGGCACGGCCGCCGCCGTCGCACCTGGACTGGCTATCGCTGAACCCCACAGCCACGCGGATCAGGGATGGGCGTCTTGGTGCGGTCCGCCAGCGCGAATGCGTGCCGAAGGGCAACCCCACCGGTGCGGCGATCCCATGAAGCCCATGTCAGCCCCGCCTGGACGACCGACCTGGACAACTCACTGCTTCGCTGCCGGCCCGGTCAGGTCTGCATCGACGCCGGGCTCGTCAGAAGAGCCACAATGCAGGGGTGATCATTCGGGCGAGAGTCGATGTGTCGATGCTCTTGCCGGTGTCTGTGCCCGGCAGGCTGGCCGCATGCGTGGCGGTGTCCTCCAGCTGGCTGGATGAGGAGTCGGTCGAGGCGGTCAGTGGCGCCGGGACAGCTGTGGCGGTCCGAGAGGTGCGCACCGTCGAGGGCCGAGTCCACGTTCTGGACGTCCCGACGGGACGGGTCGAGCTGTCCTACCGGGCTGTCGTGGGCGTCGGTGAAGCACCGCCCCAGGAGGTGTCGCCGGCGGACGAGCTGACCTTTCTGCGACCCAGCCGCTACTGCCCGTCTGACCGGCTGGGCGGGTGGGCGAGCAGTGAGTTCGCGGGGTTGGCCCCACGGGCCGCGGTGCTGGCGGTCGAGGAGTGGCTGCACACCCAGATCGCCTACACCCCCGGGTCGACCGAGGCTGATGACGATGCGCTGCACCCGCTGCTGACCCGCACCGGGGTGTGCCGGGACTTCGCTCACCTCGGGGTCAGCGTGTGCCGGGCCCTGGGCATCCCCGCCCGGTACGCCGCGGTCTACGCACCGGGGCTGGACCCGATGGACTTCCACGCCGTGTTCGAAGCCACCATCGACGGCCGCTGGTACGTCTTCGACGGAACACGGCTGGCGCCCCGGCAGAGCCTCGTGCGCATCGCCACCGGCCGTGACGCCGCCGACACCGCCCTGGTCACACCCCTCGGGGCAGTCCTGGACACCGCCACTCCGACGCTGACTGTCACCGCCCAACCCGGGCTACCCCACGACGACCGGACCCAACTCGTTCCCCTGACCTAGCCGCAGGCGACATGGCCACCACTTCGCGGCTTCGCCTCAGTCGGCTGTGAGAAGCCCTATGTCAAGCCGCGTCGGTTCCCGTTCGGGGTCGCGAGGACGCGCTGGAGTGCGCGTGTCCCGCGTCAAGGAGTTGGCAGGATCTCGTTGGTTTCGAATGTCGGGCTGGTGGGGTCGGCTAGGGCGGTCGCGGCCGCGACCAGAGCGAGGTTGGGGGCGTCGCCGCCGCCGAGGTAGCGGCCCTCGACATCGGTGACCGTACCGATGATGAGCGGGTGCAGCACGATGATGTAGGCCATCGTCACGAACGTGACGAGGCCGCCCCGCACCTCCCGGCCGACGCTGGACCCGCGCTGGGAGATCGCGAAGAACGAGTCGAGGCGGCTCGTGGGTGGCGTGGCCGGGTCACGGGTCGTCGTCGTGCTCATGGCTCGCCCGCGAAGGCGCCCCCGGTCGCGTAGGCGCCGAGGGGATGGTCGGGTGCCGCTCCGCGGACCGGAGGTGCTCCCGGGAGCGCGGGCAGAAGCATCCAGCCTGCCGTTTACGGTCGTGTTACAGCGCCGAGTCGGACGGTTTGCCCGCGCGGGCACCTGCCCAGCCAGTGACGCGGCGGGCCACCCGCACGGACCCGGCCGACCACGCCGACACCATCGCCGCCGACGCCATCGTCGGCAACCCGCGCCAGTCGTGATCCGCGAGGCGCCGGGCCTGCATCGAGGCGCCCGGCCCACGTACCGTCTAGGTCCGCTTCCCACCCGTTGCGATGTAGTCGGCGAGCTCCTGGCGCTGCCGGCTGAGCGATGCGCTGGTCGAGTGGACCCGGACGATGACGGCCCGCATGAAGTCGTAGACCACGCGTGGGTGGCTGTCCACGAGTGCCGAGAGGTCCGAGACGTTGAAGGAGAGCACGGCGGCCGGTCCCAGGGCACAGCACGAGACGGGGTACTGGCTGCCGTCGATGAAGCTCAGCTCGCCGCAGAGGTCGCCCTTCTCCAGGACGTGGAAGATCACCTCAGGCCTCGTCGCCGACGCCTCCCGGACGAAGGCGAGCCGCCCGCCGACGACGATGTAGAACGTCTTCGCGTACTCCCCCCGGTGGAACAGGAACTCCTTGTCCGCGAGCTGCATCTCCTCGCCGGCGAACTCGGCGAGCACCTCTGCGCCCTCCCGCCCGATGTACGAGCCGATCGGCGCCTCGTAGATCGTGGCTGCGACGCGGTCGAAGGCCTTCTCGCTCATCTCATCCTCCCAGCATCCCCATGGCGGGCATCCCCGTGGCGGGCACGTCAGTGCTCCAGGCAGACCGGAGTCGTGCCGGGTCGCCGGGCTGACCGCCCATGGCGCGGATGGCGGCGTCCAGGCTGGCGGCGGCACCGGCGGTCATCCCCACCTGCAGGTCCCACGAGTACCCGCGGATGGCGAGGACCTCGACAGCGGGCCTTCGGCCGAAGCAGGTCGCCGCTGCTGCCATCACGCACGGCACCGACATCGCGTGGGACGTGAACGTCACGTCGAGGCGAGGTTCCGGCACGAGGATCGCGTAGGCCGCGACTGCCTCGTCCCGGGTCGCGTCCACCACCAGCACCCGGTCGAAGCGGGCGAACAGGTCCGCGTCCTCGAGGAGCAGCTGGTAGCGCCGGACGCTCTCCGCCTGGCCGCAGGCGCCGCTGCCCTCGAGCCAGTCGACGAACGCCCAACCGAGTCCGTCGTCCTGGCGCGCGACGTTCCCGATCCCGACGACCAGGCACCGCGGGCCGTCGTACGTCGAGAGCGTGCTCATGAGCGCACTCGTCTCGCGACGACGTTCCCCGCGCCGTCCACCACCGCGACGTCGAGGGGCATCTGGCCGAGCGCGTGGGTGGCGCAGCTCAGGCACGGGTCGTAGGCACGCAGCCCGACCTCGATGGCGTTCATCATCCCCTCGGTGATCTCGACCGTTCCGGTCAGCCTCTGCTCGGCCACCGCGCGGACGGTTCGGTTGAGCACCTCGTTGTTGTGCGTCGTCGCGACTATGAGGTTGGCGAAGGTCATCGCACCTTCCTCGTCGGCTCGGTAATGGTGCAGCAGCGTCCCCCGTGGCGCCTCTACCACGCCGACACCCTCACCGGTCCACGCCGCCTGGTCGGGCCGCGTCACCAGGTCGTCGCTGTGCAGGTCGGGGTCGTTCAGCAGCTGCTCGATGAGCTCCGCCGCGTGGATGATCTCGATGGCCCGCGCCCAGTTCGAGTGCAGCGTCATCAGGTTCGCCTTGCCGTGCGTGTAGCCGTGGAACCGCTGCAGTGCGTCGGCCGCGTGCTGGGTCGGAAGCGTCTGCGTGACGTTCATCCGGGCCAGGGAGCCGACCCGCACCGAGCCCCGCTCCCGGCCGAACGCCTTGAGGAACGGGAACTTCAGGTAGCTCCACGGCTCGACCGTCTCGGCGAAGTGGTCGAGGTAGTCGTGGCAGTCGAACTCATCGACCACGTGCTTGCTCTCGTCGGTCACCCGCAGCCGACCGTGGTAGTAGTCGACGTTGCCGTCCTCGCCGACCAGCGACATCGACAGGGCCGGCACGACCGCGAACGAGTCGACCTCGGCGCGGTGCTGCTCGTGGAAGTCGTAGAACATCTGCAGGCCGTCATGGGCGTACTCCATGACCTGGGCCATCGACGGGATGGTGTCGTCCCCGTTGAGGAACCGGTCGCGCTCCTGCGTCGACAGCCCCTTCTGTACCCCGCCGGGCACCGCCGAGATCCCGTGCATCCGCTTGCCGAAGACGGTCTGGATGATCTCCTGGCCCCACTTGCGCAGCATGACCACCCGCTTGACCAGCCCGGGGTCGGCCTCGATCAGCCCGAGGATGTTGCGCTGCTCCGGCGGCGCGTCCATCCCGAACAGCATCTCCGGGACGACGAGATAGAAGTACGCGGTGGTGTGCGACTGCAGCATCTGAGCGTAGTGGCCGAGCCGTCGCATCTTCTCGGCGGCGACCGGGATCCCGGTCGCCGACCGCACCCCCGCCCCGATGACGTCGTCGATCGCCTTCGCGCCGGCGAGGTGGTGGCTGACGAAGCAGATGCCGCAGATCCGCTGGAGCAGGATCGGCGCCTCCCAGTACGGGTGTCTCTGGACGAACCTCTCGTAGCCGCGGAACTCCACGACGTGGAGCCGGGCGTCGACCACCCGGTTCTCGTCGTCGAGCTGGACCACGACCTTGCCGTGGCCCTCGATGCGGGTGACCGGGTCGATGACCAGCCTGCGGCTCATGGCTCCTCCGGGCGGGTCAGTCGAACCGGGTGATGACGCGGGGCAGGTTCACCGGCCGGCCGTTGGCGAGGTCGTCCAGCACGGAGAAGACCTGGTCACCGTCGGGCGGGCAGCCGGGGATGAAGTGGTCCATCTTCACGACCTCATGGCAGGGCAGCACCGTCGTGGTCAGTCGGGGGATGTCCGGGTGGCGAGGGATGATCGGCGGCGACCCGACGGGGCGGGTCGGGCTGTCGAGGTACGCCTCCCGCAGGCATGCGGCGAGGCCGGCGGCGTTGCGCAGGGCGGGGACGCCGCCCCACAGCGCGCAGGCGCCGACCGAGATCAGGATGTCGCAGTTCTCACGGAAGTGCTCGAGCGTCTCGACGTTCTCCTCGTTGGCGACGCCGCCCTCGACGAACCCCACCGCGCACCGCTCCGGGATCCGCTTGATGTCGGTGAGCGAGCTTCGCGTGATGGTCACCTTGTCGAGCAGCGGGAGGATCCGCTCGTCCACGTCGAGGATCGACAGCGTGCAGCCCCAGCACCCGCACAAGGAGATCGTCGCCATCTTGATCTTGCCGGCCCGCGCCGCGGCGGTCGCCGGGTCGATCGGGGTGCGCGGCAACTCGTGGGAGGCGACCTCGCGTGGTGGAGGCGGCGTGGTGGACGTCATGACGGCCTCCGGTCGAGCACGCGCCGCTTGAGTGACCTGGTCTCGTACCTCCGCTCGCCGATGGGCGTGTCGTAGCCGGCACCCTTCTCCAGGATGGCCCCCACCGGGCACAATGCGACGGCGTCGTAGACCTGGCCCGGCGTCATCGCATCGGCGAGCTGCCGGTCGACCTCGATCCGCGCCCGCTGGCCACGTCCGGAGATGCTGAAGATCTTGCGTCCGGTCTGCGCGTCGCGCACGAACTCCACGCACCGCTGGCAGAAGATGCACCGGTCGCGCTCCAGCCAGATCCGCGTCAGGCCGTGCTCGGCCTGCCGCAGCGGGTACCGGTACGGGAACCGCGGTACCTGCAGGCACATCTCCAGGGCCACCGCCTGCAGGCTGCACCGACCGCTCTTCTCGCAACTCGGGCAGTTGTGGGTTCCCTCGACAAACAGCATCTCGACGACGGCTTGCCGCGCGTCGCGCAGATCGGGAGCGTCGACCTCGACGACCATGCCGTCGCGGGCCTCGAGAGTGCACGACGCCGCCATTGCGCCGTTGACCCTCACCACACACACCCGGCAGGTGCCGAGACTGGGGTGGTCGGAGTGGTAGCACAGGGTGGGGACGTAGGTGCCGTTCTCGGCCGCGACGTCCACGATCCGCTTGCCCGGGCTGGTCGAGACGACCTCGCCGTCGATCGTTATCTGGATGGTCATCGCGGCTCTCCCTCCAGCTCGCGCATCGCCGCGTCGTAGCCGCGCAGCTCCTCGTCCAGGTCGTAGGATGCCAGCAGCGGGCCATCCGTCCCGGCCATCCGGTCGCGGTAGATCTCCGGGAAGCGCGCCAGGGTGGTGATGACCGGCTTGGGGGACGTGGCGCCGAGGCCGCACCGGCTGGCGCCCCGGATGATCGCGCTCCACCGGACGAGGTCGTCCACGTCGGCCTGGGTGCCCCGGCCGTCGAGGAACCGGTCGACCTTGCCGAGCAGCTCGGTGTTGCCGACACGGCACGGCGCACAGATCCCGCAGGACTCCTCGACGAAGAACTTCAGGTAGTCGCGGACGACGGGCAGCAGGTCGCGCTGGGGACCGAAGACGGTGAATGCCCCGTTGCAGTTGAGGTCCTCGAAGGCGATCCGGCGATCCCCGTCCTGCTGTGCCGAGACGCACTCGCCGGACGGGCCGGCCACCTGCACCGCTCGGGCATCCTCGGCGCCGACCTGCGCGAGGACCTCGCGCAGCGTCGTCCCCCACTCGATCTCGTAGATGCCGGGGCGACGGCAGTCCCCCGCGACGCTGAGCAGGCGGCTGCCGGCGGACTCGGCGGTGCCCATGTTCCGGAACCACGTGGACCCCTCCTCGAGGATCCGGGCGATCGTCCCGAACGATTCGACGTTGTCGATGCATGTGGGCTGTCCCAGGTAGCCCGACTGCGCGGGGAACGGCGGCTTCAGCCGCGGGGTGCCGCGCTTTCCCTCGCACGACTCGATGAGGGCGGACTCCTCACCGCACACGTACGCGCCGGCGCCGAGCAGGATTCGGATGTCGAACTCGAACGGGCTGCGTCCGAGGATGTCGTGCCCGAGCAGTCCGTCGTCGCGCATCTCCTCCAGCTGGCGCTCGAGGTAGTCCTTGAGGTAGGCGTACTCCCTGCGCAGGTAGACCAGGCCGTCGCTGGCGCCGATGGCGTAGGCGGCGATGATCATGCCGGTGAAGACCAACTTGGGCGACCGGGTGAGCAGCACGCGGTCCTTGAACGTCCCGGGCTCACCTTCGTCGGCGTTGCATATCACGTGCTTCCGGTCTCCTTGCGCCGCCCGGCACAGCTGCCACTTCAGCCCTGTCGAGAAGCCGGCGCCGCCGCGGCCTCGAAGCCCGGCCTCGGAGATCCGTTCGCTGATCTGCTCCGGGGTGAGGACGAGGCAGTCGCGGAGCAGGCTGCGGTAGTCCGAGGGGTAGCGGAAGAAGACCGGTCCCTGGGTGCGCACGTTCGTCTCGACGAGGTTGTCGACATACGCGACCTCGTCCCGGGCCAGCCCGGCCGGGTTCGCGATCTCCTCGGGGCTGGCCCCGGCGCGAAGGTCGGCGACGATGTCGGCGACCTTGCCGGGTCGCAGCCGGGGGAAGACCACCTTGTCCACGAGGATCGCCGGCTCCTGGTCGGACAGACCGATGCAGGCGGTGTCGAGCAGCTCGAACGTGCCGGACGGGTCAGGCGCGCCACCGAACGTGGCCCCGGTCTCGCGCTCCAGGGCCTCGCGGACGTCGGCGAGCCCGCGCATCTTGGCGACGACGGTGTCGGCCAGGTAGATGCGGTACCGCCCGCCGGGCTCACTGTGGAAGAAGTGGTAGAAGGACGCGGTCTCGTGGATGTCACCGGCGGTGGTGCCGAGCCCCTCGGCGATCTGCTCGACCACGTCGCCGGGCAGGTAGCCGCGGGAGTCGTGGACCTCCCAGAGCATGTCGAGCAGACGGGTGCGGGATCTCCCGTACCGGTCGAGCAGTTGCGCCGCGTCGATAGCCATCCGCCAGCCTCCGTCGCCTGTGCGCCACCAGGGCGCGGCCGGTGCGGGTGGCGCCCTGGAGTGGCGAACCGGTCCCCTCCCGCGAGGGGGTTCCTGTCGACGGCCGCGACGCTACCGAGGCTGGGCCGCGGCGGGGCGGGCCTTACGGCCCCCGTCTGGGGCTGCCCGATCCCCCCGGCCCGAGGCCCTTCTCCTTTCGATGTCCTGGTTGCTGTCCACAGGCCCGGCTCTGGGGCTCGCGCACGAGCCTGCGGCGGCCGCGTGGTCGAGACGGTGGAGCTGAACGTGGGACCTGATCCGGCCACGCATCCGCCACGCCCTGCACACCGTCCTCGCGCTGGCCGCCGCACCCGGTGGGTTCACCGTCGCCGAGGTCACCGCCAAGGTGCACGCCGTCACCCGCCGAGCCGACGAGGCCGGCTACGACGTGCGCAAGTTGCGCAGCACGCAACTGCTCGCGACGATGGCGGTCGGGAGGGTGCGGGCCGACCGTGATCGTTCCTGGCGACCGCGGCAGGCCGCGCTGTTCGTCTGCGAGCACAGGCTGCTTCCGGTGCTGATGCCACTCGCGCCGACGGCCACCCTGCTCGACCGGTTCCCCGACCACCTCGCCGCCGTCCTGCAGGCCCACCAGATCCTTGAAGCTGCGCAACCTGCAGAGCCTGGTGGGGCCATGGTGTTCGTGCACCACGCGTCCCAGCCGTACGGTCCGGCCGCGGAAGGCAACTGGCCTGTCGTCGACTCCGCGTCCAGAGACTGGTTTGTGCCGTTCTGGACGGTGAACGCGGCGATCGGTCTGGGGCTGCTGTTCCTGCTGGCGGGCTACGTGACGGTGTGGGGCTGCGAACGCAGGGGCCCGCGGCATTTCCTGGCGGACCGCTGGCGGCGCATCGGCATCCCCCTGCTCGTGATCGTGCTGGCGGTCAACGTCCCGCTGGTCTACCTGGTCGCCTCGCGCCCCCCGGTGGGGGAGTTCGCGGGCTCGCTGTACCAGGACGGCTGGCGCCGATCTACATGCACCTGTGGTTCCTGGCCCATCTGCTGCTGTACACCGGCGTCTACCTGGCGTGGCGGTGGATTCGCGCGCGCCGCGGTGCGCAGCCTCGGCCCTGGCCGGTGCCGGGCCACGCGGCGATCGTCGGCTACGTCGTGGCGCTCAGCCTGCTTACCTGGGTGATCCGGTGGGAGTACGCGGTCGACGAGTAGGTGCCGCCGCTCGTGCTGCTGCCGGCCGAGCCGGCGAAGATGGCGCAGTACGTCAGCCTGTTCGCCCTGGGCGTGATCGCGTATCGGGGGGACTGGCTGCGGCGGCTGCCCCGCCGCGTCGGGTACCCCTGGCTCGCTGTCGGGCTGATCGCCGCGGCGGCGGTGTATCTGCTGCAGGCGGTCGCGCCGGAGCGGTGGCCCAGCGTCATGACCGTCGGCGGAGTCACCGGCGGGTCGCTGCTGCGCAGCACGTGGGAGGCGCTCATCTGCACCGGGCTGGCAGCCGGCCTGGTCGTCCTCTTCCGCGATGTCGTCCGCCGGCCTGGTCCGCTGCTGGCCGCCGTCGCCGCCGCCAGCTACGCCGCGTACATCGTGCACGTCTACCTGCTCGTCGGCCTGCAGGCGGCGGTGGCCGACCTGCCAGTCTCGGCGTTCACCAAGTTCGCCGTCGTCTCGATCGTCGGTGTGACGCTCTGCTTCGCCGCGGGCTCCGCGTACGGCCCGGCGCCGGGTCGCGTCCGGTGTGGTGCAGGTGCCGGTGGAGGAGATCTCGGTCGGGGACCGGGTGCTGGTGGGCAGTGGCGAGGTTGTTCCGGTCGACGGACGCCTGCAGGGGTCGGCGGTCCTCGATGAGTCGGCCTTGACGGGGGAGCCTCTGCCGGTGGAGCGGCCCTTGGGTGACGAGGTGCGCAGCGGGGTGGTGAACGCGGGTTCACCGTTCGATCTGGTGGCGACCGCGAGCGCGGCGGAGTCCACCTACGCCGGGGTGGTCCGGCTGGTGGAGCAGGCGCAGGCCACGTCGGCGCCGTTCGTGCACGTGGCCGATCGGATCGCGGTGCTGTTCGTGCCGCTGTCTCTCGGGCTGGTCGGTGCCGCGTGGATGCTGAGCGGGGACCCGGTGCGGGCGGTCGCTGTTCTGGTGGTGGCGACACCGTGTCCGCTCCTGCCTGCTGCGCCGATCGCGATCATGTCTGGTCTGTGACGGGCGGCCCGCGCCGGTGTGGTGGTCAAGGGTGGGGCGGCGTTGGAGCGGCTTGCGGGCGGGCAGGTGGCGCTGTTCGACAAGACGGGCACGCTCACGCACGGCCGGCCCACCGTCCGCGATGTCGTGGTGGACGGCACGGTGGACGTCGACGAGGTGGTGCGCCTAGCGGCCAGCCTGGACCAGGTGTCCCCGCACGTCCTTGCGACGGCCATCGTGACCGCCGCCACCAGCCGCGGGCTGGAGCTGTACTGCCCCAGGACGTATCGGAAACGCCCGGCTACGGGCTGTCCGGCCGGGTCGACGGGCACGCGGTCACGGTCGGCAAGCTGGATTGGGTCGTCGCCCGGCCCTACCCCGCGTGGGTGCGCCAGGCGCGCCGACGGGCGGCGCTGGACGGCTCGCTGACCGTGTTCGTCGCCGTCGACGGCGAGCCGGTGGGCGTGTTCCTGTTGGAGGACCCTATCCGCCCGGACGCGCCCCGGATGGTGCGTGCCTTGCGCGCCGCGGGCATCGACCGGGTGGTCCTGGTGACCGGGGACCGCGCCGACATGGCTGACATGGTCGGGCGCGTCGTCGGTGTCGACACCGTGCTCGCCGACTGCGACCCGGCGGAGAAGCTGGCCGCGGTCGCGCAGGAGTCCCAGGCCGCGACCACGGTCATGGTGGGCGACGGGGTCAACGACGCCCCCGCACTGGCCACCGCCGACGTCGGCGTCGCGCTCGCCGCACGGGGAGCCACCGCCACCTCGGAGACGGCGGATGTCGTCCTCACGGTGGACCGGCTCGACGCCCTCGCCGACGCCACCCTCGTGGCGCGCCGGTCCCGACGCATCGCCTGGCAGGCCGTCGGGGTCGGGATGGGGATGTCGCTGATCGCCATGCTGGCGGCCGCGGCCGGGCTGCTGCCGCCTGCCGCCGGTGCGCTGCTGCAGGAGGCGATCGACGTGTTGGCGATCGGCATCGCGCTGCGTGCTGTCCTGCCAGGCCGCGTGCACACCATCACGATGCCGCAGGCCGACATCGAAGTTGCCCACCGGCTGCGGGTCGAGCACGACGCCGTCCTCGATGTAGTCGAGCTGATCCGCACCGTCGCCGCCGGCTTGACTGTGGACACCTGCGACCTGCGCGCTGTGCGCGAGCTGCTCGAACAACTCGAGGCAAGGCTGGTTCCGCACGAGCGGGCCGAGCAGGAGCTGCTCGTCCCGATCATGGCCCGCGCGCTCGGCGTGGAGGCCACCGCTGCGCTCAGCCGCACCCACGCCGAGATCGAGCATCAGACCCACCGATTGCGGCAGCTCCTCACCGACCTGGCCGGCGAAGCTGTCGAGCCCGAGGACGTCACCGAGCTGCGGCGGTTGCTCTACGGCCTGTACGGCATCCTGCGCCTGCACAATGCCCAGGAAGAGGAGAGCGTCTTCAGTCTGGTCCCACCGGCCGGCAGCCCCGGACACCCCCGGCATGAGCCCTGATCCCGACGGGGGCCGCAGGGAGGGGTCAGGTGGGGACGAGGTCGCCGCAGCGCGCGGGCTCGGGAGCACCGGCCGGGATGACCAGTACCGGGCACGTACCCATCCGGATGCAGGCCAGGCTGACCGTGCTCAGCGCGGGGTTGCCGATGGAGGACACCCGGTGGCTGCCGAACACGATCAGCTCCGCTCGGTGGGTCGCGTCGACGAGCACGCCCGAGGGGTCGCCTTCCACGACCTCACGGGTCACCGTCGGCGGACGGGGGCACGCCACAACCGCCTTCACGACCATCCCCGAGACGATGCGCTCCGCCTCGTCCAGCCGCGCCCGACGATCCTGCTCGTCCAGGTTCTCGGTGTTCACGGCCATGACGGCCTGCACGCTCGCGTCCCGTCCGGCGGTGTACCGCAGTGCCCAGATGAGAGCTCGCCGGGACTGCTCGGACCCGTCCACGGCCGCCACGATCAGCGGCATCGTCCTCAACGCCACGTTGGGAGCGGTGGCGCTGACCCCCACCCGTCGAACTGCGTCGGGGGTTACTGGCCAGTACGGACCTTCAGAGCGGCCTTGTCGCAGTCACCTGGGGCCCTGCCTCGCCGATCGCTCAGGCCAGCAGCGACCAGACGATCAGCAGCGATGCCCCGGTGAAGATGACCGGGCAGAGCCGGTAGGCGATGAAGTCCACCCGTGCCCCGGTGGTCAGCGAGACCACCGACATCACGTTGAGCATGACCACGCAGGACCAGAGCACGACCCGCCCGGTGCTGGTGGGCTCGCCGGCCGCGATCGTCACGGCGAGGGCGGCGATGAACAGCAGGATGAGGCCTTCGGTGATCCATTCCATCGTGAACACCCGCCGGTGGTCGGTGGGCATCGGTTCGAAGCCGGCCATCACGGGCCCCGTCTTGACCAGGTGGGCACCGCCCCAGCCGCCCAGCGCTGCCGCGGCCAGGTAGAGCAGCACATCGCTCACGCCGACGCCGCCTGGGGCGGGTCCGCCCGGTTCCGGGTGGGTGCGGGCGGGCGGAGCTCGAAGCAGAAGTCGCAGACCGAGGCGCCGGTGGCCAGGGTGCCCGACCGGGACCACCGCAGCTGTGGATGCAGGTCGGCGTACAGGGCGTCGTCGGGCGCGCAGTAGGTGGGGGCGAGCGCGGTGGCGTCGAGTTCGCGCAGCATGTCCAGGAAGTAGCAGCGGGTGAAGTCGAAGGCGACCCGTCGTGGGCTGCGCTCCCGCCAGGTGGCCTGCCAGCCCGGCCCGGGGAACAACCGTGGGCTGGCGGCCGCTACCGCCTTCATGAACACGCGGCGGCCGAGGTGGGTGTCGACCAGCCGGGCGTAGATGCGGCGGCGTGGCTGGGCCATGGCGGTGAGCGCGTCCTCGACGAGCCGCGCGGCCTGCGCGCTGCTCGCGCCCTGCGATTGCAGGGCGGTGTACATGGCGGCACCGGGCAGCACCGAGAACACCAGATGGGCCTGCAGCACCGGCGCGGTTGGCCAGGGCAGTGCGGCAGCGTGCACGTCGTAGGCGGCCGCGCTGAGGCGGCGCAGCGGCGGGGAGTCCCGGTCGACTGCGCGCAGCCACGCCCGGGTCGAGGCACGGCCAGCGGACAGCAGCATCGTGCGGGTCACCGGCGAGGGCATCGGTCCACCTCCGGTTGCCGACACCCCAAGCGTCACACCGCCTGGCGGCTGCTGCCCAGGGCCGAGCGGCCCCTGATGGGACCGACGGCCCTGGGCAGCCTGCGTCCCCGATGACACGGTGGGTCTCGTGGTGCGGGGAGGGGCGGTGCCCACCAGGAGGTCCCGGGAAGCCAGCCTGCTGGGTCACGTGCAGCACCCGGAGTGCTACCGAGAAGCCATCATCCCCAGCCGGGGGGCGCCGATCGCCCTGTCGGTGTGGGAGGCCGACGCGGCGGCGGCCACGGTCGTGTTCGTCCCGGGTACCGGGGTGCACCCGCTGTTCTACGAGGAGTTCCTCGACGACCTGTGGCAGAACGGCTACACCGTTGTCGGCGTCCACCCGCAAGGGCACGGCAAGAGCCCCCGCGTGCCGAGGGTGCTGCGCTGGCGGGACCTGGTCGGCAACGCGGTCCAGGCGTGCAGCTGGGCGGCCGAGCACACTCGTGCGCCGGTCGTGCTGCTCGGGTCGAGCCAGGGCGGGCTGGTGGCGCTGCTGGCCGCGGCCACCGGGGCGCCGGTCGCCGGTGTCATCGCGCACAACGTGTTCGACCCGAACGACCCGGACGCGGTGATGGTGACCCGGCTTGGCGCGGCCCAGTCCGCGCAGCGGCCGATGCAGGCGCTGCTCGCCGCCGCCGCGATGCTGGCCCCGGCCGTGCCGGTGCCGATCACGGCCTACCTCGACCCCGAGCGGGTCTTCGGCGCCCCCTGGACCAGGGAGCTGTTCGAGCTCGACCCACTGGCGCTGCGCGCCTACCCGCTGCGGTTCCTCGCCGACCTCGTCACCGCCGACACCCGCGCGCTCTACGACGGTAGCCTCACCGTCCCGGTCGTGGTGCTCGCCGCCCGCGGCGACCCGCTGTTCCCGCTTCCGGGCATCCAGGCCGTGGCCCGCCGCCTCGCCGCCCCATCCGTCGACTTGGTCGTCCTCGACACCGACTGCCACCTTATCCTCAACGAGGCCCTCGGCCTCGCCGTGCCGGCCGCGCTGACAGCGCTGCGCGACATCCTCACCCGTGCTGAGGATCCTGCGCCCGCCGGCACCGAGCCGGGCCAGTCGTCCCATGCCTGACCCGACGCGACCGTCTCGACCGACCCAGCGGCAGCGCCTGCTGCGCGAGCAGCTCACCGACGCCCGCAGCGGCCGAGTGCTGGTGGTGTCGCACTGCCTGCTCAACGAGAACGTCCGCTACCTCGGAGGAGCCGCCCACCCCGGCCCGCTGCCGCAGATCCTGCACGCCGCCCTCGACCACGACCTGGGCCTGGTGCAGATGCCCTGCCCGGAGCAGCACGCCTGGGGCGGCGTGCTCAAGACCCACATGCTCGCCCTGTCCGGGCGCGGTGGACGGTGGGCCGCGCGCGACCGCCTCCGCGAGCCCCTCTCATGGGCGATCTCCCAGTACACGCGTCGCCGGGTCACACCACTCGCCCGACGCGTCGCTCGGGACCTGGGCCAGTACCAGGACGCCGGGATGCACGTGGTCGCGGTCGTCGGGGTCGGCTCCTCCCCGTCCTGCGGCGTGAGCTGCACCATGGACCTCGACGGCGCCCTGGCCGACATCGCCGGCTGCCCCCTGCAGACCCTCACCCGCACCCGGATGACCGAGATCGTCAGCACCCGGACCCGCCCAGGACCGGGCATCTTCACCGCGGCGCTGCAGACGGCCCTACGGCGGCAACACGTCACCGTGCCGTTCGTCGAGCACGACCTGCTCGCCGAGCTCGCCGGGGTGCACGACCTCCCAGAGGCCGTTCAACGGCTGTTCCAGACTCGACCCTGAGCCGTCATGCGTCGCGGACGTCGAGGGCCGCTGCGGTCGCCCGGCCCGGGCAGGCGTCGCCATCGGCGGCCGCGGCACGCCGGCCCGGTTCGACGCGCACCGCACTGAGCGTGAACGCCGACGCGATGGCCTACGCGATCCTGCAGTACCCGATAACCGGACAGGAGATCACCGGCGAGCGCGGCAAGGGTGAGTTCCAGCCCCAGTCGCTACTCGACGCCTCCTGGGACCAGCGCCCGGACGCCGGCAGGCCCGGCGCCCGGGCGAGGACGCTCCTGCGCGACCCCACCGGATCCCCGCGGTATCGATCCAGCGGGTGGGAGAACGCGGGGAGGAAGCGTCCGCCCGGTTCGACCGGGCGGTCGATCACGGGATCCGCGCAGGGTGGGCCGGGCTCTCGCTGCGTCGGGACCGATGGCCCTGGCGGCTATCCGGGCTGGTGTCACGCTCGAAGGGTGGAAGTCCCCTCGGATGTGGTGCTGCAGACCGATGGGCTGACGAAGTTCTACGGCCGCCAACGGGGTATCGAGGACCTGTCGCTCGCCGTGCACAGCGGCGAGATCATCGGGTTCCTCGGACCCAACGGCGCGGGCAAGACGACCACGATCCGGATGCTGCTCGGCCTGATCCGCCCGACCCGAGGGCAGGCCCGGCTGCTGGGTCTGGACATGCGGCGTCGGGGTGTGGAGATCCGCGCCCAGGCCGGGTACCTGCCCGGTGACCTGGCCCTGTACGAGCGGATGCGCGGGGAGGACCTGCTCGGCTTCCTCGCGGCGATGCGCGGCGGGGTGCCTTCCGGTGCCTACCGGGGCTTGGCGGAGCGGTTCGACCTGGACCTGCGGCGTCGGGTCGGGGACCTGTCGAAGGGCAACCGGCAGAAGCTCGGGGTGGTGCAGGCATTCATGCATTCCCCCCGGCTCCTCATCCTGGACGAGCCCACCAGTGGGCTGGACCCGCTGGTGCAGCTGGAGTTCCAGCGGCTGGTGCACGAGGTCGCCGACGCCGGATCCGCGGTGTTCCTGTCCTCCCACGTGCTCTCCGAGGTCGACCTGATGGCCGACCGGGTCGCCATCGTCAACGACGGGCGGCTGGTGCTCGTCGACGACGTCGACGGGCTGCGGGAGCACGCCCCGCGGCGGGTCGAGCTGGACTTCCCGGTCCGACCCCCCGACGAGCTGGCCGACGCGCCTCACGTCCGGTCGGTGCAGGTGCGCGGGCGGACCGCTGTCTGCCAGGTCACCGGACCGGTCGGTGGGCTGCTGAAGATCGCCGTCGACCACGGGGTGGCAGACGTCCACAGCCACGACCCGACCCTGGAGGACGCCTTCCTCGGCTACGTCACGGGAGGTGAGCAGCGATGACCGCCGCCGTCCCGGCGCACCGGGTGCACCTACCGGCCCGCCCGGCCCAGACCGCTGTCCTCGTGGCGCGCACGCTGGCCGACCGGTGGCGGTCGTTGCTCGGCTGGGGCATCGGACTGGTCGGGGTGTGCGCGGTGCAGCTGGCGGTGTACCCGTCGGTGCGGTCCTCCGGGCAGGACATGCAGACCTTCGTCGACCAGTGGCCCGAAGCGCTGCGCGAGACGTTCGGCCTGGACGCCTACACGACCGGCCCGGGGTTCCTCAACACCGAGCTGTTCAGCCTGATGATCCCCTTCATCCTCATCGGCGTGGCCCTGGCGGCCGCAGCCGCGGCCACCGCCGGGGAGGAGGAGGCCGGCACCGCGGACCTGCTGCTCGCCCTGCCCGTGACCCGCGGCCTGGTGCTGGTCGCCAAGGCCCTGGCCCTGACCGGGGCCGTGGTGGGGCTCGCCGCGCTCGGGTGGGTGACGCTCGCGGTCGGCACCCCGCTGGTCGACCTCGACGTGTCGAGCAGCGGCCTGGCAGCCGGGGCTGTCATGACCGGGCTGCTGGGCCTGCTGTACGGCACGCTCGGCCTGCTGCTGGGCGCCCTCACCGGCCGCCGAGGGGTCACGCTCGGGATCGGGGTGGCCCTGGCCCTCGGGGCGTTCCTGCTCAACGCCCTCGCGCCACTGGCCGAGTGGCTCGAACCCTGGCAAGACGCCTCCCCGTTCGCCTGGGCGCTGGGCGCCGAACCCCTGGTCAACGGTATCGACGCCCCGCGGGCACTGCTGCTGGCCGGGCTGTCACTGGCCTTCGCGATACTGGCCTGGCTGGTGTTCCGGCGCCGGGACATCACGACACGATGAACCCACCGTGACCGCGCCAGGGCCGATCGTGCGTCGCTGGTAGGCCTTCCGAGCACCATCAACGCGGCGCGTCCACCAGCCGCGCCGCCCCTCGTCGGCGAGCCCGCCGGGGCCAACGCCCTCACCTACGCCGACCTTACCGCCGACCCACAGCGGCAGCCGATGACCGTCGAGGAGCGCTTGACCGAGATCCTGCGGCACTACCCGCCCGGCCACGCGGTCCACCCGTCGATCCTGCGCACACGCCCCACCCTCACCGGCACCGCGGCCCGACTCGAGCAGCGGCCAACAGAACCCCGGGCGGCGTGAGGCGGTCGCAGGCGGCAGGTGACCACAGAATGGCGGCTGTCCGGGGCACCTTCCCCAAGACCGGGCCCTCGGCTCGCCCGCGCCCCCGACGCGCCCTGTCCAGCCTGTGCGCCGACCGCGTCCGGCACGGCTGCGTGAGGACCCCGAGCCCGCCGACTGGACCTGCCCGACCTGGTGCGGGTCCCCGGGGAGCCGCAGATCCTGCCGCGCACCAAGACCCCGTCCTCCCAACGCCTCCTCACCGTGCCGCAGCCGGTGCTTGCCACCCTGCGTGCCCGGCAGGCCGACGGCCGCCGCACCGGGCCCGCCGGCGTGGTGTTTCCCTCCCCGACCGGGCGCTGCGCGACCCGTCCAACACCCAGGTCGACCTGAGGGCCAAGCTGGACCGGGCCGGCTACTGCTGGGTGACCAGCCACACCCTCCGCAGACCGTCGCGTCCCGGCCCTCGACCACCCCGGACCGCTACCTCGGCCGGCGTGCGATCACGACCGTCGACGTCGCCGACCCCCTCACCGACCCCTCACCCCGCCTGGGCCTCCGGTTCGTTCGGTATCCGTGTCCGGTTCGGCGCCGTCACCAGTCAGTCGCTGTCGCTGTCGTCGTTGTCGTCGGTTCGGTCGTCGTGGTCGTCGTTGTCGTCGTTCCGGTTGTCGCTGTCGGGGTCGGCCACCTGCGCGTCGCGGTCGTCGCCGGGCTCGGTGCGCAGGTCACGGTCGAGCCGACCGCCGTTGTCGTCCCCGGTGTCGGAGGTCGCCGTGGGCGACGCGCTGGGGCTCGGCGTCGAGGTCGAGGCCGGGCGGTCCGAGTCGTCGAGCACGAGAGTGCTGCCGCTGGTGCCGGCCGTGGGTGCAGCGGCCGAGTCCGCCTGGCTGACGTAGGCACCGACGCCGACCAGCAGGGCGGCGGCCAGCACTCCGGTGGCGGCGAGAACCTGGCGCATGGGGGTCTCCTCTCGAGCCGTGGCGGCGTGGGTGCCGCCGGTGCCGGTCAGCCTGCGCGGGCCTGCGCAAGAAGGGGGCGAAGGCGAGGTCAAGGGCACGTCGGGGGCGGCTTGACGATTCCTTGACGCGCCCACGACCCGGGGCTTGCGGCGCGCGCGTGAGGCTGGTTGACATGTCCCGCACCTCCCGGCCCCGCAGGGCCGCAGCCGGCGCCGGCGCCGCCATCGTGCTGGCCGCCGGGGCCGCGACCGGCGTCGTGCTCGCCGACCTGGAACGAACCCTCCCGGCTTCGGCGGCCGAGGGGCCGACCAGCGTCCTGGAGCAGGCACCGGCGCTGGCCGCGACCCCCGACTCCTCGGCCCCGCCCTCGGCAGGGTCGGCGACTCCCGCACCGTCCGGGCCCGCCCTGCGCTCCGCTCCCGCCCCCCAGAACCCCTCGGCTCCCGGCATCCGCCCCGACGCCAGCACGAGGGCCTCGTGACCGCCGCGCCGCTGCGGACCGTGTCGGTGACCGGAGAGGCGCTGGGCACCACCACCGGCGTGGTCGCGACCCGGCCGGACGCCCTGCCGGCACTGGCGCTGCTCACCGACGACTGGCTGCGTCGCCTGGACCTCGCCGCGAGCAGGTTCCGGGCCGACTCCGAGCTCAGCGCCGCGAACGCGAGAGCGGGACGGCCCGTCCGGGTGGGCCCGGTGCTGCGTGACGCGCTCGCCGCCACGCTCGCGATGGCGGAGGCCACCGGCGGGCTCGTGGACCCCACCATCGGCCGAGCCCTGGTGGACGCGGGCTATGACCGCACCTTCGGGCTGGTGCCCGCGGGGCACGGTCGCCTCATGGCGGTCGCCCAGCCCCGACCCACCTGGCGCGACGTGCTGCTGAGCCCCGACGCCGACGGCGGGTGGCTCACGGCTCCGGCCGGCTGCCTGCTGGACCTGGGCGCGATCGCCAAGGCGTGGCTGGCCGACACGGTCGCGGCCCTGGGTGCCGGCCCGGGGGTCGGCGTGCTGGTGGACCTCGGCGGCGACATCAGCGTCGCCGGCCCACCGCCGCGGCACGGCTGGCTGGTAGGGCTGCCCGAGGGCGGCGACGGCCAGCGGTTGGTGAGCATCACCTCTGGAGGGATCGCCACCTCCTCCCGGGACGTGCGGGCGTGGCGCAGCGCCGACGGCCCCGCACACCACATCATCGACCCCCGCACCGGCCTGCCCGCCCGCAGCCCCTGGCGGTCGGTGACCGTCCACGCGGCGAGCGCCGTCGAGGCCAACGCGGCGAGCACCGCCGCGCTCGTGCTGGGCGAGCAGGCGGTGGCCTGGCTGAGCCAGGCCCACCTCGCCGCCCGGCTGGTGCCCGTCGACGGTGGCCCAGCCGTGCGCGTCGGACCCTGGCCGCACCCTCCGGCCGGCACTGAGCCCTCCGGGGCGGCCGTGCTCCGCCGGATCGAGGTGCCGGCGTGACCCCCGAGACCACCTGGCTGCTGCTGCGCGCCGCCGGACTGGTCGCGCTGGCGGCGCTCACGCTGTCGGTGGCCAGCGGGCTGGCCGGTCCGGCGATCACCCGGCCCGCGTGGCGCGGAGTGTCCGTCGCCGTGCACCGCGCCGCCGCCCTTGTCGGCCTGGGGCTCACCCTGGCCCACGTGGTGCTCGCGGTGCTCGATCCGTACGTGGCCATCGACGCGCTGGCAGCCGTGGTGCCCGGTGTCTCGGCCTGGGAGCCGCTCTGGGTGGGCGCCGGCGCCCTCGCAGTGGACGCCCTGGCCGTGGTCGCGCTCACCTCGGCCGTACGCCGGCGGGGTCCGCGGGTCTGGTGGACCCTGCACGTGCTCACCTACCCGGCCTGGATCCTCGCGACCGGCCACGCGCTGGCCGTGGGCAGCGACGTGCTGCGCGGCCCCTACCCGATCGTCGGAGTCGCGGGGCTGCTGCTCGTGGGTGTCGCCCTGGTCGCCCGCGTCACCGCCGTGCGCGGTGGGGCCCCCGCGGGGCCGGCACCTGTCCCCGTCCTCACCAGGAGCCAGCCGTGACCCTCACCGTCCCCGCCCCGGCCGTGGCCCGCTCGTCGGGGCCCCCGGCAGCCCCGGGGGCTGCCCGCCTGCCCGGCGTCGGGCTGCCCGGACGACCTCCCGGCCCGCGGCCGGACGTGCTGCGCCGCAGCGGCCCGGTACTGCTGGCCGGCGTGGAGCCGGGCCGCAGCCGTGGCTGGGCCGACCACCGGGCGCTGCTGGGCGACCTGCCGCCGCTCGACCTGGACCTGCTCGCCGCCGCCGCGGACGCCGTCGACCTACGGGGGTTCGGGGGCGCGGCCTTCCCCACCGGGCACAAGCTGCGCTCGGTGCGGCACCGGCGCCTCCCGCTCGTCGTGGTCAACGGCGCCGAGGGGGAGCACGCCTCGGCCAAGGACGGCGTGCTGCTGCGGCACGTGCCGCACCTGGTGCTCGACGGGGCCCTACTCGCCGCTCGCGCACTGGGCGCCGACAGGGTCATCGTCCGGCTCGCGGCCGACCGCCCCGACCTGCCGGCCCGGGTGCGGGCAGCAGCCGCCGAACGCGGCCTCTCCGGGTGCGTCGTCGTGTCGGTCGGCCCGGCGGTGTTCGCCGCCGGCGAGGCCAGCGCGGTCGTGAACGCGTTGTCGGGTCGCCCCCCGCTGCCCGCGCCGCTGGGCAAGCCGCCCCTGACGCCCTCACCGGTCTCGGGCCTGCGCCGGCCCGCCCTGGTGAGCAACGTCGAGACCTTCGCCCGCCTCGCCCTGGCTGCCCGCGGGCTGCCCGCGCACAGCGCGCTGCTGAGCGTGAGCGGCTCGGTCGCCCTGCCCGGGGTGGTCGAGCTGCCGAGCGAGGCCCACCTGGACGATGCGGTCGCCGCAGTGGGCGGGACCACGGAGGCGGTGGGGGCCGCCGTCAGCGGTGGCTGGCACGGGCGCTGGCTGCCCTGGTCGCCCGCGGTGCGGGCGGCGACCCTGACCCGCGACGGGCTGGAGGCCGTGGGCGGCCGGTGGGGTGCCGGGGTGCTCGTGCTGGTCCCGGCAGCGGTCTGCCCCGTGGCGGTGCTGGCGTCGGTGGCCTGCGCGCTGGCCGCGGGCAGCGCGGGGCAGTGCGGGCCCTGCCGCAGCGGCCTGCCGTTTGTCGCGGCCGAGCTGGTCGCGGTGGCGCGCGGCGCCGCTCCGGCCGGGCCTGCCACGGTCGAGGTCGAGGACGCCCTGGCCTGCATGCGCGGCCGCGGGCTGTGCGCGCACCCCACGGCGAGCGTCGACGCGCTGCGGTCGGGGCTGGCGTGGGCCGAGGCCGACCTGCGCGCGCACCGGGACGGGCGCTGCCTCGCGGCGGCGGGAGCCCGGCCGTGACCGGGCAGCCGGTGCTGGCGGTGGACTGGCGGCTGTGCGCCGGGCACGGGGCCTGCGCGGCCGCCCTGCCCGAGATGATCTCCCGTGACCGGTGGGGCTACCCCGACCTGGGCAACCGCGACGCGGCACCGGTGCCCCACGAGCTGCGGGCGGCGGCAGCCTGGGCGGTGAGCAGCTGTCCGGCCGCGGCCCTCTCGCTGCGCCGGCCGAGGCGGTGACGGGTCAGTCGTCCCGGCCGCCGCGGCGCTCGGCGCCCACCACCGTCGGCTCGCCGTCCGCGCACTGGACGAGCACGCGCACCTCGCCCTCCTGCCCCTCCAGCGGCACGTCCAGCAGGCCGTCCTCGACCTCGGTGCCCTCGACGACCCAGCCCGGCTCGGGGACGGCCCAGACGAGCCCGGGCACCGCGCCGTCGCAGCGCAGCCCGAGCACCGCACCCGGCACCCGCCGCTCGACGACCGAGGCCGCTGGTGGCGTGGCCGGCGGCGCCGTGGGCACCGGCGAGGACGCGGCGGTGGGCGTCGGCGTCGGGCCCGCCGAGGGTGCGGGGGATGCCGTCGCGGCGAGGGCGACCGCGTCGGCGGCGGAGATGACGGCGGCCGCGTCCGAGCCGGCCCCGGCGGCCCTCAAGCCGAGCACGCCGAGGACGGCAGCGGCTGGCACCGCCAGCAGCCACAGCGCCGCGAGCCCGACCGACCAGCGCCGCGAGCGCGTGCTGTCGCGGCCGGCCACCGGCCCAGGATGCCACCCGCGGCGACGCCGACGGACCGTTCGGGCCGGGGGCCGTCCTAGGGTTCGGTCGTGGCGCACCTGCTGCTGATCGAGGACGACGCCGCTATTCGGACGGCGCTCATCCGTGCGCTGACGAACCGGGGCCACGCCGTCGACTCCGCTCCCGACGCGATGAGCGGGCTGCAGCAGCTGGTGGCCGACCCTCCCGACGCCGTCGTCCTCGACCTGGGGCTGCCCGACCTGCCCGGCGAGCGACTGCTGCCGATGATCCGGGCGATCAGCGACGTACCCGTCGTCGTGGCCACCGCCCGCGACGACGAGGGCCTGGTGGTGCGCCTGCTCGACGCCGGGGCCGACGACTACGTCGTCAAGCCGTTCGACCCCTCCCAGCTCGAGGCGCGGCTGCGCGCGGTGCTGCGCCGGGTCGGCGTCGCGGCACTGCAGGCCCCCGAGGTGCTCACGGTCGGCGGCCTGCAGGTGCAGCCCGCCCGGCACGTCGCCGAGGTCGACGGGCAGGTGCTCGACCTCACCCCGCTGGAGTTCGACCTGCTCACCTACCTGGCCCGCAACCCCGGCCGGGTCGTCACCCGACGCGAGCTGCTGCGCGAGGTGTGGCAGCGCACCGACAGCGCGCGCACCGTGGACGTGCACCTGTCGTGGCTGCGGCGCAAGCTGGGGGAGTCGGTCGAGCAGCCGCGGTTCCTGCACACCGTGCGCGGGGTGGGCGTGCGGCTGGAGGACGGGCAGCAGACGTGACCCGCCGGCTCGTCCTCTTCGGGCTACTCGTCTGCGCCGCGGCCGTCGTCGCCCTGGTCGCCCCGCTCGTCGTGGCCGCACGCGACACCGCCCGCGCCACCGCGGTCGAGGCCGGCCAGGCCCGCGCGCAAGAGACCGCGGTCCTGCTCGCCGGGAGTCCCGTGAGCGCCGTCGAGGGCCTGCTTCCCGGCGCGCCGTCCGGACCTGGGACGCTCACGGTCGTGCTGCCCGACGGCGCCCTGCTCGGCGTTCTCCCCGGGGTCGGGGTCGAGCCGGCCGTGGCAGCCGCCCGCACCGGACGCAGCGTGAACGTCGCGGTGGGACCCGACGTGATCGCGGCCACCCCCGCCCAGGGCCCGGACGGCACGTCCGTGGTGCTCGTCCGGCTCGACGCCGCCGACCTGCGGGCCGGGCTCGGCACCAGCGTGGCCGCCCTGGTCGGCGCCGGTGTCGTGCTGCTCGCAGCCGCCGCGGTGACGGCGCTGCTGCTCGCTCGCCGCACGACCGCCCCGCTGACCGAGGTGGCAGCGGTGGCCCACCAGATGGCCGACGGCGACCTCGATATGCGGGCTGAGCCCTCCGGCGTGCCGGAGGTCGCCGAC
This sequence comes from uncultured Actinomycetes bacterium, assembly GCA_964356295.1. Classification (GTDB taxonomy): domain Bacteria; phylum Actinomycetota; class Actinomycetes; order Jiangellales; family Jiangellaceae; genus CAVQGZ01. Next base: position 886 of record CAYHHE010000033.1, on the reverse strand, counting down.
GTGGGGGTGGCCCTCAACCGTCTCGCCGGGCGCGTCCAGGAGCTGCTAGACGAGGAGCGGCAGTCCTCAGCCGACCTGGCCCACCGGCTGCGCACGCCGTTGACGGCCCTGGCCGTCGACCTGGACTCCGTGGACGACCCACCGGTGCGCGACCGGTTGCGCGACGACCTCGACGCGGTGCAGGCGAGCGTGGACGAGATCATCCACAGCCGCAGGCTGCCCGAGCGCGAGGGCCTCGGCGCCCGCTGCGACGCCGTCGAGGCCGTGGCCGCACGCACCGCCTTCTGGGCCGTGCTCGCCGAAGACCAGCAGCGTCGGCTCGACCTGCGGCTGGCCCCCGGGCCGGTGTGGGTCCGGCTGCCCCGGCACGACCTCGAGGCCGCCGTCGACATCGCCCTGCAGAACGTGTTCGTCCACACCCCGGAGGGGACCGCGTTCGCCGTCGAGGTGACCACGATGCCCGGCGGCGGGGCCCGGCTGGTGGTCTGCGATGCCGGACCCGGCTGGCAGGACGAGCCCGCCGGCAGGCCGGGCACCACCGGGCTGGGCCTGGACATCGCGGCACGCTCGGCGACGGCCAGCGGCGGACGGCTGCTGCGCGAGACCGGCCCCTCGGGCGGCGCGCGGGTGGTGCTCGAACTCGGCCCGCCCACCCCCTGAGCAGGGGGACGTGCGCCTCTCGCCGGCTCGCCCCGGGCGTCCTACCGTCCTGGCGTGGAGGGCGGCCCCGACCGGTTCGTCGATCTGCTGCGCGGTGCCAGCATCGTCCTCGTCGCGGTCGGCCACTGGCTGGTTCACCGACCCGGTGTGGGCGGACGGTTGGCATTAGGAGCGTGGGCACGAAACCCGTGCCGTGGGGTGCTTCGCTGGGGTGTTGATCGTTGGG
>CAYHHE010000032.1:0-26772 GCA_964356295.1 uncultured Actinomycetes bacterium | reverse complement strand
CCTTCCCTGCTGCCGCCCGATGACCGACCCCTACGCCGACATCGACGACGAGAGGCTCGTGGCGAGCCTCCAGGACACCTACTTCGCAGACAAGCCTCTTCATCAGGGAAGGTACCGGCTCAAGCCGGTTCCACCGTGGCACCTGGCTGCGCTCGCCGGGGCCGGCGGCTTACGGGCCACCGGCCGCTACCGACCCAGCGCTGCTGCCTCGGCTCGCTGCCGGATCCCCCGCAGCATCCGCTGCGTCATGACGAAGCTGATGACGGAGACGGTCTCGACCAGCAGCGGGGTCCACCGGGCCAGGTACTGGTAGCGCTCTCGGACGATCAGTCGCGACCGGTCCGGTCCCTGTTCGGTGAGCACGAACGCCCAGGTGAAGTCGTACGGCGCAGCGGCAACGTCCTCGGTGGGACGACCGTCCGGCGTCACGCCGCCACGCACCACCAGCGCGCGAGGCGGATCGACCTCCCCGACGCGCAGGGCGACGTCGGGGTGCAGCCGGAAGTCGTCGCCCACCCTGACGTCCTGCCACTCCTCGACGATCTCGTCGGCGCTGTGCATCTGGCAACCCACGAGATTCTCCAGCCAGTCGTAGGAGTACAGGCCACCCCGACCTTGACCCATCTGCGCCAGCCATGGCCAGACGGCCTCCACCGGCGCACCCACGCCGATGGCACGGGTAGCGACGTGCTCGGCCTTGGTCAGGCTGGAGTCGCCCGGCAGGGCCGCGACGACCTCCTCGGGCGTCGCCCCCCATCGCAGCTGTCGGTCGCGAAGCACCGCGGCGTAGCCGACGGAGGCCACCGCAGACGCGGCCGCCAACCCACCGACAGCCCGGGCCAGCGCACCCACCCTCCCACCCTGACACACCGGAGTCCGCGGTGTCGTGCAGGGGTCGTGGTTCTGGACCAAGGCCTCTGGCACACCGGACGTCGGCACGGATGAGTAGAGCTGAGCACCGGCCCGCTCGTCCGGGCGGTCCCGCGTGGAGGGAGTCAGCATGCAGGCCAGGCAGCATCGGGTCGTCGTCACGCGTCACGGGGGGCCGGAGGTACTGGCCTTCGTGGAGGAGGACCTCCCACAGCCGGGTCCGGGCGAGGCTCGGGTACGGGTCTTCGCAGCCGGCGTGTCGGGCTACGACCTGATGTTCCGCCGCTCCGGGCGGCTTCCTGGCACGCCACGGGTGCCCTTCACCCTCGGGACGGACGTCGTGGGTGTCGTGGACTCGCTCGGCGCGCGGGCGTCCACCGTCGCGCCGGGGGACGTCGTCGCCGGCTGGACCGTGGCCCTGGGCACCCGCGGCGGCTACGCGGAGTACGTCTGCCTGCCCGAGGGGGACCTGGTACCCGTCCCTGCCGGGGTGGATCCCGCCGAGGCCGTCTGCGTCGTGATCAACTACCTCACGGCGCACGCGATGATGCACCAAGCGGCCAAGGTGCGCGCCGGCGAGCGTGTCCTCGTCCACGGTGCTGCAGGCGGGGTCGGGTCTGCGCTGCTCCAGCTCGGCAGGCTCGCCGACCTGGAGTTGTTCGGCACCGCGTCCGGCGCCAACCGTGACGTGGTGTCCCAGCTGGGCGCGACACCGATCGACTACCGCACCGAGGACTTCGTCGCCCGCGTCCGGGGCCTCACCGGAGACGGCGTCGACGTCGTGTTCGACCCCGTCGGCGGCGGCCAGCAGCTGTGGCGCTCCTACCGGGCCCTTCGCGCGGGTGGACGTCTGGTGTGGTTCGGTGTGGCAGCCACACGGGACCACGGGCTACGGATCATCCCGCCCACCCTGCTGGCTCGCACAGCGCTCTCGCTCATCCCGGACGGCAAGCACACACCCTCCACACCCGACCTGACGAAGCTCGGCAACGCCTGGTACCGCGCGACGCTGGCCGAGCTCCTCGACCTGATTGCCGCCGGCGAGATCACCCCGCTCGTCGCCGGGCGTATCCCGCTGGCCGAGGCCGCTCGAGCCCACGAGCTGCTGGAACGAGGTGGGCACGCCGGCAAGTTCGTCCTCGTGACGGATCCGCCGTCCCCGTGAGCCGACCCACTGGGCGAGCCCTCGTCGGTCCTGGGCGGGCCGGGAAGCCCGACGACCCTCCTCAGACCTTCGCGGACTCACCGATCGCGGTCTGCGAGCGACCCGACAGGGCGGAGAACGCCTCGTAGACCAGGAAGGCCGGCCACACGATTCCCTTGAGGACGGCCAGGCCGCGCTCGCCCGCCGTATCGGCGCGCTGCCAGTAGTACACCCAGGCACCGATCACCCCCAGGGCGTATACCGCATCACCACCAGGTGCCTGACCCGTCTTGGCCTTGCCCTGTTCACCCTTGTCCGCCATGCCTGTCACGGTACGCCCGACGAGGGCCCGGTGTGAGTCCCCGCTGGGCTCAGCCGGCGGAGATGCCCGCGCGAGACGCCACCCCCCGACGATCTTGACCCTTTCCGTCGGCTTCTCTCGCCTCGCCCTCCCGACCCGACAGCCCGTCAGTGACGCGACCATGAACTCGCGCACCCACGACCAACTACCGTTGCCAGGACTATGACCGATCACGAACCGCAACCCGGAAGCAGGTGCTCGACATGTTGCTCAGACGGGCCGTTGTCCCCCTCGTCCTCCTCCTCGGCATGGCCGTGAGCGGGTGCGGGTCCTCCGACGGCGACACCGCCGGAACGGGCCTTCCGCTGGAGAGCACACCGTGGACGCTGCAGTCCTACGACGAGGACGGCAGCGCGGTAGAGGTGGCCGACGGCGTGACGGTGACCGCCCGGTTCTTCGACGGTCAGGTCTCGGGCAGCAGTGGCTGCAACCGCTACACCGCCGGCTACACCGTCGATGGCGACGCGCTCAGCTTCGACCCGGTGGCCGGCACCTTGATGGCCTGCCCCGAGCCCGCCTCGTCGGTGGAGGCCGCCTTCCTGGCCGCGCTGGCCCGCACGGCGGGGTTCGCCACCGACGCCTCCACCCTGACGCTGACCGACGCCGACGGAGCCACCGTCCTCACCTTCGCCGAGGCCGAAGAGGCAGCGCTGGCCGGACCCACGTGGTCGGCCACCGGGATCAACAACGGGACCGGCGGGGTGGCGTCGCTGGTCGCCGGCTCTGAGGTCACCGCGACCTTCGCCGAGGACGGCACCGTCAGCGGCAGCGCCGGCTGCAACACCTACACCGGACAGTTCAGCGAGGATGGCTCCGGCATATCCATCGGCCCGCTGGCGTCCACCTTGATCGCATGCGAGGGGATCGAGGGGGTGGACGCGCAGGAGGCGCAGTTCCTCGCCGCGATGGGTCGCGCCACCCAGTACCGCATCGACGGGTTCACGCTGGAACTGCGCGACGACGACGGCGCATTGCAGGTGTCGTTCCAGACCGCAGCAGAAGGCTGACCGAGAGGGAGAGAGAGAGAAGGGTGTGCTCGGGTCACTCGGACCAGGACGTGATCCGGCGCAGGAGCGTGCGACTCTTGCGTTGAACCCGCCGCATGCGGCCGAGGACGGCGTCGAGGGTCTGGACTGCTTCCAGGATGTATGGCCCCTTGTTGAGCATGACGCACTCGGCGCGCTCCCCGGCGGCAGCGTCGACCATCTCCGCGCGCGACGGCAGGCCCTTCTTGGCCAGCGACTCCAGCACCTGGGTCGCCCAGATCACCGGGAGATGGCCGGCCTCGCACAGCGAGAGGATCTGGTAGGGAACCTCCGTCATCCGTTCCCAGCCGATCTCGGTCATCAGATCGCCGCGGGCGATCATGACGCCGGCCTGGGGCCAGCACATGGCGTCAAGAAGGATGTCCGGCAGCTCACGGAAGCCCTGCTCGGTCTCGATCTTGAGCACCAAGCCGACCTTCTGGCCCCCGTGCGCGCTGAGCTCGCGGCGCATGTGCGCGACGTCGGCCGGGCTGCGGACGAAGGACAACCCGACGACGTCGGCATGTGCGACGACGCTGGGCAGGGCTGCGATGTCGGCGGGGGTGAGCGCCTCGACGGGAAGCCGGGTGTCGGGCAGATTGATGCCCTTCTCCGCGCCGAGCCACTTGCCGCCGGGCTGGGCGCGGGTGATCACAACGGTGATCTCGTCGGCCGCTACCCGGTCGACGACGCCCTCGATCTCCCCGTCGTCGAACAGGATCCGATGGCCGGGTTCGGCGGCCTCGAAGGCCTCGGGAAGGGTGCACCCGATGCGGGTCGGGTCCAGCGTCGGGTCGGCCGGGCTCAGGTCTCGGGTCAGCAGCAGGGTGTCACCCGTCGCGATACGCAGACGCTGCTCGATGCTCGGAAGCTCACCGACGACGGTGTGGTCCCTACCGGCACTGAGCTGCAGCCCTGTGACCAGGTAGGACGTGCGTTCGCTGGTCGCCAGAGCGCCCTGGTCGTCGACGGACTCCACGGTGAAGCGGCGGCGTCGTCCTCGAGTGTCGGTGAACGTGACCGTGTCGCCGGGCACGCGACGGGTCACCCAGTCGTGCTCCACGGGAACACCGACCGCCCCGTCCGGCGCAGGGGCGCCGGTTCCGGAAAGCCACATCCGCCCGGCCTCGACCGGACGCCCGAGGGCGTCTCGTCCCGGTCTGACCCGGACCACCGCCGGTCCGGCCTGGATCGGGCCGGTCCGCAGCTTGGGTCCACCCAGATCCATGTACACCAGCACCGGACGCTCCGCAGCCACCGATGCCGCCCGGACGTGGCCGGCCATGGCAGCCCAGGCCGCCTCGTCGTCGTGGGCGCAGTTGATCCGGGCCAGATCCATCCCTTCGTCGACCAGGGCTCGCACCAGGTCCGCGTCCTCGGCCGCCTCGCTCGGCAGAGTCACCATGATCCGGGTATGCCGGTGGTACCGAACAGGCCCGAGCAGCTGCTCGGCGTGGGCGGCCAGCAGGTCGTCGCCGGCGTCGATCGCGTCATCGATGGCCTGGAGCTCCCACGGGCCCGGATCGCCTCCGAGAGCGCGAAGCGCCGCGCGCGCGGCGAACAGCTTCGCCCGGACATTGGCCTCGGTCGTGGCCAGGGACGACACGCCGATGTCCATCAGGTCACCCTGAAGCTCGCGCACGTCGTGACGCCGCAGCTCGGTGTAGTGGACGAGGTTGGTCGCCCCCGCTCGGTTCCCCGGATGGCAGGCTGCGATCTGCTCCGCTGCATCCCGCTCGGCTCGCTCGATGTCGGCCAACAGCTGCTCTACCTGGGCAGCCAGGCCAGCGACGTCCTGCATGATCCCATCCTCGCAGCCCGCGCGAGCACCCACGACCGCCTCGCATGACCGAGACATGAACGGACGGCAACGCCCGCCCGCCCGGGTCCCCGCGATCTTGACGCTACAGCTGCATGGACGGTCCTGATACGGCGATTCCGTCAAGATCACGCGGAGGGGGCGAGCGCCCACCGGTTCTCGCGATGGCGCCCACGGGGCTACGCTCGGGTGAACCGGCAACGAGAGGACCCGCATGGAGCTGGGTGCGTTCTCTGTGAGTCTCGCGGTCACAGACATTGAGGCCTCGAGAAGCTTCTACGAGAAGATGGGCTTCACGGTCTTCGATGGAGACATCGCACAGAACTGGCTGATCCTGAAGAACGGGACGTGCGTCCTGGGCCTGTTCCAGGGGATGTTCGACACGAACATCCTGACCTTCAACCCGGGCTGGGACAGCAACGCCGAGGCACTCGACTCGTTCACCGACATCCGCGAGATCCAGCGCCGGCTGAAGGCGCACGGGATCGACGTACCCGAGGAGGCGGACGAGAGCACCACCGGGCCCGCGAGCCTCACGATCGTGGACCCTGACGGGAACATGATCCTCATCGACCAGCACGTGTGAGCCTGGCGAGCCCGGCTACGGCACCTTCTCTGTGAACGATCCCCGCCAACCCTTGGCCACCGATGACGACGTCCGTCGGCACGTGGAGCACGGGCTCCCGCACACGCCGGTGCTGCTCACAACCGGCCCACAGCGAGACCAGCCGGCGGAGGAGGCCGAGGCGATCCAGGCAGCCCACCTGCGCTACCTGGTCGGCCTGTACCAGCAGGGCCACCTGGCGCTCAACGGTCCGGTGCAGGACCAGTCAGGAGAGCTGCGGGGTGTCTCGCTGTACCGCTCCCCCGACGTGGAGACGGTACGGGCTTTGGCCGAAGCCGACCCCGCTGTGCGTGCCGGCCGGCTGCGGGCACGGGTGCTGCCGTGGTTCGGGGTGCTCCCGGACTGACCCGTCCCAGCAGCGCGGCACCAGAGGTCCGCCGCACGTCCAGCCGGTCGGGGCCGGTGGCACGTCGCGTGTCAACCCTCATCGTGTCATTCGCTCAACCGGCGACCCTTGTCCGGCAGCCGCAGCAGCCCGGCGCTCGACAAGCCTGCGCATGCGGAGCAGGAGGGCCGCCGACGGCGTCACCCGACCGTTGCGATAGGTCGAGAGGCGACTGCGGGACGTCCCGATGCGCGAGGCGAACTCGGTGGGGCTCAACCCGGACTGCTCGACGAGCGCCCGAACGTCGGCCGCGATGGCGGCCCGCTCGTCGGCCTGGGCGTCCGTCCGCGCGGAGGACAGCGCGCGCTCCAGCAGCGGTCCAACTCCCCACGGCTGCGCGTAGGACAGGTAGAGCTCCACCTGTCGGGCGACAGGACCCCACGGGTCCTCGCGGATCTGTCGGGTCAGGCGCGCCCAGTCGCTGATGGTGCCGCGTTCGATGGCTGCGATGAGTGCCTCGTAGGGCCACTGCTCGACAGGGGCGTCCACCGGCACCTCGACGTTGCGGAACCTGACGCTCATCTCAACGCTCCTCGACCGCCGCCAGCAGCCCGTCGGCCAGAGCGTGGCAGGCCTCGACCACCGCCGACCAGTCGTGCCAACGTCGGTCCAGGCGCCGGTACGCCGGCAGCTGAGTCGTCACGACGGTGTCGCGCGGGTTCGGTTCCGACAGCCGCTGCACCAACGCCGTCAGCACCGAGTCGGGCTCCCTAGATCGGTCGACGTAGTAGTCGTCGATGCCGGCCAGCACCGCCACGGCCACCTCATCGCCGCACCGGTCCGCGAGGGCGACGACGTCGAGGTAGTCGCGGACCTGGTTGCGCTGGACGACGAGATACGCCTTCACCCGCAGGGTCTCGGCCAGGGTCGGCACCACGACGACGTGCTCGGCATCCAGGCGCACCTGCTCGACCTCGAGGCGGCGGGAGCGACGGAGCTGGCGCAGGCCCGCCTCCACCCCGCCCAGACGGCCCAGGATGGTCATCGGTGGAGAGCTGGCTCGGACGCTCGTCACCCACCCATCGGTCGCCTCCACAGCCTCGAGCACCTCGAGGTAGCGCTCGGACAAGTCGGCCAGCACGTGGTCGTGGTCGAAGGAGTCTCGGTGGCCCGCCCACAACGCCGCGGCGGCCCCGCCGACGAGCACGGCGTCCGGGACCACCCGCTGCAGGTGCGCTGCCGACCGGAGCACGCTGTCAAGGACAGGTTCGTCCACGACCAGAGCGTATCAGAAAAGATACGACAGCCCGCCACAGCAACAGCCTCGTCCTCCCCAGGGTGTCGATCTGTGCGCGTCGTGCGCGCCCACTGGTTCCATCACAGCGCTTCCGGGCGTGGAGCATCATCTCTCCATGCCTGTCGATGCAGAGCCGCCTGTCCTCCCATGGCTCCTCGAAGGCGACCCCGCGGTCCGCTGGCGTGTTCTCGTCCACCTCGTCCAGGCCGACCCTCACGAGGTCGACGAGGAGCGGCAGCGCGTGGCCACGTCCGGATGGGGGTTTCGCCTCCTGGCCGAGCAGGCCCCGGACGGCAGCTGGGGCGGCGGGATGTACTCGCCCAAGTGGATCTCGACCACCTACACGCTGCTCCATCTCATGTGGCTCGGGCTGCCCGCCGAGCATCCAGCGGCGCTGCGCGCCCTCGACCGGCTCTGGGAGTGGCAGAGCCGCTGGCGCGTCCCGGAGGCGTGCATCGAGTCGATGCTCGTCCGGCTCACGTCGACCTTCGCCTACCCCGCGGAGCGCCTCGACGACGTCGTCGCCGACCTGCTCGACCAGCGGCATGACGACGGGGGCTGGAACTGCGCGACCCGCACCGACCGCGCCAAGCACAGCTCCTTCCACACCACCATCCAGGCGCTGGAGGCGCTCGAGGCCTACCGGGTCAGCGGCGGAACCCTCCCCGTGGACGACCCGCAGGACCGTGGCCGCGGGTTCTTCCTGCGCCATCGCCTCTACCAGTCGCACCGGACCGGGGCGGTGGCGATCCCGGCGAGCACGAGGTTCCCCGCGTTCCCGGAGTGGCACTTCGACGTGCTGCGCGGCCTGGAGTACTTCGCCGACGTCGACCATCCCCGGGACGAACGACTCAACGACGCGGTCCGCGTCGTGACGTCCAAACGTCGCAGGGACGGTCGATGGTCGACGTACTCCCCCTACTCGGGTCGGCACTGGTCGAGGCTCGAGCCCGCGGGAGCGAGTCGCTGGACCACCGTTCGTGCCCTGCGTGTCCTTCGCTGGTGGGACGCCGCGGAGGCCTGACGGCTGTCAGCTGTGGCGCCCAGCGCAACGTCTGAGCCCTGGCCAGCATCAGTGCTCGTCACCGCTGCGGAGGGCTGTGTTCGGGAAGCACTGGTGCTCTCCCCGGGGTTGCCTAGGCTGACACCAGCGGACCGGGCCCGACCGAGGTGCAGCGGCGCCGCGTCCGCGGAAGGGATGCACCGGTGGAGATCCCCAACCTGCCGATTCCGACCGACAGCATCCTGCTCACTCACGTCGTCGTCGCGTCCGACGTCGAGCGCTCAGCCGCGTTCGACTCCGACGTGCCCGGTGGTGAGACCGTCCGCGCCGGCGAGCCGTCCATCGTCATCCAGACTGCCGACGGCTGGATCAGCCTCGACGTCGGCGGCGGGCCCACCGATCACCAGCCGGGCGTCGTGCTCGTCACCCCCGACCCGGACGGCCATCTCATCGAGGTGGGGCAGATGAAGCCCGGTTGGGGGTGAGCCGTGGAGGCCCTCGCTCCTGTCGCGGTCGATCGGGTGCACATCACCACCCTGATCGACAACAGCGCCGACCTTCTCGCTCACCACGCAAAGGCAGCCCGAGATGTGACCTTCCGCGGCGAGCGGGTGCCAACGTCCATCATGGAAGGCGGCACCACTTTCGACGGACTGGTCGCCGAGCACGGCTACTCGGCGCTGGTCGAGCTGTGGTCGGGGACTCGCAGAGCGAGCGTGCTGTACGACGCGGGGCTGAGCCCGCACGGCCTGCGGGAGAACATGCGCCGCCTCGAGGTGGACCCGCGCGACCTGCAGGCAGTGGTGATGAGCCACGGGCACTTCGACCACACGACCGGCCTGGAGGGCATCATCCGCGACCTCGGGTCGGTCGGGATGCCCGTGGTGCTGCACCCGGACTTCTGGAACCGCCGCCGCATCCGCATCGACGGCACCGAGCCGATCGAGCTGCCGACGCCGTCCCGCCGATCATTCGAGGAGGTCGGGGTTCAGGTCACCGAAGGACGTCGACCGTCGTTCCTGTTCGACGCCGGGCTGCTGGTTACCGGCGAGGTGGACCGCACGACCGAGTACGAGAAGGGCTTCCCGACCCAGCAGGCGTTCTGGGACGGAAACTGGCATGACGACGAGCTCACCCTTGACGACCAAGCGCTGGTCATCAACGTCGCAGGCAAGGGCCTCGTCGTGATGAGCGGCTGCGGGCACGCCGGCATCGTCAACATCGTGCGGTACGCGCAACGGCTGACCGGCGTCGACGCGGTGCATGCGGTGATCGGCGGGTTCCATCTGTCGGGCGCACCGTTCGAGCCGATCATCGACCGCACGGTCGACGCGCTCGCGGCCGTGAGCCCGGACGTGGTGGTGCCCGCGCACTGCACCGGCTGGAAGGCCCAGCTCGCCTTGGCCGACCGCCTGCCAGACGCCGTCCTCCTGAACGCCGTCGGAGCCACGTTCGACCTCGCTGCTGCTCCCGGGTGAGCGGGGTCGAGGGGTCTGGCGGTCGAGCGGGGCCGGGGGCGAGAACTCGCCCCCCACGCCCCCCACGCCCCCCACACCCGACGATCTTGACGAAACCGCCGCGTCCAGCGACCTCGCCAGCGCGATCTTGACGCAACGTCCAACCTTGACGGCCCGACACGGCCGAACCGTCAAGATCGCCCAGGCGCGGCGGGCAGCAAGCGGCCGAGAGGTCAAGATCGTCGTGCGAGGTGGGACGAGCGTGAGGGTCGGCCTGGCGCAGGCGTTCATGCACGAGCCCGAGCTGCTCGTCCTGGACGAGCCGACCACCGGCCTCGACCCGTTCCTGCAGCAGGAGCTCACCGCGATGGCCGGGCGGCCGCCGCCGAGGCGTTCGCGCTCGACGGCAGCAAGCCGCTGCGCAACGGGGTCGACCCGGCGCACCTGGGGATCGGGCTTGCGCTCACGTTCCTGTTCGTAGCGCTCGCCGTCTGGACGACATCGACAGCCGGCGGCCCGTGTCGCTCAGCTGGCGAGCTGACGGACCAGCCGGCGCGCGTCGTCGTCGTCCAGCCCCTGGGCCATGAGCTGCGACGGGTTGTCCGGGTCCCGGAGGAACACGTGCAGCGTGTCGCCGTGCCGGGCGAGCACGACGTCGGTGCTCTCGCGTGACCCGTCCTCGATCCAGGTCGTCGCCGTGACGAGCGCCGTGGTCTCACTGGCTGGGAGCACCTCGTCGGCGGACGCGTCCAGCGGCCCGCGATCGCCGCGAGGAAGCCGCTCCTCCAGCCGCTCCAGGGCGTCCGGGGTGAGCCGGAGCCAGTAGAAGTGGATGCCGAGCGCGTCGATCATGATCTCCAGGGTCACCCCCTCGGGCTGGGGAAGCAGCAGGATCCGCCACGGCTCGTCGGGCTGGGTGCCGGTCAGGCGCACGTCGAGCGCCCGACGCGAGCGCTCCTGGAAGGCCAGAGCGATGCCCACGTCGCCGCGCACCTCGACGTCGTCCTCGCCGGGGGCCGTCGTGATGAGGTTGCGTGCCGCGAGAGAGCGCACGGCCTCGGCGACGAGCGCGGGGCTCGGCTCGCGCTCGAGGAAGTCGATGACGCCGTTGACCGCGGCGATCTCCGCCAGCGTGTAGGCGCCCAGCGGAACCGGCCCGGTGTGGACGAGCTCGACGACGGCGTCGATGAGCCCCGGGGCCTTCGAGATCTCGGTGTCACTCATCCGGTGGCTCTCTCCTCGGTCGGGGCAGCGGTAGCGCTCGCGGCGGGAAGCAGGCGGACGGCGAAGCGCAGCGGATCCTTGCCGTCGAGGAGCACCTGCCCGGGCCGTGTGGCGTCCGCGGGGGGCAGCGTCCATTGCGGCGGTACCTGCTCCTGGACGAGCAGCCTGTGCGCCTGCTCGGAGGCAACCTCGGAGACCCAGACGTCCGATCCGCCGAACAGGCCGGTCGCCCGCTGGTCGCCGCCGACGAAGACGAGCTCGGCGAGGGTGTCGGCACGGTCCGGTGGGGGGAAGCGCACGGCCAGGTCGGGAGAGGCCGAGGTCGTGTCGTCGTCCTCCTCGATCCGCTCCAACGCCGCCGTGAGCTCGTCGCTGGCCACCTGCGGCAGCGGGACGCGCACCCGCAGATCGGGCGAGAGGTACATCGGACGCTTCTCGGTGGCCGCGGACAGACCCCACGGGCCGACGTTGCGCTTGGTGATGCGGTAGACGACGTAGTCAAGGAGGTGCTGCACGTCGTGCCAGTCGGGCAGGCGGAAGCCGTTGCCCATCGACGCCGGGGTCTTCTCGAACTGGACCCAGGTCCCGGCGGCGGTGCGGCCGTGCAGCTTCTCGCGCACGACCGGACCCTTCAGGCCGATGTCGGGGTACTGCGCCTTGTCGATGTGCTTGTGGTGGCTCGACAGCCGCTCGCGGCTCTTCGGGAATCGCCACGCCTCGTAGAATGCAGGCTCGTCGACCAGGACGTGGGCCCCGCACAGCACGTCCCGCATCCGGATCACGTCCAACCCGTGCCGCTCGAGGTCGGCGAGGATCGCGGCCTCTGAGGGTGTCAGGTGCTTGGCGGCCTCGATGAGACCCTTGCGGAACCCGCCCTTGCTCGCGGTGATCTCGACGAGCAGCCGAACGCGCGTCCGCATCCGGTCGGCTTCGCGGTCGGCATCCGTCCGGCGCGGCCGCAGGCGAGACACGATCAGACTCTAGCGGGTGTCCCGGCCACTGCCTCTCTGGCAGGGTTCCGGCCAGACGCATCGGTCACCTCGCCTCGCCGAGCAGCGCCACCACGTCCGGCACCGGTTGTCGGCGACTCGCCAGGACCCGCCGAATCCGGGCGGCCGGCACCTCGTCAGGCGTCGACGCCGCCATCGGGTACCGGGTGGCCTTGGGTGCCTCGGACCCGACGGGACGTTCGTGGCGCGAACGCGGTCACCTAGCGGGGTGTCCGCCTATGAGACCCCGATGGACGGTTTCTTCTGCCGCGTTGGGCGCGGGGCCCCGGGAGCGGAAGTGGCATCGTGTTCGGGTCGCCGACAACCGCGTCGTGTCTGAGGTCCATGACCGCATCCTGCTGATCCAGGTCGTGCGCACCGCACACCGCAGTGAGTTCGCGGCCACAACCGGTCAACGCCCGACTGCCGAGGAGAGTGCACTGTCGAGGCGACGCACCATCCGGAACGGAGGGCCCGGGCGTCTGCAGCGCCTGCGCGTGCTCTCGGGGTGCCGTGCGGACGGGCATCGGAGTCCGCACCCGTTCGTTGGCCGGTCAGCGACGGGAGCGTCCGCGGCGCCGCGGCGGACTGGCCGGGCGGCCCTGGTCGACGCGGACGGGGGCGCCGCAGACCGCGGCGCGAAGGCGCGCAGGTTCGATGCCGTGGTGGACGCCTCGGTCTCGCGGTTTCCTTCGATGACTGTCACCTTCGCGGTGCGCAGCAGGGCGCACCAGGTTGCGCACCGCCGAACGCTGCTCGGGGGTGGCAATCGTGACGACGGTCCCGGTGCTGCCGGCGCGGGCCGTGCAGCCTGACCCGTGGAGGTAGTCGTCGAGGTTACGGGTACGGGCCGCTTGCGAGAGGTTGCCGTGCAGATCGAGGCTGGGGATGCCGGCTTCGCTCAATCGGCGCGCCAGGGTGCGGGCGCCGTCCTTGGTTCGGGCGAAGGCCAGCGTCCGCTCCGGCCCCGACAGCAGCTCGTGCACGACGGCGCGCTTGTGCTGGGCGCGGACGGTGACCAGACGGTGCGTCATGGCAGGAACGGAGTTGCTGGGCTCGTCCACGGCGTGGACGCGGGGGTCGCGGAGGTACCGGCGCACGAGCACGTCGCCGTCGCCGTCGCCGTCGACGGTCGCCGAGAACAGCAGCCGCTGGCCATCGCTGGGGGCAGGCCGCGTCCAGCAGGCGGCGCACAGCAGGCAGGAACCCGAGGGCGGCCATGTGGTCTGCCTCGTCGAGGGCGGTGACCTCGATAGCATCGAGGCGGACGTGACCTTGACGCATGAGGTCCTCCAGTCGGCGGGCCCGGCGAGGACGTGGTGTCCTGCGAGCGCGTCGGGCAGGGCAGCTGCCTGGATGGCGAACGGTGCGGGACAGCCGAGGTGGTCCAGCACCGCGACGATCGGGGCTGGGACGGCGAGTTCGGCGAACGTGGTCGGGGCGTGCTGCGGCTCGTCCAGGGTGCTGGGCATGACTGAGGCCTTCGGACGTGCAGAAGGGCGCGACTCAAGCCCACTCGCACGTCATCGAGAGGACAGCGCCGGTGCAGCGCCGAGACAGCGGAAGTCGCGACAGCGCAAGCGGGCGGGTCCGAGCGGGATCTCACCCGAGCGTAGATGGCCCGGCCGCCAGGACATCGCAGCCCTGCACACGCGGCAACTCTGCGATGCTGCACGGATGATGCGCTGCCTCGAGGTGCGACGGGACGACCTGCGCACGACCCGGGTCGTGGACGAGCCGGTCCCCGACCTGCGTCCCGGGCAGGCCCTGCTGCGGGTCGACCGGTTCGGCCTGACGAGCAACAACGTGACCTACGGCGCGACCGGGGATGCCCTGGGCTACTGGGGGTTCTTCCCCGCCTCCGACGGGTGGGGGCGGATCCCGGTGTGGGGGTTCGCCAACGTCGAGCACAGCCGGGCCGAGGGGATCGAGGCCGGCGCGCGGGTGTTCGGGTACTTCCCGATGGCCACCCACCTCGTGGTGGAACCCACCCGGGCCGGACTCCACGGGTTCACTGACGGCGTCGCCCACAGGGCCACCCTGCCGGGCGTCTACAACCGTTACCAGCGCACCGACACCGACCCGCTCCACCGCGCCGACACCGAGGACCTGCAGGCGGTGTTCGTCCCGCTGTTCGTCACGTCCTTCGTGCTGGAGGACTTCCTGGCCGACAACAAGGACTTCGGGGCCGCGCAGGTCGTCCTGTCCAGCGCCTCCAGCAAGACCGCCGCCGGCACCGCACTATGCCTGACCCGGCGGTCGGGCCACCGTCCGCGGGTGGTCGGACTCACCTCACCGTCCCACGTCGAGTTCGCGACCGGGCTGGGTTGCTACGACCAGGTCGTCGCCTACCCCGACCTGGACAGCCTCGACCCGGTGACCAGTGTGTTCGTCGACGTCGCCGGTGACCCCGCCATCCGTGCAGCCGTCCACCAGCGTCTCGGCCAGGCGCTGCGGTACAGCTGCGCAGTCGGGATCGCCCACTGGGACGCCCCACCCTCGGAGAGTCGCCTGCCCGGCCCCAAACCCGTCATGTTCTTCGCGCCCGACCAGATCGACAAACGGCTTGCGGAGTGGGGTCCGGCCGGCTACCAGTCGCGGCTGACCCAGGCGTGGGGAGGGCTGCTCGACGTCGCCAGTGACTGGGTTCGCGTCGTCGAGGTCAAGGGCTTCGACGGGCTCGAGGACGCCTACCTCCGCCTCCTGGACGGCTCGGCAAGCCCGGACGCGGCCTTCGTCGTCGCGCCCGGCTCCTGACCCGCGGGCCCGGCCGCCCTGTAGAGATCAGAGCTCCTCGACCCGGTTCCGGCAGCAACTCGCCCCGTCGCGTCGCAGCCACCCGTCCCCGCCCTAGCGTCAGTCCATGGTCGATCGATGGCCCACATCGATGGCGCCGATGACCATCTCGCCGACGATGTGCCCGATGCTCCGGTAGTCGCCACCCGGTACCGCCAGTATCCACGCCTGTCCCCCGGTGAGCGCCTTCCCGCGCCAGCGTGGGCCACCCGAGTCAGCCACCTCCTCCAGGGCCGCGAGGATGACCTGCGCGGTCGATCCGTCCACCTCCTTGATCGCGGTGTCGAACTCCGGAGCGGTACGAACCCCCCAGCCCGTCGTCACAGACCCAGTTCAGCCTTGAGGTCCTCCAGGGGCCGACTGGTGCGACCGGACGCCTCGCGCCGGTATCGACGACCTCATCGGACCAGTACCGCTCCTCCAGCTCGTCCAGCTGCTCGGCCAGCGCCCGCTTCAGGTAGAACGACGTGCTCCGACCCGTCCGCTCCGCCAACCGCGACAACCGCTCGTCGGTAGGTCAATCCCCCGCCGGTCCCGATGCGCACCCTTGACCGGCGAGACAGGTACTTGGCTACCGAGCAGGAGAGTCGAAGTCCTCTGTACTCCGCGGCCGCGGCGTGCTCCCGTGAGAGTACGCCCGCGCCGAGTCCGATGAGTCGCACCGGCCCGGCGTGGTGAACGCAGACCGGGGCGACTGCCTCGGCTGTCAGGCGAGCGAGGAGGGCACGATGGCTCAGACGAAGGCGAAGACACCAAAGGCACCGACGGCGGGGAGCAGCACGTCGGCCAAGAAGAGCGCGCCGGCCACCAAGGGACCCTCGGTCAAGAAGCGCAAGCCGGAGCCGAAGAGCACGGCCGCCCCGAAGAAGGGCATGGTGGACACCACAGCCGAGCTCTCCGACGACGTCCTCAAGGCGGTGGAGGCAGGGCAGCGAACCGCCATCGACGCCGTGCACCGGTTCCTCGCAGCCGTCGACGAGGCTCTCCCGGCGATCGGGGAGCGCCCGTCCCGGCGCGAGAAGGTGGTCGACGCCGCGCTGGAGATGGCCGACAGGCTGACCACGACGCAGTACGAGTTCCTGCGCACGGTGGTGCGTAGCGCCGACAGGTCCCTCAGCAAGTCGGACTCCGCAGCCAAGTAGTCGACCCAGGGCCGCTTGATGCTGGTCGGCTGGGTGCATGCTGTACTGGTCGACTGAGTCAGGAGGTTGACGTGGAGCGGATCGACGTGACCATGCACGGCCAGCGGGTGGCCTGCCGGGTCGCCGGTGACCCCGCTCTTCCTGTGCTGCTGCTGATCCATGGGATCACCAGCAGCAGCGCGACGTGGGATCCCGTCATCCCGGGACTGGCCGAGCATGCGCACGTGATCGCTCCGGACCTCCTCGGCCACGGTGACTCCGACAAGCCGCGCGCTGACTACTCGCTCGGAGGGTTCGCGAGTGGGCTGCGTGATCTGCTGGAGCACCTGGGGCACGAGCGCGTCACCGTCGTGGGCCACTCGCTCGGCGGAGGCGTGGCGATGCAGTTCGCCTACCAGTACTACGAGCACTGCGACCGATTGGTGCTGGTGTCGAGCGGAGGGCTCGGCCGCGAGGTCAGCCTGGCCCTGCGGGCGGCGACGCTGCCCGGAGCGGAGTTCCTCCTGCCGGTGATCGCGAACACGCATGTGCGGGAAGCCGGGGCCGCCGTCGGCCGGCTGCTGGGTCGCTTGCCGATGCGTCCGCGTCCCTCGGTGACCGAAGTGGCGCGGGGGTACGCCACGCTGGCGGAGAGCACGGCGCGCACTGCGTTTGTGCACACGCTGCGCAGCGTCGTCGAGCCGGGTGGGCAGCGGGTCAATGCCAGCCACCTGCACTACCTGGCTGAGGGACGACCCACGCTCATCGTGTGGGGTGCCCTGGACACCGTGATCCCCGTCACCCACGCCTACGAGGCCCAGGCGACCATCCCTGGCAGCGTGCTGGAGGTCTTCGAGCAGTCCCGGCACTTCCCGCACATGGACGAGCCGGGCAGGTTCGTGAGGGTCCTGCTGCAGTTCCTCGGCTCGACCACGCCGGTCCCCATCGACCGGATCATCCTGCGCGAGCGGATCGCGGCACGAAGCCAGTTCCTGAGCGAGCAGGTTGAGCGGGAGGAGGCGCAGGCACGCCAGGCACTGCTGGGCGGTCCCACGGCCGAGGTCCCTGCGGGCGGGCCTAACTCGAGGGAGCAGGCTTCCGCTGCGCTGCCGCACCCAGCCCAGGCCGATCCCGGAGATGGTGGTGAAGACCACCGTGGCGACCAGCACGAGCCAGACGGTCAGGCTGGCGGTGGGGGCACCGAGGGCCACCGTCAGGCTGGGAGCGACGTGACACAGCCCCAAGCGCCCCGCTGACCGCGCTTCTGCGGTGCGGCTGCCTGCCCCCAATCTGGTGCGTCCACGACCTCGTCCCTGAGCGCGCCGGCCCGAAGGCGCTGCTACCTTCCACACCTCCCGGCGGGATCGCGAGCTGAACGTGCTGGAGCGGCCCGATGGTGAACACCTTCGTCAGTGCGACCCATGGTCCCCTGAAAGCGAGCGCGGGGCGTGCACGCCCCACACACATAGTCGGCTGTCGTGCGGCGTCGAGCCGACGAATGCCCAGGTCGCGCGCGGGCTGCCGCTGACTATGTGTGTCTGGCTGGACGGTCCGCCCCGGCGCCCAGCGCGCGACCGCGGCGGCGGTCGCGGGACCGCGAGGTACCGACTCGTTCCCAGACGTCGCTGTCGCGGTCACCCCTGCCCATGTGAGAGGCCGGCAGAGCAGCTTCGGCTGCTTCCTGATCGGCCTCGTGCTCTAGAGGCCGCGATGCTGCTCGGCGTGACCGCGATCGGCCTCTGAGCCCACGCCAGCCGGTCGGCGCGTGCCGGCTGCCTCACCCTGCAAGCGTCTGGCCTGCACTGCCCAGGCCCTCCTGGAGCGGCCGGTCGAGCGCGTCGGTCAACAGTGCGACGAGCGCCTCGAGATGGACGTCGGCCGCGGCTGACGGCTCTTCGTGCGACCCATCGAGGGCGCGAGCGGCGAGCCCCGCCTTGCTGTCGATGAGCTCGGCGATCTTGGAGTCGATGGTCTGCGCCGCGATGATGCGCCACGCCGTCACGGGCTGCTCCTGGCCGATGCGGTGGATCCGGTCGATGGCCTGGGTCTGCTCTGCGGCGGTCCAGGACAGCTCGGCCAGCACCAGGTTCGAGGCAACCTGCAGGTTGAGGCCCACCCCCGCGGCGGCCAGCGAGCACACCACGACGGCAACGTTCGGATCGTTGACGAACGCATCGATGTTCTTCTGACGGCCCTTGGGGGTCTGGTCCCCGCGGATCGAGGCGTAGCGGATCCCGCGCTGGGCGAGCAGCGCTTCCGCGTTGTCCATGACGTCGATGTGCTTGGCGAAGAAGACCACCTTGCCGACGTTTCGGGCCAACTGAGCGGTGTAGTCGGCTGCCAGGCCGCTCTTGGCCTGCCCGATGCGCCGCATCATGCTGAACACGTTCTCGCCGGCTTCGGCCGTGTTCGCGTCCTGCCGCTCCCAGGTGGCCACCCGGCGCACCAACTCGTGGTCGATGCCCTCGTCGACCGCGCCGGGGGTCCGCCGATTCAGAGCGTCCTCGTACCGTGCCACCAGACGGCGGGCGAGATCCTGCTCGGCCGCCCGGATCGAGCGGCCGGCCGCGTCATCGAGCTCGACGGGAAGGTCGGCGACCCGGCGGGCGGGGAGGTCGGCGGCCACGTCGACCTTGCGTCGGCGGACGATGCCCATGTCGATGACGCAGCGGCGGGCTGCCGGGTAGAAACCGGGGTCGCCCGGAGCCAGCTCGGTCTCCTCAAGCGCCTCCATCAGCTCTCCGAGCGGCCTGTTCTCGTCGATCCAGCCTAGGAACTGCCAGATGGCCCGGAAGTCATCGATGTCGTTGATCAGCGGCGTGCCGGTCAGTGCCATGAGCAGGGGCCGGCCGATCCGGGTGCGGATCCGCGCGGAGATCTCCAGCACGTGCTGCGAGCGCTGCGAGGACTTGTTCTTGATGAAGTGCGCCTCGTCGACGACCATGCCGCGGAAGCCGAGGTCGCCCAGCCAACCCACGTGGCGGTCGAGGAGCTCGTAGTTGACGATGACGATGTCGGCGAAGCCGTCGATCGTCTCCCCGTCGCCGTGGACGACGGTCGCCGAGCGGTGCGGCGTCCAGAGGCCCACCTCCCTGGCCCAGCTGGTCTTGACGACGTTCGGTGCGACCACGAGCAACGGGTAGGCATCGGCCGCCTGGGCCGCGAGCAACGCCTGGGCGGTCTTGCCCAGACCGGGCTCGTCCGCGAGCAGGAAGGTGCGGTGCCCCGACGCGGCGGCGGCGACCAGCTGCGCCTGGTGCGCCATCAGCTCCAGGCCCCCCGGCGCCCTTTCCGGCGGCGGATCGGGCAGGGGCATGCACGACGTGGCTCCGGTCCCCCCCTCCTCGAATGACCGCAGCAGCGGGCCCAGCAGCTCCCAGTTCGCCAGCCGTTGGGGACGGACCGCGCTTCGTCGGGCGACCTCGAGATCGGGGGCAAGGAAAGGGTTGGCCAGCTGGCGGGCGACGACCGACCGCGGCACCACTCTGCGCTTGACAGGCGTGGACGACTCGGGCGCGGCTTCCTCGGTGTCGACCGGGATGGGTTCGAAACCGGCAGACTCCAGCAGGTCCCGTCTGAACAGCTTGGCGGACTCGGAGACCTCGGCGTCCTCGCCGATCAGCGCGAGAAGGGAGGTGTCACGTACAGCGGTCCTCGCCAGGACCGTCGCCACGTCGTCCAGGCGCTTGAGCTGGGCGGCCCGGTGTGCGTCCGTGCTCGTCTCGTCGGCCATGACGCGGGCCCGCTCCTCGCGCACGAGGAGCGCGACGGCCTGGAACCTCGCACGCACCGATGGCCTGGCGGAGTCGCGCTGGACGCCTGCCTGCACCTCACGCACGACACGAGCCAGAACGGGGAACATGCCCTCGTCTGGCTCGTGGTCGAGGCGGCCAGCGGCTTCTGTCGCGAGGTCGGACGCCCGGCCCGTTGCTGGAGTGCTGGACCGAGCGGCCGTCCGCCGCCGCCCTCGTCGAGCCAAGACACCTCCCTGGCGTGCCGGGCACGCGCAACGCGTCGGGTATGGACCCGATCGCAGTCATGCAACTGGGCGCACGGTCACGTCCAGCGCGAGGCTTCAGGCAGCCACGCGCACGACGCGGCCCGAGACCCACCGGCATGCGATCAGGCGGGTGAGCCCCGAAGGCCTCACCCGGCGGCCAACCGCCGAGCGCCGGAGCGGGACCACCTCAGCGACCGCAGAACCGTCTGGCCTCGGTGGACCGAAGCCTATGCTGCGCGGCAATCATACCCCCTCCGGCTCACCGGAGGGGGTATGGCGCACCGACATGTGCGCGGCCGTGGACGTCCTCGGGCACATCCGCAAGGCACCACCATCCGCACGTCACGAACTGGGCCTCCTGCTGCGCCCGGTTTCGTGGTGCCTACCGGACGATGGGCGCGATGACGCGGTACCTCTTCGCGAAGCCACCGTCGGTGGAGACCTCGACCAGGCCCTTGGCGAACAGGCCCATCTCATCCCCGTCGACCATGTAGCCGATCTCATCGGTGCCGGGCAGGAGTGTCATCGTGGTCGGGGGCTTGCCCCGGACCTGATCGAGCTGCTGCTCCCGGCTCCAGCGCTCGGCCAGGAGCCGGCGGTAGACCTCCAGATCGCGCATCCGCAACTTCATGCCCGGTCCGGGCTGGGTCTGCCGCGCCTGCGGGGTGAGGCCGGCGACCGGGCGAGTGCGGTTCTCCACACGAGTGATGGTGCCGTCGTTGTCCAGCCCGATGCGCACCCGACCCGCCCTCGGCGAGATGACTGGAACGTCGTTGACGACCTGCGTGAACTCGACCGTGGTCTCGCAGACGGTCGGGTCGACGCGCTCCCGACCGGCCTTGGTGGAGCCGGCGATCCTGGTGTGGCGGACGAAGTCGAACGTCAGCTCCACGTTCTCCTCAAGACCGAACTCCGACATGTGCCGTTCGGCCAGATCCACCGCGCGGTCCTCGTCCAGCGGCTTGGTGTTGGACAGGTTCGGCCGGGCGAGCTCGACCGCGTACGTGCCGTCGCCGCGGAAGGAGACGCGCTGCTGCTCGTCACCGAGGTGGAAGGTGCCGCGAATGTTGGCCACGGCGTGGTCAGGGATGCGGACATCCAGGCGGTGGCGGCGCAGCACCAACCGGACGTAGTCCTCGTCGACCAGCCGGTGGGTCAGTACCGCGATGAGGGGCCTGCCCGGCAGCCGGGTGTTCGGCGCGCGCCGCGCCGGGTTCGCCTTCTCGTACCAGCGCCACCAGTACCAGTTGTCCGCGACGTGCGGCCACGCGAGGAAGCGCTCGTTGAAGACTCGATCCTGAGCCTCGGCCTGGGTGGCCCCGACAGCGAACACGACCGGGATCTGGTCGGTGTCGATGCCCCAGCTGGCGTCCAGGAACGCCGTCGAGAGCGAGGAGCCATCGTTCCAGTTGTCCCAGAAGTCCTCGCCGTAGTCCGAGCTGTCGACGCTGTTGGTCTCGTAGCCGAACATCATCCGGAACCCCAGCGAGGCCGGCCCCCAGGTGCGGATCGGGTCATGCCCCCCGAAGATGCGCACCGACTGGCAGGTGGACCACCACACGTAGTTGGCCTGCTCGTTGCCGATACGCATGTCCCACGAATGGGCGTTCAGTCCCGTGTTGGACCAGTTGCTGCCCATCGCGACCGAGAAGTTACCGTCGCCCCCCATCCCACCGTGCGAGGAGGTGTAGGCACCCAGCACCGCGTCCACCCCGTAGGTGTCCTGCCAGTTGTCGTAGGTCTCTCCGTACGCCCAGGTCGCGACTCCGCCGTCCTGGTACCAGTAGTTTCTCGGATGCCAGTTCTGCAGGTAGTCGAGGAACCCCTCGGCATCCTCGTGGGTGTGCTTGAGGTCTTTCTGGTTGGGGAAGTCCTCGATGCTGAACGCGCCGTGCACGTCGGGAAGGCTCTCGATGCCCATGATCGCCGGCCCCTCCCGCTGGCCGACCGGGCGCTCCGCGCCGGTCCGCGTCAAGTGGATATCCATCCTGACCGCCTCCTCATCGGGGGTCCTCGCGCTGCTGGTGACTTCATCACTCGTACGCCCTGATCACCGCTCCGGCAAGAGGCACCCGTCGGCTACTTCCACCCGCAGCCACCGCAGCTCGGCACGCCTGTCCTCGCTCACCCCGCCACCGAGCCGCCAACTCGCAGTTCCTCCACCTGGACGCCCAGGGTTGGCCCATGTCCGCGCTGGCCACCGCGGCGCTGGTCGTGGCGTTCGGGTTCGCCTGGGCGCTCGGCTCCACCCCGTACGCGCATCTGACGCCCTACGTCGACCCAGCGGTGCTGGCCCTGCTCAGCCTGGCGATGGTCCCGATACCGATCCGCACCGTGCGCAGGGCGCTCAGCGAGGTGCTGCTGATGACGCCGGGCGATCTGGACGCCGAGGTTCGCCGGGTCATGGACGCGGCGGTCACCCGGCACGGGTTCTCCGGCCATTCCAGCTGCACCGACGACGTCCCGACTGCCCGCACCGACGCACCGCGGCGCTGGTCCGGCCCGTCGACGGTCAGAAGCCGGTGAGCACCAGCTTCCCCAGGGCGCGTCCGCTCTCCGCCGTCGCGTGGGCACGGATGAGGTTGGCCGCGTTGATCGGGCCGAGGTCGTCCGTGGCGGTCGACCGCAGCACCCCGTCCTCCACCAGGCGCGCGACCTCCTCCAGCAGATGGTGCTGGGCCACCATGTCGGGGGTGTTGAACATCGACCGGGTGAACATGAACTCCCAGTGCACCGAGGCGCTCTTGCGCTTGAGGCGGGTGACGTCGATGGACCCGGGGGCCGGGTCGTCGATCAGACCGAACCGACCCTGCGGGGCCAGCACGTCGGCGACCTCCTCGAAGTGCGCGTCGGAGTGCGTCAAGCCAGCCACGTAGCGCACCTGCCCAAGGCCGAGGGCGCGCAGCTGCTCGGGCAGCGGCCTGGTGTGGTCGACGACGTGGTGCGCGCCGAGGTCCTCCACCCAGGCCCTCGTCTGCGGGCGCGATGCGGTGCCCACCACGGTGAGCCCGGTCAGCCGCCGGGCGAGCTGGGTCAGGATCGAGCCGACCCCCCCGGCGGCACCGATGACCAGCAGCGCCTCACCCGTCCCGCCGTCCGGGGACCGCTCGACCCCGAGACGGTCGAACAGCAACTCCCAGGCGGTGATGGAGGTCAACGGAAGGGCCGCCGCCCGGGTGAAGTCCAATGAGCGCGGCTTGTGCGCCACGATCCGCTCGTCCACCAGGTGCAGCTCGGCATCGGTCCCGGGCCGGGTCAGGTCGCCCGCGTACCAGACCTCGTCGCCGGGGGCGAAGAGGCTCACCTCGGCACCGGTCGCGCGGACGACGCCCGCGGCGTCCCAGCCGAGGATGCGCCACCCACCGTCCGGGATCGGGCCTGAGCGCCGGACCTTGGTGTCCACCGGGTTCACCGAGACGGCGCGCACCTCGACCAGCAGGTCACGGCCGGTCGGCTCGGGGTCGGCCACGGTGATGTCGGCCAGGCAGTCGGGGTCGGTGACGGGCAGCGGGGTGCGGTAGGCGACGGCTCGCACGGGCCCTCCTCAACAGGTCGGGCCCAGTCTCGCACCCGAGGCAGGGGCTCGCGGGGCCCGTGCCAGACTCGCCGACGTGACGTCGACGGCTCGGCTGGGGCGGCCGGTGGGACGTCGGCACGTGCTCGCCAGCGGGGTGTGGGCCGCGGCCGGTGCGGTGGCCGCGCTGGCCGGCTGCGCCGACGCCGAGGGCGACGGCGCGGGCTCCCCGAACGCATCCCCCACGACCGGAGGTGCCCCGCCCTCCGGCTCGGACGCGGTGCTGGTCGTCGGCGCCGGCGTCGCCGGGCTGACGGCGGCCCGAGACCTGGCCGCGGCGGGGGTTCCGGTCCAGGTGATCGAGGGCCGGGACCGGGTCGGTGGCCGCTTGTGGACCTCCGACGCCTGGCCCGACGTGCCGATCGACCTCGGCGCGTCGTGGATCCACGGGCTCACCGGCAACCCGGTCACCGAACTGGCCGAGCAGGCCGGAGCGCCGCTGGCCACGACGTCCTACGAGCGCGCCGTGGCCTACGACGCGTCCGGACGTGCCCTCGGCCGGGCCGGGGAGGCGGCGGTGGCCCGCACCTCGGAGCGGGTGTTCGCCGCCCTGGCTGCCGCCCAGGAGGCCGATGCCGACCAGTCGGTGCGCTCGGCGATCCACCGCGGGATGGGCTGGTCGGACCTCGGGCCCGAGCGGCGCCAACTGGTCGACTTCGTCACCGTGGGCAGCATCGAGTCCGAGTACGCCGGGTCGGCCCAGGAGCTCTCGGCGTACTGGTTCGACTCGGTACGGGAGTTCCCGGGCGACGACGCGATCCTGCCGCAGGGCTACTCCGCGA
This sequence comes from uncultured Actinomycetes bacterium, assembly GCA_964356295.1. Taxonomy (GTDB): domain Bacteria; phylum Actinomycetota; class Actinomycetes; order Jiangellales; family Jiangellaceae; genus CAVQGZ01. The sequence goes on along the minus strand of CAYHHE010000032.1, from coordinate 2,360 downwards.
TCAGCAGCCTGCTGGCGAAGGGCCTGCCGATCGCCACCGGGCAGGTCGTGACCGACATCGACTGGGACGGCGGCGGGGTGCGGGTGACCACGTCCACCGGGCAGTTCACCGGCTCCCGGGTGCTGGTCACCCTCCCCCTCGGGGTGCTCCAGTCCGGGGCGGTGTGCTTCTCCCCCGGCCTGCCCGCCGACACCCGGACCGCCATCGACTCGCTGGGCAGCGGCGTGCTCAACAAGGTGTTCCTGCGATTCGACGAGGTGTTCTGGGACGCCGATGTGGACTGGATCGAGTTCGTCCCGGACGGCGGCGAGCCCTGGGTGGAGTGGGTCAGCTTCGTCCGGCCCACCGGCCGTCCGATCCTGCTGGCCTTCGCCGCGGCCGACCTCGGCCGCAGGGTCGACACCTGGACCGATGACCAGGTCGTGGCCAGCGCCATGACGGTGGCCCGCGCCATGTTCGGGCCCGGCGTTCCCGACCCGATCGCCTGGCAGATCACCCGCTGGGGGGCCGACCCGCTCGCGGCCGGCTCCTACTCGTTCAACGCCCTCGGCAGCCACCCCCGCATGCGCGACACGCTGGCTGCCTCCATCGACGAACGGCTGTACTTCGCCGGCGAGGCCACCGAGCGCGAGTACTTCGGCACCGTCCACGGCGCCCACCTGTCCGGACGACGCGCGGCCCGCCAACTGCTGGACGGCTGACCCGACCTGCCTGCACCGACCAGCGCGAGGCCTGCTGGTGGGTACCGCAGCAGCGGTGACGTTGGCCTTCTGCGCTACCAGGCTGGTCGCGGGGATCGGTCAAGAGGTCGCGACCACCGACCTGTACCTGGGTCAGGCGCCGGCCTGGGTGGCCGGCCTGGCGGGCTGGCCACCGGGTCGTACGACCCTGGACGGCTGTCATCCCCCGTGCTCGGCTCGAGGGGACACCAGGGAGGTGTCGATGTGGCCGTGCTCGATCGACCCGGGCCCAGCGCGGCGCGCTCGGCGTCGCTGACCGATCGCTACCTGGACGCCGTCGCCCACGAGGTGCCCCCAGGGCGCCGGGAGGAGGTCACCGCTCGGGTGCGCGCGTGCATCGAGGCGGGGGTGAGCCGGCGGGTGGCCGGCGGTGTCGCACCGGAGCAGGCCGAGCGGCAGGCGCTTACGGAACTGGGCGCGCCGACCCGGGTCGCCGAGGCCGAGGTCGGGCCCCGGTCGCTGGTCGGCCCGCGCGTCTACCCCGCCTACGTGCGCGTGCTGCGCGCCTTGGCCTGGGTGCTGCTGCCCCTGGTCGCAGCACTCGTGGCAGTCGGCAGCGGCATCGCCGGGGAAAACCCGGCGCAGGTGCTCGCCTCGACGTTCAGCGCCGTCGTCGGCGCGGCCATCCAGGTGGCCTTCTGGGTCACGGTGGTGTTCGTGGTGCTCGACCGCAGCGGTGCCGTGCTGCCCGAGGTGGAGCGGGCCTGGTCGCCAGACGACCTGCCCGCGCCACCGGCAGCCCGGGTCAGCCTGGGCGAGACGGCCTTCGGGATCGCCGTCCAGGTGCTGCTCATCGGCGTGGTGCTCTGGCCGTGGCAGTACTGGCCCAGCGTCGACGGGGAGCCGGTCCCGGTGCTGAACCAGAACCTGCGGCCGGTGACGACCGCGGTGCTCGTGGCGGTTCTCCTCGCGGGCATCGCACTCGCCGCTGTGACCTACCGGGTGGGACGGTGGACCGTCCCGCTCGCGGCGGTGAACACCGTGATCGACGCGCTCTTCGGCGGAGTCGTCGTCTGGCTGGTGGCGACCGGCCGGCTGCTCGACCCCGCGTTCGTCACCGCGCTGCAGGCGAGCCCCGTGCTCGACTCCGAGGGGGGCCAGAACGCCGCCTCGGCGCTCGCGACGCTCATCGGCTGGGTCGTCGGAGTCGCCTGCGCGCTGGACGCGTTCGACGGCTGGCGCAGGGCGCTGCGCGCCCGACCCTGACCGTCAGGCCTGCATCGCTCAGCCTCTCGGCCGCTGCGCGGACGGGACCACCGGCGACGGGCCCCGCTGTGCCCGTCGGCAACCACCACCTCGCCGGTCGGCGTTGGCTTGCCTGCTGCCGATCTCACAAGCCGCCGATGCCCCGGTGGTCTCCACCGCAGGTGCACCGCCGCGCTGGGTGGTTCTCCCGGACACATGCGCCTCTGGTGGGTTACCGAGGAGTCCCTGTCCTCACCGTCGGCCGAGAGTGCACTGGCACGCCCACCCCGGTCGACCAGGCCACCAGCGCTGATCCCGCGCCGAATCCGAGCAGTCCCAGCACCGGCAACCCAGCCGGACCGGCGCCCAGCCCGTTGACCGCGAGCTGCACCATCCCGGCGGCGGCCAGCAGGACGCCCAGGACAACCCCGAGCA
>CAYHHE010000031.1:0-27138 GCA_964356295.1 uncultured Actinomycetes bacterium | reverse complement strand
GCGCGAGGACGCGAAGGCGGCCTACGACGTGCGCGAGGCCGACCTCACCCCGACGATCATGCGTGAGCTGGAGCGCCGCGTGGTGCTCACCGTGCTCGACCGGCGCTGGCGCGAGCACCTGTACGAGATGGACTACCTGCGCGAGGGCATCGGGCTGCGGGCGATGGCCCAGCGCAACCCGCTGGTGGAGTACCAGCGCGAGGGCTACGACATGTTCGCCACGATGATGGACGGGATCAAGGAGGAGTCGGTCGGGCTGCTGTTCAACGTGGAGGTGCAGCGGCCAGCGCCGGCGGCCCAGGTCGAGGGCGCCCCGGTGCTGCTCGCCCAGGGCCTGGTGACGGCCCAGGCCCCCGCCGAGCTGGAGTACAGCGCGCCCACCGTCGACGGCGCCGGGGAGATCATGCACCGCACCGTCCAGTCCGGTGACGGCGAGGCCGAGGCGGCGGCTGCCGACACGGCTGCCGGCGGTGAGGCGGCCGAGGACTCCGGCGAGCCGACGCGGACCAGGGGGCGGCGCACCCGGTCCCGTGGTCGGCGGCGCTAGATCATCTCCAGCGCGGTGCACACCCAGCGCCGCTCCAGCGCGTCCAGCCGCAGCGCCAGCGCCCGGCACCGCGTCCCGTCGTCGACGACGACGACAGCCTCGATGCTGCCGTCCGGGACGGTGCTGACCCGTACCCGGCGGACCCGGACCGGGGCTCCCGCGCCGCGAGGCGCGCGCTGCGGCGCCGAGCGTCGGATCCGGTCGTAGATGTCCGGGTCGACCCAGCGGAGCAGCTGAACCGGCGGGCGTCGTCCGGCGAGCACCTCGACCAGCGCCTGAGCGATCATGGCCGACCAGCCGCGGGGGTCCGGCAAGGCGGTCGGGTCGGTCCGAGCCGGGGGCTCCTCGTCCTCCTCGAGCCACGTCGAGGGTGGCGGGACCGGCGCCGCAGGTGCGGCCGGTGCCAGCTCGAGCGCCAGCGTCCCTTGGCCGCGCAGCGGCGACACGCCGAGAGACATCCGTCGTGGGACAGGTCGGGGGACCGGGACGAGCCGGATCGAGCGCGCCGGGGCGGTGCCGGTCTCCTCCAGCGCGCTCATGGACGCGCCTGGTCTGCCGGTGGGACAAGGACGGACCCGATGCGCAGCAGGTTCGGGTCGGGACCGATGCTGGCGCGGTTGGCGGTGAACCATCGAGGCCACGCCCGCGCGATGTCGGCGTCGACGGGGTCGCCCGGAAGGTGGCGCTCGGCGATCCGCCACAGCGAGTCCCCCGGCGCCACGACCACCGCCGCCGGGCCCGGCGGCTGCGCAGGCTCGCTCGTCGGCAACCCGGTCACGGGCCGCCCCACGACCATGCCAGCCTCCGCGGCGGGCGGGCCCTGCGCGCCGGCGGTGGCGGCTGAGCCGACGTCGGCGAGCGCGGGTGCCGCCACCAGCGTCTGCACCCCGAGCAGACCCGCGACCGCCAGTCGGGCCGCCGGAGGCACCAGCACGCGCCAGGCCAGGCGACCCAGCACGCCGAGCAGCCCCGGCAGGCGCGCCACCCCGGCGGCAAGCCGGACGAGCACCCCCCAGGCCACGACGCCGGCCAGGACGGACAGCAGCAGCTGCGCCGCGGCTGCCTCGAGCTGATGGCCTACCATGATCCCCCCAGATCCAGTTTGCTTCTGTTTGCTTTAGTTCACGGGCTCTTGTTGGATCTGTCAAGGGGATGAGTCATCCTGTGGGTAACCTGATCCCGATGAGGTGGGACCGGCTGTGGTGGGACCTGGCCGCGCAGGCCGACCAGCTCGAGCGCGACGACTTCGATGCCGAGGTCGCCGACCGGACGCGTCGCGAGCAGGCCGCCGTCGCCCTGCTCGACCGGGTCCGGGGGTCGATGGGTCGTCTGCTGGCCTGCCAGCTCGCCGACGGCTCGCTGCTGCGCGGCGTCGTGGTCGGCTACGGCGCGGACTGGTTGGCCCTGGAGGGACAGGCACGCTCGGGAGGCGAGTCCGCCGCGCTGGTCCCGGTGGCCGCGGTCCGCGGCGTGGTCGGGTTGGCCTCAGCGGCCGTGCCCGACCAGGCCGTCGGGGCGGTCACGGCACGGCGTGACCTGCGCATGGTGCTGGCCGGGCTCGGCGAGGCGCGCGTCCCGGTGCGGGTTCGCCGCGCCGGCCTGGAGAACCTGCAGGGCGTCCTCGTGCGGGTGGGCTCGGACTACCTGGACCTGCAGACCGCGGACGGCGCCACCTGGTCGCTGCCGCTGGCAGCCTGCCTGGCGTTCACGCCCGCGTGACCGCCTCGTCGTCGGTGCCGCCGTCGCCGACGCCGAAGGGATGGGTCCGCACGAACTCCCGGGTCTGCTCGTACATCCGGGCGATGTAGTCCTCGAGCACGGACTCCTCGACTCGCCACTGACCGCGCCCGCCGATCTTGATCGCGGGCAGCTCCCCGTTGCGGACCAGTGCGTACACCTGGTTGGACGAGGTGTTGAGGATCTCCGCGACATCGGCGAGCGTGAGGAAGCGACGGGTCGACATGGCCCGAGTCTGGCAGAAAGCGCCCGGAAGCGTTCGCTAGCCTCGGCTTGCCTGTGGATGCGTCGAGTCCTGCATCGTCCGTTGGGGCTACGCTGAATGCCGCGTGCCACCTCAATCCTCGCAAATCTATACTTAGCGGACGTCGGGGTCGTCGCGCCGAGGGGGAGGACTCGAGGTGGCCAGGGCATCGGGTGGGGCGCTGCTGCGCGGGGAGGACGACGTCGTCCTGACGCCGACGCCGCCCTCGCCCGCGGCGAGCCGGCTGCCCGGCCGCCGGTGGCGCGACTGGCGCACGCTGGCAGGTATCGTGCTCGTCCTCTCCTCCGCCGTCGCGGGAGCCCAGCTGGTCACCAGCGCGCAGCAGACGGTCCCGACCTGGGCCGCCACCAGCGACCTGATCCCTGGCCAGGTGCTGCGCCCGGACGCCGTCACCGCCGTCCCAGCCCGGGTCGAGGGCGCCGCCAACCCCTACCTGACCGGCCCGATCCCCGACGGCTACGTCGTGGTCCGGCCTGTCGGCCAGGACGAGCTGGTACCGGCGAGCGCCGTCGCCCCAGCCTCCGAGGTGCGCACCGACACCCGCCTCGTCGCGGTCGCGGTGCCGACCCAGACGATGCCCGGATCGCTGTCGGTGGGCGACCGGGTGGACGTCTGGGTGGTCCCGGACACCCTCACCGACGCCGACACCCCGGACGAGCAACCGGCAGAGCTGCTGGCCGAGGGCGTCCCCGTCGCCTCGTCGGCGCAGGACGACGCGGGCTTCGCCGGCGGCGCCGCCACGACCTCGGTCGTGCTCAGCCTGTCCGAGGACGCCGACGTGCGTAGGTCGGTGGCCGACACAGCGGCCCGCATGGTGGCCGCCTCCGCGGCCGGTCGGGTCGTGCTGACCCTCGACCCCAGCCCACGCTGATGCCGGCGACCTGGCCGGTGCCCGAGCCGTCCCCGACCGCCGTCGGGGTCGCCATCGCCTCCGGGGGCGCGGCCTGGGAGCTGGGGCTGCTCCCCCTGGTCGAGCGGCACCGATCAGGGCTGCACCTGGCGCGGCGCTGCGTCGACCTCGCCGACCTGCTCGCTGTCTGCTCGGCAGGCCTGGTCAGTGTCGCGGTCGTCGACGCGTCGCTGCCCCGGCTCGACCGCGACGTCGTCCAGCGGCTGCGCGAGACTGGGGTGGCCGTGGTCGCGGTGGAGGACCAGGCCACGACCGGGACCGCCGTGAGCCTCGGGGTGGCCGACGTGGCCTCGTCCGAGACCTCGCCGGAGGAACTCGTGGCCCGGCTGCACGGCATCGCCGCCCGGTCGGTGCCTACCGCCCACTCCGAGCCGGACCTGCCGGAGCCGACCGCCCCGCTGCGTCCGTCGCCGCAGAGCACGGGACGGCTGATCGCGGTATGGGGCCCGGCCGGGGCACCGGGGCGCAGCACGGTCGCGGTCAACCTGGCCCACGAGCGGGCGATGCTCGCCTCGTCGGTCCTCCTCGTGGACGCTGACCCCGCCGGTGGCGCGGTCAGCACCCTGCTCGGCATCCTGGACGAGGCCCCGGGGCTGGCGGCCGCGTGCCGCACCGCCTCGCGCGGCCGGCTCGACGTCAGGGTGCTCGCGGCCCACGCGCTCGCCGTCGGCCCGACGATGCGGGTCCTGACCGGCGCCACCCGGCCCGACCGCTGGCGCGAGCTGCGCCCGGCCCTGCTCGAGGTCGTCTGGGACGCTGCCCGGTCGCTGGCCGACGAGGTGGTCGTCGACTGCGGGTCTGCGCTGGCTGCCGACCCCGTCGACCCGCTGGACCGATCGTCCTTCGGGCCCGGCGCGGTCACCAGGTCGGTGCTGCAGGCCGCCGACGTCGTGGTGGTCGTCGGTGGCGCCGACCCGCTGGGGATGCTGCGGCTGCTCCACGCGCTGGACCAGCTCGCCGACGTCACGGCGTCGCGCCCGGTCGTCCTGGTCAACCGGGTGCGCGCGAGCGTGGTCGGCCCGCGGCCGGGCCGGCAGATCCGCGACGCCCTGGGACGCTTCGCCGACGTGCCCAGCGTCCACCTGCTCCCCGACGACCCGGCGGCCGCCGACCTTGCGCTGCGGCGCGCCCGGCCGCTCGCCGAGGTCGTACCCGGGTCCAGTCTGCGCACGGCGCTGCGCGACCTCGCGGCGAGCCTGTCCGTCGACGGTAGCGGCGTGGCAGCCTCGCCTTCGTCTCGTCGTCGGCGAGCGGCACGGCGCAGCGGCTCCGTAGCATCGGGGGTGTGACGCCACGCCCGCAGTCGACGCTGCGCGGGCTCGTGATCGACTGGGGTGGCGTGCTCACCACCGACGTGCACGAGGCGCTGGTGGCGTGGGCCGAGGTGGAGGGGGTCCCGTCGGAGGCCCTGCGGACCTCCTTCCGGCAGTGGCTGGGCCCCAGCGAGGCCGAACGAGAGATCGCCAACCCCGTCCACCTGCTCGAACGCGGGCAGATCGAGACTGCGGAGTTCGAGGCGTTCCTCGCCGACGCCCTGGAACGGGAGTCGGGCCGCCGCCTCGACCCCGACGGCCTGCTGAGCAGGATGTTCTCGTTCTTCACCCGAGCCCCGGCGATGAACGCCCTGGTGCTGCGTGCCCGCAGCAGCGGCATCAGCACCGCCCTGCTGTCCAACTCGTGGGGCGACCACTACCCGAGCGAGGTCTGGGACGGCATGTTCGACGCCGTCGTCATCTCCGGGCAGGTCGGGATGCGCAAGCCCGAACCGGCCATCTACCGGCACGCCTGCGCCGAGCTGGGACTGGCACCGCGCGAGTGCGTCTTCGTCGACGACCTGCCGCACAACGTCGCCGCAGCGGTCGAGGTCGGGATGGTGGGCGTGCACCACACGTCCTACGTGGTCACCGCGCGCGAGCTCAGCGTCCTGTTCGGGCGGGATCTGGCCGGCGACCCCGGCATGCCATAGTGGGGGATCACCTGCGCGAGGAGTGGCCATGCCGCATCGGCTCAGTTCCACAGAGATGTCGTTCCTCAACGCCGAGCGTGCCAAGACCCCCGCCCATGCGGCCACCGTGCAGCTGCTGCAAGCCCCCGACGAGGGGTTCGACTACGACCGGCTGTTCACCCTCATCCGCGAGCGCATCGCGTTCGTCCCACGGTACCGGCAGCGGATGCGCACCATCCCCGCACACCTCGCCAACCCGGTCTGGGTGGACGACACCGACTTCGACCTGACCTACCACGTGCGCCGCTCGGCACTGCCCCGTCCCGGCACGGACGAGCAGCTGGAGGAGCTGGTGGCGCGCATCACGAGCCGCCGCCTGGACCGCGACCGGCCGCTGTGGGAGGTCTACCTCGTCGAGGGACTCGAGGGCAACAGGTTGGCGATCCTGTCCAAGACGCACCTGGCGATGGTCGACGGCAAGGGCAGCATCGGCATCGCGCAGGTGCTGCTGGACATCAGCCCCCAGCCGCGCGGCAGCCGCCCCGACACCTGGACCCCGCACGTCGCCCCCGGCACCGCCGAGCTGCTGGCCGGGGTGGCCGCCGACTTCATGCGCCGCCCCACCGCGGCCTTCGACGTGGTCCGGGGAGGTGTCAACGACGTCCGCAGCACGGTCGGACGGCTCGTCGCCGCCGCCGAGGGCACCGTGCACGCTGTGCGCCGCGCTGCCCGTCCGGCACCGCCGAGCCCGCTGAACCCCGACATCGGCAAGGCGCGCCGCTTCGCGATGGTCGACCTCGAGCTCGAGAAGCTGAAGAGGGTGAAGGACTACCACGACACCACGGTCAACGACGTCGTGCTGGCGATCGTCACCGGGGCGCTGCGCGCCTGGCTGCTCATGCGCGGTGAGGTGGTGCGCACGTCGACCACGCTGCGCGCGATGGTGCCGCTGAGCGTGACCGGCCCGGACGAGGCAGCCGGTCCCAACCACGTCGCCCCGTTCATCCTCGACCTTCCGGTGGGGGAGCCGTCGCCGGTGGTGCGGCTGCAGCGCATCGCCTTCTCCATGCGCAAGCTCCCCGAGGTCGGCCAGCCGGTGCCGGCCCTGGACATCGCCGGAGTGGCCGGCTTCGCCCCGCCCACGCTGCACATCCTCGGAGCGCGCACCGCCGCCGAGGCGCCGGCCCGGGCGTACAACCTGATGATCACCAACGTGCCGGGCCCGCAGACGCCGCTCTACGCGGCGGGGGCGCTGCTGGTGGGGTCGTACCCGGTCGTCCCGCTCACCAGCGGCCACGGCCTGTCGATCGGTGTGACCTCGTACAACGGCGGGGTGTTCGTCGGCCTCAACGCCGACCGGGACGCCATCGGCGACCTCGACGTGCTGGCCACCGAGATCGTCGCGGCCTGCGACCTGCTGGCCGACACCGTGCGCGGCACTCGCACCCGCGGCCGGGGCTCGCTGCGCGCGACCGGACCTCGCCGGTAGGACACCCCGCGCCACCAGGGCGTCTTGTCACGCCGGAGAAGACCAGAGATACTTGTTCTTCACGGCAAGGAATGGACACTGAGGCCTGTGGCGAATCGATCACGCCGCGTATCCGAGCCTTCACGGCACGGGTCCGGGCACTCCGAACCACGCCGCGGCCTGGTGCTCGGCGGCGGCGGGGTGCTCGGTGCTGCGTGGATGGTCGGCGCGCTGTGTGCCATCGAGGAGGTCCACGGCATCGACCTGCGCACGGTCGACAACATCGTCGGGACGTCGGCCGGGGCGGTGATCGGGGCGCTGCTGGCCTCCGGAGTGAGCCCCGATCAGGTGCGCCGCCACCAGCTCGGCGAGCCGGTCAACGACGGGCCGCTGGCGGGCTTCTGGTGGGACTACGACAACGCCACCGGCGGCAGCCGTCCAGGTGTCCCGCACTTCGGCCCGGGATCGGCCAATCTGCTGCGCAACATCGGACGGCTGCGTCAGATGCCCCCCACCGCTGTGCTGTCGGCGTTCCTGCCCGAGGGCCGCGGTTCGCTGGCGCGGGTGGGGCACCTGATCGAGGCGGTCAACCCGCCGGGGGAGTGGAGCTCCCACTCCGGCACCTACATCTGCACCATGGACTACGAGACCGGTGAGCGGGTCGCCTTCGGCAGCCCGGGCGCCCCGCCGGCTGAGCTCGCCGAGGCCGTGATGGCCTCCTGCGCCATCCCTGCGTGGTTCTCCCCGGTGGTCATCAACGGTCGGCGCTACGTCGACGGCGGGACCTGCTCGGCCACCAGCGTCGACCTGCTCGCCGACCACGGGCTCGACGAGGTGTTCGTCGTCGCGCCGATGGTGTCCTTCGCACTCGACCAGCCCTCCACGCTGCTCACCCGCCTCGAGCGCCGCTGGCGCGTCCAGATCACCAAGCGCTGCCTGACCGAGGCGGCGAAGGTCCACCGCTCCGGCGCCGCGGTCACCATCCTCGGCCCAGGCCCGGAGGACCTGGAGGCGATGGGCGCCAACCTGATGGACGTCGCCCGACGGCCCCTGGTGGTGGAGACCTCGATGCGCACGTCGGCCGCCGCGCTGGCCGAACCCGGCGAGTACGAGAACGACGAGACCGCCGTCGAGGCCAGCCAGCGGCTGAGCGTCAGCTGAGCCGCCGGGACCACCTGTGCGGGTCTACCTCCCGGCCACGCTGGACGGCCTGCGTACGTTGGCCCGCGACGGGGTCTGGTCCCCGGGCCGCCCCGGGCACACGGTCACCGCGGGCCTCCGCCACGCCGACCCCGACGGGGACCGCGACTCCTGGGAGTTCGAGGCGTTCTGCGACGCGGCGGTCGCCTCGCTGAGGCTGCTGCTGGCCCGTCCGGACGCCGCGCCGGACCGACGCGTGGTCGTCAGCGCCGATGTCGACGACGCCGGTGTGCAGCCCGCTGCTGAGCCGACGGTGGCCAGCGCGGTGACCGTGCAGAGGGCCGTCCACCTCGACGACGTGGCAGCGGTGCACCTCGACGGCCAGGAGGCCACCGAGCTGCTGCGCCGGGCGCGCGCCGGCGAGACGGGGCAGACCCTGGCGGAGGAGGCGCTGTCTGAGGTGGCGCTGGAGTGGTACGACCCGTCCGAGCTCGACGTGGTTCTTCGGCGAACCGGTCACACCCCGTAGGTCGCCAGCCAGCCCCGGATCAGCCTTGCGGCGCGCTCCGGCCGGTCCCGGCGGACGTTGTGCCCGGCCCCGACCACCACCTCGACCGTCCACCGGCCGCCACCGAGGTGGGCCGCCACCGCCTGGTCGCAGGCCGAGCCGAGCGCCGGCTCACCGACCAGCAGCAACGTCGGGCAGCGCACCTGCCCGGTGACCTGCCCCCAGCTGCGACGCAGCCAGCGCTGCGGGGCGTCGAACAGAGCCAGGTCGACCTGCGTCTTGGACTGCTCCCAGGGCTCCCACTCGTCCTCGGGCCAGCCCGGATGGTTCTCCTGCAGCCACGCCAGTCTGCCGGCCCGGTCGGTGCCCTGCAGCCCCTCGAGCCACGGCCGGTGGGAGTTGCACTGCTCCAGCGCCTCGTCCTGCTCGGGGGAGGTCGGCGCCTGCCAGGGAGGGTCCTCGAGCACCAGCAGGCCCACCAGGTCCGGCGCGCTCGCGGCGACCCCCGCCGCCGTGCTGGCCCCCAGCGAGTGGCCCAGCAGCAGCGCCGGAGCCCCCGCCTCGTCCACGACCCCGGCCACCGTCGCGGCGGCGTCGGCAACCAGCGCCTCGTGGGTGAACCCGGTGCCGGGCGGCATGGCACGTCCATCGTGGCCGAGCAGGGCAGGGGTGGTCGCCGAGGCCAGGCCGAGGCGGTGCAGGAACGGGCGCATGCACGCCCCGGAGTCGCTGAAGCCGTGCAGCGCCACGACCGGCGGGCTCACTCGTGCTCGGCGAGCCAGGCCGCGCCGACCTCCTCCTCCTTGCGTGCCGCCATGAGCAGGACCTCGCCGATGGCCTGCTCGATGCGTCCCCCGAGGAACGGCACCTTCGCGCGCACCTCGACGTCCACCCGGTGGATGGTGCCCGCCGCGTCCGACGGCAGCAGCAGCAGCGAGCCGGACAGCCGCACCGGGGCGTTGGCGATCCGGGCGTTGAGGTCCCCCCGGCGTCCGCCGTCGGCACCGGCGGCGGCCCAGTCCTCGGTCTGCTCGATCTCGAGGGTGTTCCCGACCAGCGGACGGACGAAGTCCGGCACCATCGACGGCAGCGTCCGCTGCAGCTGGATGCGCGCGCCCCCCGAGCTCAGCCGCTGCACGACGACGTCGTGCTCGAGGGCACCCATCGCCGTGGCCTTGCGGCTGACGTACTCCTCGTCGGCCAGCATCTCGAACACCGTCCGCGGATCGGCGTGGAACACTACGGCCGCTTCGATCCTCACGCGGTGATCGTGCCATGGCTGCAGGGCTGTGGGTACGCATGGCCGTGGGGTAGTGCGGCTCTGGGCATGATCGCGGGTCAGGGCTAAGGTCACCAGGCATGTCGGAGTCGCGGACGCCGGCGCTGCACGACCTCGTCGACCACGTCGAGGCCCAGGTCGCTCGCGTCCGGCCCACCTGCACCCGGCTGGCCCACCGGTACCTGCGCGACGTGCCCGCCGAGGACCTGCGGGCACGCCGCGCCGAGGACGTCGCCGGTCTGGTGCTGTCCCATCTCGACCTGGCCGGGCAGCGGGCCGACGGGACGCTGGCGCTGCGGGTGTTCACCCCGACCGTCGCCGAGCACGGGTGGTCCACCGGGCACACGGTGGTGGAGATCGTCGTCGAGGACATGCCGTTCCTGGTCGACTCCGTGGTCGCCGCGCTGGTCGGCCGCGCGGTGGTGGTGCACGAGGTCATCCACCCGGTCCTCGTGGTGCGCCGCGACGTCACCGGAGCGCTGCTGGCGGTGCTGGACGAGGACCCGGTGCGGCGCGGCACCAGGGACGACCGTCGCCGGGAGTCCTGGATCCACGTCGAGATCGGCCGGGAGACCGACCTGGAGCCGCTCGCCGACATCGAGGCCGCGCTGCGCTGCGTGCTGCGTGACGTGCAGGACTGCGTCGAGGACTACCCCAAGATGCGTCAGCGGGCGCTGGAGGTGGCCGACGACATCCTGCGTCGTCCACTGCCGGTGGCCGACCAGGAGGTGGTCGACACCGAGGAGCTGCTGCGCTGGCTGGCTGACGACCACTTCACCTTCCTCGGCTACCGCGAGTACCGGCTGACCTCGATCGGGTCCGACGACGCCCTGGTTCCGGTCACCGGCACCGGGCTGGGCATCCTTCGGGCCGACCGCCCGGTGTCGGCGGGGTTCGCCAAGCTCCCCCCGGCGGTGAGGGCGAAGGCGCGGGAGAAGCACCTGCTGATCCTCACCAAGGCCAACTCCCGGGCTACCGTGCACCGCGCCGCGCACCTGGACTACATCGGGGTCAAGGTCTTCGACTCCGCCGGCGAGGTGGTCGGCGAGCGGCGCTTCCTCGGGCTGCTGTCGTCCTCGGCCTACTACGAGAGCGTGCTGCGGGTGCCGCTGCTGCGGGAGAAGGCCCGCCGGGTGATGGTCGAGGCCGGCTACGCCCCGGGCAGCCACAACGCCAAGGACCTGCTGCACGTGCTGGAGACCTTCCCCCGCCACGAGCTGTTCCAGACACCGGTGGAGTTCCTCGTCGACGTCGCCCGCGCGGTCGTCGGCCTGCAGGACCGCGGACGGCTGCGGCTGTTCGTCCGCCCCGACGACTACGGCAGGTTCCTGTCCTGCCTGGTCTACCTGCCCCGAGACCAGTACAACACCGACGTCCGGCTCACCGTCCAGAAGGTGCTCATGCGCGCCACCGGAGGGACCTCGGTGGACTACACCGCCCGGGTGGGGGAGTCGATGCTGGCCCGGCTGCACGTGGTGATCGCGATGCCGCCGGGTGAGTCGCTGCCTCACCTGGACCTGGCGGACCTGCAGTCCGAGATCGCCGCAGCGATCCGGGACTGGGCCGACGACTTCGACGAGGCGCTGGTCGAGGCCGTCGGGGAGGAGCGCGCCGCCCACCTCTCGCGCCGCTACCGGCAGGCGTTCTCCGAGGGCTACCGGGAGGACTTCTCCCCCCGGGTCGCGGTCGCCGACGTCCTCACGCTGGAGTCCCTGGACGACGCGGGAGACCTTGCCGTGCGGCTCTACCACCCGCCGACAGCCGCGCCGGACGAGCGCCGCTTCAAGATCTACCGCACCGGGCCCACGCTGGCGCTGACCGAGGTGATGCCGATCCTCACCGCGCTCGGTGTCGACGTCGACGACGAGTGGCCCTACGACATCGTCCGGTCCGACGCCCCGGGGGCCTCGCTGTACGACTTCGGGCTGCGCGTGCCCTCCTGCGAGGTGCTGGCCGACCCCACCGCGAAGCAGCGGATGGAGGAGACCTTCCTTGCGGTGTGGGGGTCGGCGGCGGAGAACGACGGTTTCAACAGCCTGGTACTGCAGGCCGGTCTGACCTGGCGGCAGTGCGCGGTGCTGCGGGCCTACGCCAGGTACGCCCGCCAGATCGGCAGCGCGTTCTCGCAGGCCTACATCGAGCAGACCCTGCGGGAGCACCCGCCGCTCGCGGGCCTGCTCGTCGGGCTGTTCGAGGCCCGTCTCGCCCCGGACGTCGCCGACCGGGACAGCACGGTGGCGCAGGCGTCGGAGCTGCTGCGCGCGGCGCTGGAGGAGGTGACCGGGCTGGACGAGGACCGCATCCTGCGCTCCCTGCTCGGGCTCATCGAGGCCACGGTGCGCACCAACCACTTCCAGACCGACGACGGTCGTCCCAAGCCGTACCTGTCGATCAAGATCGACTCCCGGGTCGCCCCCGGGCTGCCCGTCCCGCGCCCGCACGCCGAGATCTGGGTCTGCTCGCCGCTGGTCGAGGGCGTGCACCTGCGCTTCGGTGCCGTCGCCCGCGGCGGGCTGCGCTGGTCGGACCGGCGCGAGGACTTCCGTACCGAGGTGCTCGGTCTGGTGAAGGCGCAGGCGGTGAAGAACTCGGTCATCGTCCCGGTGGGCGCCAAGGGCGGGTTCGTGCTCAAGCGGGCGGCCGACCCGGCGTCCGGTCGTACCGGCTGGCTGGAGATGGGCACGCGGGCCTACGTCGAGTTCATCAAGGGTCTGCTGGACCTGACCGACAACCGGGTCGAGGGCCCGGACGGACCGATGGTGCGCCCACCGCCGGACGTCGTGCGGTGGGACTCCGACGACCCGTACCTGGTGGTCGCCGCGGACAAGGGCACCGCCACGTTCTCCGACGTGGCCAACCGGGTGTCCGCGGACTACGGCTTCTGGCTCGGCGACGCCTTCGCCTCCGGCGGCTCGGCCGGCTACGACCACAAGGCGATGGGCATCACCGCGCGGGGGGCCTGGGAGTCGGTGCGCCGGCACTTCCGCGCGATGGGACGCGACCCGCAGGGGGAGGAGGGCCTGAGCGTCGTCGGCATCGGCGACATGTCCGGGGACGTGTTCGGCAACGCCATGCTGCTGTCGCATGGCATCGCGCTGGTCGGGGCATTCGACCACCGGCACGTGTTCCTCGACCCCGACCCCGACCCGGCCGCGTCCTACGCCGAACGGGCCCGGCTGTTCGGCCTGCCCCGCTCGTCCTGGGCCGACTACGACCAGGACCTGATCTCGCCCGGTGGTGGGGTGTGGGACCGGACTGCCAAGAGCGTCCCCATCTCCGAGCAGGTGCGCAGGCGTCTGGGACTGGGCCCGGACCCCTCCGAGCTCACCCCGCCCGAGGTGATCCAAGCGTTGCTGTGCGCTCCGGTCGACCTGCTGTTCAACGGTGGGATCGGGACCTACGTCAAGGCCTCCGGCCAGACCCACGCCGACGCCGGGGACAAGGCCAACGACTCCGTGCGCGTCGACGCCGACCGGCTGCGCTGCCTGGTGGTGGGCGAGGGAGGCAACCTCGGACTCACCCAGCAGGCACGCATCGAGTACGCCCGCGCCGGCGGTCGGATCAACACCGACGCGATCGACAACTCTGCCGGTGTCGACACCTCCGACCGCGAGGTGAACATCAAGATCCTGCTCGACGCCGTGGTGGCCAGCGGCGACCTCACCGTCAAGCAGCGCAACGAGCTCCTGGCGTCGATGACCGACGAGGTCGCCGGCCTGGTGCTGCGCGAGAACTACCTCCAGAACGTCACCCTGGACGTCGCGCTGGCCCAGGCCCCTGCACTGGTCAACGTCCACGAGGCCTACCTGGGCGCCCTGGAGGCCGAGGGCGTGCTGGACCGCACGGTCGAGGCGCTGCCCGACGCCCGAGCGTTGCGGGACCGACGATCCTCCGGTGAGGGCCTGAGTGCGCCGGAGCTGGCGGTGCTGCTGGCGTACACCAAGAACCGCCTCGCCGAGATCTGCACCCGGTCGTCCCTGCCCGACGACCCGGCCCTGGGCCGACTGCTGCTGGACTACTTCCCCAGCCTGCTTGCGCAGCGGTACGCCGACCGGATCGCCCGGCACCCGCTGCGGCGGGAGATCATCGCCAGCCGGGTGGCCAACCGGGTGGTGGACGCCGCGGGGATCAGCTTCCTGCACCGCCTCGGGCTGGAGACCGCAGCCTCGCCGGAGCAGCTGGCCCGGGCGCACCTCATCGCGTCCGAGGTCTACGACGCGGACACCACGGCGCGGCGCATCGACGACCTGGACCTGCGCGTGGCTGCCGCGCTGCAGACCGCGATCCGGCTGGACCTGCGCACCGTCCTCGAGCGTGCCTCACGCTGGTTCGTGCTGTCGCGGCCTGCCTCGCTCGACTTCGCCCGCGAGATCGCGCTGTTCGCCGACCCGGTGAGAACCGTGCTGGCGGCCTTGCCGGACCTGCTGGTGGGTCACTCGCGTGACCAGTCCTCGCGGCGCCGCGAGGAGCTGGTCGGGGCCGGCGTTCCTGACGACCTGGCCCGGTACGTCGCCGCGCTGCCGGCGGCGTTCGCCGCACTGCCGGTGGCCGACATCAGCCACCGCAGCGGCGCGGACCTGCTCGACGTGGCCCAGGTGCACCTGACCGCCGGGGAGATGCTCGACCTGGGCCGGCTGCAGGCCCGGGTCATCGCCCTGCCCCGTGACGACCGGTGGCAGACGATGGCACGGGCGGCGCTGCGCGACGACCTCTACGCCGCGCACGCCGCCATCACCGAGTCGGTGGTCGCCATGACCGACGTGGGGGAGCCGCACCAGCGCGTCCAGGAGTGGGTGGACCAGGACCCCGAGACGGTCGCGAGGGCACGGCGCCTGCTCGCCGACGTCCTTCAGGACGAGGTGGGCGACCTCAACCGGCTGTCGGTGGGGCTGCGTGCCGTGCGGACGCTGCTCGGCGAACGGGACGGCGCGCTGCGCTCCTGATCGTTGCTCGTGCCGGCCGTCGACTCGGGCGGATGTGTCGGAGGCCCTCCCTACCATCGAACGCATGTTCGAGCACGACGCTCGAGCGGATCGTGGGGAGGGAGACATGCTCACCATCCCGGGGGAGGCGGTGGCCGACTTCGTGCCACCCAGCGAGGAGGAGATCCGGGCCGGGTCGCAGGCGTTCGCCGACTGGTTCCTCGCCCAGCGCGACCAGCCGGAGTGGCGGTGGGAGGCGCTGCTGTGCTCGGATCCCGAGTCCGACGACCCGGACGTGCTCATGGGCAGGATCGCCGACGCCGAAGGCCTGCTCACCCAGCTGGAGGCCCTGCAGGCCGAGGCGATGGCTCGGCTGCGTGAGCTCAGGCTCGACGAGCAGGAACGCGTCCACGGCGGAAGGCCGACGCCAGGGGCAGTCGACGAGGACGGCTGGGTAGCCAGCGAGGTGGGCTTCACCCTCGGTCTGTCCGAGGCTGCGGTCCGGCGCCGGATGGACTACGCCGCCGGCCTGTCCCGCCATGCCGGGGCCCGAGGGCTGGTGAAGCGCGGTGACCTGCCCTCGTGGACGGCGCACAAGCTCGTCGAGCACCTCGACGAGCTCGCCACCCTGGTGTCCCCGCAGCGGCTCGCGGCTCTGGAGGAGGCCACTGTCGCCTGGCTGGGCGAGCGCCGGAGGACCGTGGCCGCCCTCAACGCGCGGATGCGCCGGCTCATCCTGCGCGCCCGCGCGGATGCGGGCCTGAGCAACGACGACACCGCTGGCCGGGCACACGCCGACCGCCAGGTGGGCATCTCCTCGACGGGGGACGGCTGCGCCACGCTGTGGGCCTGCCTGCCCGAGGTCGATGCCCTGGCAGTGGCGGCCGCCCTCGACGCGGCGGTCCCGCGGGTCGCTGATGACCCACGCGACCCGCGCACCCGGGCCCAGCGACGCGCTGACGCGCTCGTGGCACGGCTCACCGGCGCGCCGTCGCTGTACGGGCTGGCCTCCGACGTCCCCGCCGGGGGAGAGGCCGAGCCGGTGCGCACTCGCATCGAGGTCACCGTGCCGCTGGCCACGCTGACCGGTCAGGCCGCCGCTGCTGGGGAGGTCCCCGGATACGGCCCGATCCCGGCCAGCACGGTGCGCGACCTGGCCGCAGACCCTCAGGCGTCGGTGTCCGGCCTGATGTACGAGGCCGCGACCGGGCACCTGCTCGGGCTCGTACCGCAGATGCAGGTCCGCATCCCCGGCGTCCTGTGGGCCGGCGAGGTCACCGCGGCCACCGGCTACGGTCACACCGCGGCGCAGGAGCGCACGCTTCGCGCGCGCGACGTACGGTGCCGCGCCCCGGGCTGCCGCCGCCCGGCACGCCGCTGCGACTGCGACCACGTCGAGCCGTGGCCGACCGGCCCCACCACCGTGGACAATGGTTGCTGCCTGTGCCGGTTCCACCATCGGCTCAAGACGCATGCGCCACGGTGGTCGGTGACGGCCTCCGGCGATGCCGACCTGGTCTGGCGCTCACCCACCGGCCGAACCGTGACGACGCAGGCGCACGACTACCGCGACCCCGCAGACGACCCGCCGCCGTTCTGATGGGGCTCAGGAGTATCCGGGGTGTCGGCGAGCCAGCGGTCCACCTCGGCCAGCATCGCCTGCTGCAGCTCGCGCGGTGCCCGCGAGCCGGTGATCGAGGCGCGGGCCAGCGCGGCGAGGGCCGCGTCGCTCATGGCGTGGACCTCTCGGGCCAGCCGGTACTGGTCGGTGAGCCGGTGCCCGAACAGCAGCGGGTCGTCCGCGCCGAGGGCTACCTGAGCGCCGGCGACGACAAGCGTGGGCAGCGGCAGGTCCCGCGGGCTCGGGTACACCCCCAGGGAGACGTTCGACCACGGGCAGACCTCCAGCACGACCCCGGACGACACGACCCGGTCGAGCACGCGGGGATCCTCCACGCTGCGCACCCCGTGCCCGAGCCGGTCCGGCTGCAGGTGGTCCAGGCAGGCCGTGACGCCCTCCGGGCCGACGAGCTCGCCCCCGTGCGGCACCGACGCCAGCCCGGCGCGGCGGGCGATGGCGAAGGCCCGGGCGAAGTCCTGGGCCGGACCGCGCCGCTCGTCGTTGGACAGCCCGAAGCCCACCACCCCTGCATCGGCGTACTGGGCGGCCAGTCGGGCCAGTGTCCGGGCGTCGAGCTCGTGGCGGGTCCGGTTGGCGGCCACCACGACGCCGATCGACAGACCGGTCGCGGTACGGGCGTCCGCGACAGCGTCGAGCACCAGCTCGACGAAGGCCGTCAGGCCACCGAAACGGGCGGCATACCCGGAGGGGTCCACCTGGATCTCCAGCCAGCGCGAGCCGTCCGCGACGTCGTCCTCGGCGGCCTCCAGGACCAGTCGCCGGACGTCCTGCGGTGTGCGCAGCACCGACCGGGCCACGTCGTACAGGCGCTGGAAGCGGAACCAGCCCCGCTCGTCGGTGGCCGACAGCCGGACCGGACGGCCTGCCAGGAGCGGGCCGGTGAGCGTGTCGGGCAGGTGGACCGCGTGGGACGCAGCCAGCTCGAGCAGCGTCGCCGGTCGCATGGACCCGGTGAAGTGCAGATGCAGGTGCGCCTTGGGCAGCCTGCGCAGGTCCCGGGAGGAGGTCAGGGGGCCGCCTCGGCGAACAGCCGTTGCATGCGGCTGACCCCCTCGACGAGGTCGGCGTCGCTGAGTGCATACGACAACCGCAGGTACCCGCTGGGTCCGAATGCCTCTCCCGGCACGACAGCCACCTCGGCCTCGTCCAGGAGCACCTCGGCGAGCTCGCTCGTCGTCCCCGGGCGACGGCCGCGGATCTCGCGACCGAGCAGCCCGGACACGTTCGGGTAGACGTAGAACGCGCCCTCGGGCAGCGGGCAGACCACCCCGTCGATCTCGGCGAGCATCGAGGTGATCGTGAGGCGTCGGCGGTCGAAGGCCTCCCGCATCGTCGCGACCGCCGACAGGTCGCCGGACACCGCCGCGAGGGCGGCGCGCTGGGAGACGTTCGCGACGTTGCTCGACAAGTGGCTCTGAAGGTTGGTGGCGGCCTTGACCACGTCCGGTGGGCCGATGAGCCAGCCGACCCGCCATCCCGTCATGGCGTACGTCTTGGCCACGCCGTTGACCACGACACAGGTCTCGGCGAGCTCGGGCACCTCGGCCAGCACCGAGGAGAACACCGCGTCCCCGTAGACCAGGTGCTCGTAGATCTCGTCGGTGACGACCCACACGCCGTGCTCGAGCGCCCACCGGCCGATGGCCCGGATCTCCTCGGGGGAGGACACCGCACCGGTCGGGTTGGACGGCGAGCAGAGCAGCAGCGCCTGCGTCCTCGGGGTGCGGGCCTGCTCGAGCTGGTCCACGCTGACCCGGTAGCCCTGCGTCTGGTCGGCCACCACCTGGACCGGCACCCCACCGGCGAGCCGGATGGCCTCGGGGTAGGTCGTCCAGTGCGGGGTGGGCAGCAGCACCTCGTCACCGGGGTCGAGCAGCGTGGCGAACGCCTGGTACACCGCCTGCTTTCCTCCGTTGGTCACCAGCACCTGCGACGGCGAGACTGCCACGCCGGAGTCGCGCAGCGTCTTGGCCGCGATCGCCTCACGCAGCTCGGGGAGGCCGGCGGCTGGGGTGTAGCGGTGGTTGGCCGGCACGCTGCAGGCCGCCTGGGCGGCCGCCACGACGTAGTCGGGGGTGGGGAAGTCCGGCTCTCCCGCCCCGAACCCGATCACCGGGCGTCCGGCGGCCTTCAGCGCTTTCGCCTTGGCGTCCACGGCAAGGGTGGCGCTCTCGGTGATCGCGGCGATGCGGCGGCTGACGCGGTGGCCCAGGCTCATGGAGGCATCGTGGCATGCGTCGGGTCGACGGTCACGGGACGACGGTCGCGGTTCGACCATCGTGGTTGGGTGGACGTACACTGACCGGTCGGCGGATGTCCGACCCGAGGGCAGTAGCTCAACTGGAAGAGCACCGGTCTCCAAAACCGGCGGCTGGGGGTTCGAGTCCCTCCTGCCCTGCGCCCCGACCGAACGCACGACCCGACAACGAACGACGAGGACAGCGACAGTGACGACGACCCGCAGCAACCTGTGGTCGCGGATGACGCTGTTCCTTCGACAGGTGGTCGCCGAGCTCCGCAAGGTGGTCTACCCGACCCGTCCGCAGCTGCTCAACTACACCGCCGTCGTCCTCGTCTTCGTCGCGATCATGATCGCCATCGTCACGGTGCTGGACCTGGCGTTCGGAGAAGCCGTCCGGGCGGTGCTCGGATGATCGACAACGAGGAAGTAGCCGTGTCCACCAGCGCGACAGACGACGACGTGACCGGCGAGGACGTGACCGGGCAGGACGTGACCGGGCAGGACGTGACCGGGCAGGACGTGACCGGGCAGGACGTGCCCGAGCAGGCTCCGGACCCCCTGGAGGAGTTTCGTGCCACGCTGCGGTCCAAGCCGGGCGAGTGGTACGTGGTGCACTCCTACTCCGGCATGGAGAACCGGGTGAAAGCGAACCTGGAGAGCCGGATCTCCAGCATGAACATGGAGGACTACATCTACGAGGTGGTCGTGCCCACCGAGGAGGTGCCGGAGATCAAGTCCGGCCAGCGGCGCATGGTCAAGCGGGTGCGCTTCCCGGGCTACGTCCTGGTGCGGATGGACCTCACCGACGAGTCCTGGACCGCGGTGCGCAACACCCCCTCGGTCACCGGGTTCGTCGGCAACGCTCACCACCCCCTCCCGCTCTCGCTGGAGGAGGTGGAGGGCTGGCTGGCGCCGACCCTGGCCGAGCACAAGAAGGCCGCCGCCGGGGCTCGTCCGACCGTCGAGGTCGCCGACTTCAGCGTGGGTGACTCCGTCATGGTGGTGGACGGCCCGTTCGCCTCGCTGCACGCGACCATCAACGAGATCAATGCCGACGCCCAGAGGATCAAGGGCCTGGTGGAGATCTTCGGCCGGGAGACGCCCGTGGAGCTCTCCTTCAGCCAGATCCAGAAGATCTAGCCGGCCCACCGCCCCACCAGGACACCGAAGGAACTCCCGCATGCCCCCCAGGAAGAAGAAGAAGGTCGCCGGCCTCATCAAGCTCCAGATCCAGGCCGGTCAGGCGACCCCGGCGCCGCCCGTGGGTCCCGCGCTCGGCCAGCACGGCGTCAACATCATGGAGTTCTGCAAGGCCTACAACGCCGCCACCGAGAGCCAGCGCGGCGACGTCATCCCCGTCGAGATCACCGTCTACGAGGACCGGTCCTTCGACTTCGTCACCAAGACGCCTCCGGCCGCCAAGCTCATCCTCAAGGCCGCCGGTGTCGACAAGGGCTCAGGTGAGCCGCACCGTGTCAAGGTCGCCTCGATCAGCCGCACCCAGGTGCGCCAGATCGCCGAGCAGAAGATGCCGGACCTCAACGCCAACGACCTCGACGCGGCCGAGAAGATCATCGCCGGCACCGCCCGCCAGATGGGCATCACCGTCACCGACTGACCGTCACACCCGGCGTGGGAGGGCGAGCGCTCGTCCGCACCACACTCTCCGCTCGAACCGAGGAGATCACATGAAGCGCAGCAAGGGCTACCGCACTGCGGCAGCCACCATCGACCGTGACCGGCTGTACGACCCGGCGTCGGCGATCGAGCTGGCCAGGCAGTCCTCACCGACGTCCTTCGACGCAACGGTCGAGGTCGCCCTGCGGATCGGCGTCGACCCGCGCAAGGCCGACCAGATGGTCCGCGGCACGGTCAACCTGCCGCACGGCACGGGCAAGACGGCGCGGGTGCTGGTGTTCGCCGCCGGGCCGAAGGCGACCGAGGCCGAGCAGGCCGGCGCCGACATCGTCGGCTCCGACGACCTCATCGCCGAGGTCCAGGACGGCCGCCTCGACTTCGACGCCGTCGTGGCCACCCCGGACATGATGGGCAAGGTCGGACGCCTCGGCCGGGTGCTCGGCCCGCGCGGCCTGATGCCCAACCCGAAGACGGGGACGGTGACCATGGACGTGGCGAAGGCCGTGTCCGAGATCAAGGGCGGCAAGATCGAGTTCCGCGTCGACCGCAACTCCAACCTCCACTTCATCATCGGCAAGGTGTCCTTCACCGCGGCTGCGCTGCTGGAGAACTACCAGGCCGCCGTGGACGAGGTGATCCGGCTCAAGCCGTCGGCAGCCAAGGGCCGCTACGTCAAGAAGGCGACCATCTCCACCACGATGGGGCCGGGCATCCCGGTCGACCCGTCCGCGATGCGGGCGACGACCGCGGCCGAGGCCTGATATTCTTCTCGCGCCGAAGACCGCTGGATGATCCCCGCACCGACCACCCTCACGGGACGGTGAAGGGGTCCGAAGGCCCGTAGGGCGTCCCGCGCAGGCTGTGGAACGTGATGCCCCCACTCGGGGGCTCGCCCCGGCCTGAGCCGGGGCTTTCGTCGTGACGGGCCCGCTCTGGCGGTCGGCACCGCAGCGGACCGCACCGCGGCGGACAGGCACCGCAACGGAAGGGGACCCATGGCCCGGCCCGACAAGGTCGCGGACGTCGAGCAGCTCACGCAGGAGTTCCGCTCGGCCACCGCCGTCGTGCTCACCGAGTACCGCGGACTGAGCATGGCAGAGCTGTCGCAGCTTCGTCGCTCGCTCGGCGAACAGGTGAGCTACACCGTCGTGAAGAACACCCTGGCTCGTCGCGCGGCCACCGCTGCCGGTGCCGACGTGCTGGTGGAGGAGTTCTCCGGCCCGTCCGCCGTCGCCTTCGTCAAGGGCGACCCGGTGGAGGCGGCCAAGGGCCTGCGCGAGTTCGGCAGGGCGCATCCTGCGCTGGTGCTGCGCGGCGGCCTGCTGTCCGGACGGTTCCTGGACGCGACCGAGGTGGCCAAGCTGGCCGACCTGGAGTCCCGTGAGGTGCTGCTGGCCAAGTTGGCGGGCCTGATGAAGGCCTCGGCGAGCCAGGCAGTCAGCCTGTTCGCCGCACCGCTGGCCCAGACCGCCCGGGTCGTGGACGCGCTGCGCCAGCAGGTGGAGCAGGGCGCGCCTGAACCAGCCGCAGCGCAGCCCGCTGCCGCGCAGACCACCACCGACTGACCCCCCGACAACGAGAGGAACGAACCCATGGCCAAGCTGAGCACCGACGAGCTGCTGGACGTCTTCAAGGAGATGACGCTGCTGGAGCTCTCGGACTTCGTCAAGCAGTTCGAGGAGACCTTCGGCGTGACCGCCGCCGCCCCCGTCGCCGTCGCCGCCGCCCCCCTGGCCGGTGGTGCCGCCGGTGGTGCCGAGGCCGCGGTCGAGGAGGAGCAGGACGAGTTCGACGTCATCCTCGAGGGTGCCGGCGAGAAGAAGATCCAGGTCATCAAGGAGGTCCGGGCGCTGACCAGCCTCGGGCTCAAGGAGGCCAAGGACCTCGTCGACGGCGCGCCCAAGCCGGTGCTGGAGAAGGTGGCCAAGGACGCCGCGGACAAGGCCAAGGCGCAGCTCGAGGCTGCCGGGGCCACCGTCACCGTCAAGTAGCCCCGCTGCTCGACAGGCCCTGCCCCCGGCGAGTCGCGCGGGCGCTCGGGTCGCCGAACTCCCCCCTTGACGCGGGGCCGGTACCACGTCCATCCTCGGATGCGTGCCGGCCTGCGTGTCCGGGGCCTGCCAATGCCGTGCGCCTGCACGATTCGACAGCGGTGTAGCCCGTCGCTACACTGGTGCGTTGCGCTGCCTCCTCCTGCCTTCACTCCCGCCCCGCTGCCTGGGCCCCCTGCTGGGTGCCGTCTGGCTGCTCGAGAGCCGGGTGGGCTGAGTCGCGCCCACAACCGAACGAGCCTCTGCCCGTGCCAGTAGGGGAAGGACCACACTTGGCATCCACGCGCAGCACCCGTATCTCCTTCGCCAAGATCGACGAGCCGCTTGAGGTCCCCAACCTCCTGGCGCTTCAGAGCAGCAGCTTCGACTGGCTGATCGGCCACGACCGGTGGCGCGAGCAGGCGGCCGCTCGCGGGGACACCGACAGTCGTCCCGGTCTGGAGGACATCCTCGCCGAGATCAGCCCGATCGAGGACTTCTCCGGGGCGATGTCGCTGTCGTTCTCCGACCCGAAGTTCTACGACCCGGCGCACACCGTCGAGGAGTGCAAGGTCCGCGACCTGACCTACTCCGCCCCGCTCTACGTGACCGCGGAGTTCATGAACGCCGACACCGGCGAGATCAAGTCCCAGACGGTCTTCATGGGCGACTTCCCGCTCATGACCGACAAGGGCACCTTCATCATCAACGGCACCGAGCGGGTCGTGGTCTCCCAGCTGGTCCGTTCGCCCGGCGTGTACTTCGAGCGCTCGGTCGACAAGACCTCAGACCGGGACGTCTACGTCGCCCGCATCATCCCCTCGCGTGGGGCGTGGCTGGAGTTCGAGATCGACAAGAAGGACCTCATCGGGGTCCGGCTGGACCGCAAGCGCAAGCAGCACGTCACCGTGCTGCTCAAGGCGCTGGGCTGGGACGCCGAGCGCATCGTCAACGAGCTCGGCGACTTCGACTCGGTCCGCAACACCCTGGAGAAGGACACCACAACCGCCCAGGACGACGCGCTGCTCGACCTCTACCGCAAGATGCGTCCGGGCGAGCCGCCCACCCGGGAGGCCGCCGAGCAGCTGATCAACAACGCCTACTTCAACTCCAAGCGCTACGACCTCGCCCGGGTCGGCCGGTACAAGATCGACAAGAAGCTCGGCCTAGAGCGGCCGCTGACCGACAGCGTGCTCACCCTCGACGACATCGCCGCCACGCTGCGCTACCTCGTCCGGCTGCACGCCGGCGAGACGTCCATGGCGGCTCCCGCGGGGGAGCTGCCGCTGGAGGTCGACGACATCGACCACTTCGGCAACCGTCGTCTGCGCACCGTCGGCGAGCTCATCCAGAACCAGGTCCGCACCGGGCTGGTGCGGATGGAGCGCGTGGTCAGGGAGCGGATGACCACCCAGGACGTCGAGGCCATCACCCCGCAGACGCTGATCAACATCCGTCCGGTGGTCGCCGCGATCAAGGAGTTCTTCGGCACCAGCCAGCTCTCCCAGTTCATGGACCAGACCAACCCGCTGGCCGGGCTGACCCACAAGCGGCGCCTGTCCGCGCTCGGTCCCGGCGGTCTGTCCCGGGAGCGCGCCGGGTTCGAGGTGCGTGACGTGCACCCGTCCCACTACGGCCGGATGTGCCCGATCGAGACCCCGGAGGGCCCGAACATCGGCCTCATCGGCTCGCTGTCCACCTACGGGCGCATCAACCGGTTCGGCTTCGTCGAGACCCCCTACCGCAAGGTGACCGGCGGCGTGGTCACCGCCCAGGTCGACTACCTCACTGCCGACGAGGAGGACCGCCTCGTCATCGCGCAGGCCAACGCCCCGCTCAACCCCGACGGGTTGTTCGCCGAGTCCAGGGTCCTGGTGCGCAAGCGTGGCGGTGAGGTGGAGTACGTGCCGGGCGACCAGGTCGACTACATGGACGTCTCCCCCCGGCAGATGGTGTCGGTGGCCACCGCGATGATCCCGTTCCTCGAGCACGACGACGCCAACCGCGCGCTCATGGGGTCGAACATGCAGCGCCAGGCGGTGCCGCTCCTGCGCAGCGAGGCCCCGCTGGTCGGCACCGGTATGGAGCTGCGCGCCGCCGTCGACGCCGGTGACGTGGTGGTCGCCGTCGACGCCGGGGTGGTCACCTCCGTCTCGGCCGATGACATCATCGTCATGGCCGACGACGGCACCTACCGCACCTACCGGCTGTCGAAGTTCCGCCGATCGAACGCCGGCACCTGCATCAACCAGAAGCCGGTCGTGGACGCCGGTGACCGGGTCGAGGCCGGTGCCGTGCTGGCCGACGGTCCGTGCACCGATCTCGGTGAGATGGCCTTGGGCAAGAACCTGCTGGTGGCGTTCATGTCCTGGGAGGGGCACAACTACGAGGACGCCATCATCCTGAGCCAGCGTCTGGTGCAGGACGACGTGCTGACCTCCATCCACATCGAGGAGCATGAGGTCGACGCCCGCGACACCAAGCTCGGCCCGGAGGAGATCACCCGCGAGCTGCCCAACGTGGCAGACGAGGTGCTGGCGAACCTGGACGAACGGGGCATCATCCGCATCGGCGCGGAGGTCGTCCCCGGCGACATCCTCGTCGGGAAGGTCACCCCGAAGGGCGAGACCGAGCTCACCCCGGAGGAGCGGCTGCTGCGCGCGATCTTCGGGGAGAAGGCTCGGGAGGTCCGCGACACCTCGCTCAAGGTTCCGCACGGGGAGAGCGGCAAGGTCATCGGCGTGCGGGTGTTCAACGCCGAGGAGGGCGACGAGCTCCCGCCCGGGGTCAACGAGCTGGTCCGGGTCTACATCGCGCAGATGCGCAAGATCCAGGACGGCGACAAGCTCGCCGGCCGGCACGGCAACAAGGGCGTGATCGCCAAGATCCTTCCGGTCGAGGACATGCCCTTCCTCGCCGACGGCACCCCGGTCGACATCGTGCTCAACCCGCTCGGCGTGCCCAGCCGGATGAACCTCGGGCAGATCCTCGAGACCCACCTGGGGTGGGCCGCGTCGGCGGGCTGGCAGGTGCCCGACACCGCGGACGCGGAGTGGGCGAGCCGGCTGCGCGAGATCGGGGCACAGTCCGCCGAACCCGGCACCCGAGTGGCCACGCCGGTCTTCGACGGTGCCCGCGAGGAGGAGATCGCCGGGCTGCTGGCCCACAGCAACCCCGGACGGGACGGCGAGGCCCTGGTCGGCAGGGACGGCAAGACGACCCTGTTCGACGGCCGCTCCGGAGAGCCGTTCCCGCGCCCGGTCGCGGTCGGGCAGATCTACATGCTCAAGCTCAACCACCTCGTCGACGACAAGATCCACGCGCGCTCGACGGGGCCGTACTCGATGATCACTCAGCAGCCGCTGGGTGGGAAGGCGCAGTTCGGCGGTCAGCGCTTCGGGGAGATGGAGGTGTGGGCGCTGGAGGCCTACGGGGCCGCCTACGCCCTGCAGGAGCTCCTGACGATCAAGTCCGACGACGTGCTGGGCCGGGTCAAGGTGTACGAGGCCATCGTGAAGGGCGAGAACATCCCCGAGCCGGGAATCCCGGAGTCCTTCAAGGTGCTCATGAAGGAGATGCAGTCGCTGTGCCTCAACGTCGAGGTGCTCTCCAGCGACGGCCTGGCCATCGAGATGCGCGAGACCGACGAGGACGTCTTCCGCGCCGCCGAGGAGCTCGGGATCGACCTGTCCCGGCGTGAGCCGAGCAGCGTCGAAGAGGTCTGACCAGTTGTGACAACCAGACACACGAGAGAAGGAGCCTGAGTGCTCGACGTCAACTTCTTCGACCGGATTCGCATCGGCCTGGCTACGGCCGACGACATCCGGACCTGGTCGCACGGTGAGGTGAAGAAGCCGGAGACCATCAACTACCGCACCCTCAAGCCGGAGAAGGACGGGCTGTTCTGCGAGAAGATCTTCGGTCCGACCCGTGACTGGGAGTGCTACTGCGGCAAGTACAAGCGCGTCCGCTTCAAGGGCATCATCTGCGAGCGCTGCGGCGTCGAGGTGACCCGCGCCAAGGTGCGCCGCGAGCGGATGGGGCACGTCGAGCTCGCCGCTCCGGTCACCCACATCTGGTACTTCAAGGGTGTCCCGTCCCGGCTGGGCTACCTGCTCGACCTAGCGCCCAAGGACCTGGAGAAGGTCATCTACTTCGCCGCCTACATGATCACCGAGGTGGACGAGGAGGCCCGCCACCGCGACCGGCCGAACATGGAGGCCGCGCTGGACATCGAGCGTCAGCGCATCGCGGGGCGCCGCGACGCCGAGATCGAGACCCGGGCCACCAAGCTCGAGGGCGACCTGGCCGAGCTGGAGGCCGAGGGCGCGAAGGGTGACGCCAAGCGCAAGGTCAAGGAGTCCGGCGAGCGGGAGATGGCGCAGATCCGCAAGCGCGCCGATGCCGAGATCGCCGACCTCGAGGAGGTGTGGGACCGGTTCGTCAACCTCAAGGTCCAGGACCTCGAGGGCAACGAGATCCTCTTCCGCAAGATGCGCGACCGGTACGGCCGGTACTTCCGGGGAGGCATGGGCGCCCAGGCGATCAAGGACCGGCTGGAGACCTTCGACCTCGAGGGCGAGGCGGGGAGGCTGCGCGAGGTCATCCGCAGCGGCCGCGGCCAGAAGAAGGCCCGGGCGCTCAAGCGGCTGAAGGTCGTCTCGGCGTTCCTCACCACCACCAACGACCCCCGCGGCATGGTGCTGGACGCGGTGCCGGTGATCCCGCCGGACCTGCGCCCGATGGTGCAGCTCGACGGTGGCCGCTTCGCCACCTCGGACCTCAACGACCTGTACCGCCGCGTGATCAACCGCAACAACCGGCTCAAGAGGCTGATCGACCTCGGCGCGCCCGAGATCATCGTC
>CAYHHE010000030.1:12881-28829 GCA_964356295.1 uncultured Actinomycetes bacterium | reverse complement strand
GTTGGCGTTCTTCAGGTCGTGGATGAGCTGCGCGAGGTCCTCGATGGAGTAGATGTCGTGGTGCGGCGGCGGAGAGATCAGGCCCACGCCGGGGGTGGAGTACCGGGTCTTGGCGATCCACGGCCACACCTTGGGGCCGGGGAGCTGCCCACCCTCGCCGGGCTTGGCGCCCTGCGCCATCTTGATCTGGATGTCGTCGGAGTTCGTCAGGTACTCCGCGGTGACCCCGAACCGACCCGACGCGACCTGCTTGATGGCGCTGCGCCGCAGCGGGTCGTACAGGCGCTGCGGGTCCTCCCCGCCCTCGCCGGTGTTCGACTTGGCGCCGAGCCGGTTCATCGCGATCGCGAGGGTCTCGTGGGCCTCACCGGAGATCGACCCGTAGGACATCGCGCCGGTGGAGAACCGCTTGACGATCTGTGACACCGGCTCGACCTCGTCGATCGGCACCGGGGGACGGTCACCGGTGCGCAGCTCGAACAACCCACGCAACGTCATCAGCCGCTCGGACTGGGCGTCCACCTGGCTGGTGTAGGCCTTGAACACCTCGTACTGGCCCGAGCGTGTGGCGTGCTGCAGCCGGAACACGGTGTCGGGGTCGAACAGGTGCGGCGGGCCCTCGCGGCGCCACTGGTACTCCCCACCGACCTCGAGCTGTCGGTGCGCCTGCGGGATACCGCTGGGCGGGTACGCGACGTCGTGGCGCTGGCGCACCTCCTCGGCCAGGACGTCGAGCCCGACACCGCCCAGACGGGACGTGGTGCCGGTGAAGTACTCGTCCACCAGGTCCTGGGACAGGCCGATCGCCTCGAAGATCTGCGCGCCGGTGTAGGAGGCGACGGTGGACACGCCCATCTTGCTCATGACCTTGAGGACGCCCTTGCCAAGGGCCTTGACCAGGTTCGTCACGGCCGTCTGCGGTTCGACCCCGGGCAGGTACACCCCGTCCCGGGCCATGTTCTCCACCGTCTCCATGGCCAGGTACGGGTTGACCGCGGACGCGCCGTAGCCGATGAGCAGCGCGACGTGGTGCACCTCGCGCACGTCGCCGGCCTCCACGAGCAGACCCACCTGGGTGCGCTGCTTGGTGCGGACGAGGTGGTGGTGCACCGCGGAGCACAGCAGCAACGACGGGATCGGTGCGTGGTCGAAGTCGCTGTCGCGGTCGGACAGGATGACCAGACGGCAGCCGCCGGCGATGAGCCTGTCGACCTGGGCGAAGATCTCGCGGAGCCGCCGGCCCAGCGCCTCCCCGCCGCCGTCGACGTCGTAGAGGCCGCGGACGCGCGCCGCAGCAAAGCCGGGCATGTCCCCATCGGCGTTGATGTAGCGGATCTTGGCCAGCTGGTCGTTGTCGATGACCGGGAACGGCAGCCGCACCTGGCGGCACTGCGCCGGGGTGGTGTCCAGCAGGTTGCCCTCGGGACCGGTCGTCGAGCTCAGCGAGGTGACCAGCTGCTCCCGGATGGCGTCCAGCGGCGGGTTGGTGACCTGCGCGAACAGCTGGGTGAAGTAGTCGAACAGCAGCCGAGGCCGCGACGACAGCACGGCGATCGGGGTGTCGGTCCCCATCGAGCCGATCGGCTCGGCGCCGGTGCGCGCCATCGGAGTGAGCAGCACCCGCAGCTCTTCCTCGGTGTAGCCGAAGACCTGCTGGCGCCGGGTGACGCTGGAGTGGCTGTGCACCACGTGCTCGCGGTCGGGCAGGTCCGGCAGCTCGATGATCCCGGCGTCGAGCCAGTCCTGGTAGGGGTGCTCGGCGGCGAGGGCGGCCTTGATCTCGTCGTCCTCGACGATGCGGTGCTCGTCTAGGTCGACTAGGAACATCCGGCCCGGCTGCAGCCGTCCCTTGCGCACGATCGAGGCCGGGTCGAGGTCGAGCACCCCGACCTCCGAGGCCATCACGACCAGCCCGTCATCGGTGACCCAGAACCGGGACGGACGCAGGCCGTTGCGGTCGAGCACCGCGCCGACCTTCGTCCCGTCGGTGAAGACCACCGAGGCGGGCCCGTCCCACGGCTCCATGAGCGAGGCGTGGTAGGCGTAGAAGGCCCGCCGGGCGGGGTCCATCTCGTCGTGGTTCTCCCAGGCCTCCGGGATCATCATCAGCACCGCGTGCGGCAGGGACCGTCCGCCGAGGTGCAGCAGCTCGAGTACCTCGTCGAAGGTGGCGGAGTCGCTGGCGCCGGGCGTGCAGATCGGGTAGACCCGCGAGAGGTCGCCGGGGATGAGGTCGCTGGCCAGCTCGGCCTCCCGGGCCCGGATCCAGTTGCGGTTGCCCATCACCGTGTTGATCTCGCCGTTGTGCGCGACGTAGCGGTAGGGATGGGCCAGCGGCCAGGACGGGAACGTGTTCGTGCTGAATCGCGAGTGCACCAGCGCCAGCGCCGAGGTCAGCCGGCGGTCGGACAGGTCAGGGAAGAACGGCTCGAGCTGACCGGTGGTGAGCATGCCCTTGTACACCAGGGTCCGCGAGGACAGGCTCGGGAAGTACACCGTGCTGCCCGCCTCGGCGGCGGTCCTCTTGGTGCGCTTGCGCAGGCAGAATGCCCGCCGGTCCAGCTCGACGCCGTGGACGGTGGGGTCGATGGCCCGGTCCGGTCCCAGCGGGGCCAGGAACAGCTGCCGGAAGCGTGGCATGGTCCCCCGCGACGTGGCACCAAGCAGGGACGGTGTGACCGGGACGTCACGCCAGCCGAGCACCCGCAGCGACTCCTCGCTGGCCAGCCGCTCCACGAGCACGGTCGTCTCGTCCTGGGCCTGCTCGGAGTCGCGGATGAACGCCGTGCCGACGGCGTAGTGGCCGGCCGGCGGCAGGTCGAACGGGACCACCGCCCGCAGGAACGCGTCCGGGACCTGGAGGAGGATCCCGGCCCCGTCCCCGGAGTCGGGCTCGCTGCCCACGGCGCCGCGATGCTCGAGGTTGCGCAGCGCGGTCAGCGCGTGCGCCACGATGTCGTGGCTCGGCTCGCCGCTGAGGGTGGCCACGAAGGCCACGCCGCACGCGTCGTGCTCGAGCGCCCGGTCGTAGAGACCCTGGGCGGTCGGGAAGGCGTCGTGCACTGAGCACCTCTGGTGGGACTGGGCAGCCGACGTGGCATGCCGTGACGGTGGAGTCGGCGCGGGTCGCCTCGCAGGGACAGCGTCGGCCCTGTCGAGATCACAGCGTACTCGCGGCGCCGCCAGATTCCCCTCGAGCAGCCCCCCGGACGCGGTCGCGCCGCAGCGCGCCCTACTCCTGCCCGGCCGCCGCCTCGATCGCCTCGCGCAGCGCCTCGGCGTCCTGCGGCAGCGGGTCGATCTCCTCGCCGTCGAGGAACAGCGTGGGGGTTCGGGTGACCCCCTGGTCGACCGCGGCCTCGGCCACGCTCTGGACCCAGCCCTCGTACTGCCCGTCGTTGACGCAGGAGGCGAACTCCTCGTTGTCGATGCCGACACCGGCACCGATCTCGATCAGCTGCTCGTTGGTGAACTCGTCGGCCTCCGACCCCTGCGCGGCGAACACCGCGTCGTGGTACTCCACGGTCTTGCCCTGGTCGACGGCGCACCCGAACGCGTTGGCGGCGAGCTTCGACCCCGTGGGAGTGACGAACGACAGCGGGTGGTAGGTCATCTGCAGGGTCCCGGCCTCCACCTGCTCGGCGATCGTGGAACCGAACTCCTCGACGAACACCTTGCACGCGGGGCAGTGGAAGTCGACCCATTCGTCCAGCACCACCGGCGCCGAGTCGTCGCCCACGGTGACGCCCCCGGCGGGAGCCTCGACGCCGGTCGGAACCGCAGCACTTGCGGTGGAAGGGGACCGGGACAGCGCCACGGCGACACCGACCAACGACACCGCCGCGATCACGGCCACGGCGACGAGCAAGCGAGTGCGGCGCTCCGAGGCACGGGCCGCGGCCTCCCGCTCGGCCTTCATCTGCTCGCTGCGGGCGCGCCGGTCCGCCGCGGCAGGCTTGGACTTAGGGCTCATGGACGTCAAGGGTAGGCGGAATCCTCCCCCACCACTCCCTGTGATCTTGACGTCAGGGTCGACCGGGGGGCCTCGAATCGGCGATTACGTCAAGATCAGCGGGGAAGGGGGCGGCGGACGCCCCGGGCGAGATCGGCAACCAGCGCAGCGACCGAGGCGAGCCGATCGGGCTGGGACGAGTCGTCCAGCAGGCAGCGCACGAGGGCCGAGCCGACGATCACCCCGTCCGCGAAGGCCGCCACCTGCGCGGCCTGCTCGCCGGTCGACACGCCCAGGCCGACCGCGACCGGCAGGTCGGTGACCTGCCGGGTCCGCTCCACCAGCAGCCGCGCCGCGCTCCCGACCTCCTGACGCGCCCCGGTCACGCCCATCGTGGACGCGGCGTACACGAATCCGCGGCACGCGTGGGCGGTCCGGGCCAGCCGCTGGTCGGTGGAGGACGGGGCGACCAGGAACACCGTGCCCAGGCCCTGGCTCCGGGCGGCCGAGAGCCAGTCGTCGGCCTCGTCAGGGATCAGGTCCGGGGTGATGACGCCCAACCCGCCGGCCGTCGCCAGATCCGTGGCGAACCGGGCGGCGCCGTAGCGCTCGATCGGGTTCCAGTAGCTCATCACCAGCGACGGGATGCCGCGTGCGGCCAACGACTCGACGGTGCCCAGGACGTCGGCGGTCGTGGTGCCGGCGCGCAGCGCCGCGTCCACCGCCTGCTGGATGACCGGTCCGTCCATCAGCGGGTCGGAGTAGGGCAGTCCCACCTCGACGAGGTCCACGCCTGCGTGGACCATGGCCGCCATGGCGTCGGTCGCCGCCGCGACCGACGGGTAGCCGGCGGGCAGGTATCCGATCAGGGCGGCCCGGTGCTCGTCCCTGGCGCGCGCGAAGACCTCGCGGATGCGCGCCTGTCCGGCGGCGGTCACTCCGGCCCGGTCTCCTCGCCGGTGACCAGGCCGAACCACGCGGCCGCAGTGTCCACGTCCTTGTCGCCTCGCCCGGACAGGTTGACCAGGACGGTCAGCCCGCTGGCGTCGGTGCGCCCCGGCGCGGCGGCGTAGCGCTGCCCGAGCTGCTGGACCCCGGCGAGGGCGTGCGCGGACTCGATGGCCGGCAGGATCCCCTCGGTGCGTGCCAGCAGGCGGAAGGCCTCCATGGCCTCGGTGTCGGTGACCGGCTCGTACGTGGCCCGCCCGGTGTCGCGCAGCCAGGCGTGCTCGGGCCCCACGCCGGGGTAGTCCAGGCCGGCCGAGATCGAGTGCGACTCGATCGTCTGGCCCATGTCGTCCTGCAGGAGGTAGGAGCGCGCGCCGTGCAGCACGCCGGGCGTCCCGCCGGTGAGCGTGGCCGCGTGCCGTCCGGTGGACAGGCCCTCGCCGCCGGCCTCGAACCCGTGCAGCGCCACGTCCGGGTCGTCGAGGAAGGCGGTGAAGATACCGATGGCGTTGCTGCCGCCGCCCACGCAGGCCGCGACAACGTCGGGCAGCCGACCGGTGAGGTCGAGCACCTGGGCGCGCGCCTCGTCCCCGATGATCTTCTGGAACTCCCGCACGACCATCGGGAACGGATGGGGTCCGGCGACCGTGCCCAGCAGGTAGTGGGTGGTGGCGACGTTGGTGACCCAGTCGCGCATCGCCTCGTTGATGGCGTCCTTGAGGGTGCGGCTGCCGAGGCGGACCGGGACGACCTCGGCGCCGAGCAGACGCATCCGGACCACGTTCAGCGCCTGCCGACGGGTGTCCTCCTCGCCCATGTAGACGGTGCAGTGCAGCCCGAGCAGGGCGGCCGCGGTCGCGGTGGCGACCCCGTGCTGGCCGGCGCCGGTCTCGGCGATCACCCGGGTCTTGCCCATCCGTCGGGTCAGCAGCGCCTGCCCGAGCACGTTGTTGATCTTGTGGGAGCCGGTGTGGTTGAGGTCCTCCCGCTTGAGCAGGACCCGAGCGCCGGCGGCGGCCTGCACCCCGAACCGGTCGGCCTGCGTCAGGGGGGTCGGGCGTCCGGTGTAGGTGCGGTGCAGGCGGTCCAGCTCGTCGAGGAACTTCGGGTCGGTCTGCGCGGCGCGGAAGGCGGCGTCCAGCTCGTCGAGGGCGGCCACCAGTGCCTCGGGGACGAAGCGTCCGCCGTACGGCCCGAAGTGACCCGTGGCGTCGGGGCCGTGCAGCCCGATGCCCTCGGTGGTCGCGGTCATCGCGGCGTTCGCTGCTGCACCGCCGGGTGCGAGCCCGCCGCGACGAGGTCGGCGACCGCGGCGGCCGGGTCGGCGCCGGCTGCGGTGCCGCTGACCAGCGAGGTGCCGACGAGGACCGCATCGGCCCCGGCCTGTGCGAGCTCGAACACGTCGTGGGGCCCGCGGACCCCGGACTCGGCGACCCGCACCACGCCCTCCGGGACCAGCGGGGCGAGGCTGGCGAAGGTGGCCCGGTCGACCTCCAGGGTGGTGAGGTCGCGGTTGTTGATGCCCAGCAGCCGAGTGCCGGCCAGCAGGGCCCGCTCGACCTCGGTCTGGGTGTGGGCCTCTACCAGGGGGGTCAGCCCGATGGACTCGGCTCGCTCAACCAGGCAGACCAGCGCCTGCTGATCCAGCACCGAGGCCATCAGCAGCACCAGGTCAGCGCCCGCGGCGCGCGCCTCCCACAGCTGGTAGGACGAGACCACGAAGTCCTTGCGCAGCACCGGGATGTCGACTGCCGCCCGCACAGCGGACAGGTCGGCCAGCGACCCGCCGAACCGTCGGGACTCGGTCAGGACGCTGATCGCGGCGGCGCCCCCGGCAGCGTACGAGCGGGCCAGGGCGGCCGGGTCGTCGATCTGGGCGAGCGAGCCTGCGGAGGGGCTGGAGCGCTTGACCTCCGCGATGATGCTCACGCCCGGTGAGCGGAACAGCGGCAACGGGTCGAGGGCCGGCGAAGCACGCCGGGCACGCTGCTTGAGCACGTCCAGCGGGACCAGGCGCTGCCGGACGGCCAGGTCCTCCCGGACTCCGGCCACGATGTCGGCCAGGACGCCTGGGGGGCCGCTCACGATTGCCACTGTAGAGGGAGTTCTGACCGGCAAGGGCCGCGGGTACGGTCGGAGGATCGGTCACGGTGCCCCGTCACGACCTCGGTCACCGGATAGCCGCAGCCACCGACCCGCGAGGAGCCGCGATGTCGTCTCAGGAGCCGCAGTGGGAGCCGCCGACCCCGGACCAGTCCGGCGATGGTACGCAGCCGGGCTGGCAGGGGCCGCCCTACGCTGACGCGCCGGCGCCGTACCCGTACGGCCCGACCCCGGCCTATGCCCCCGCACCGGCGCGGACCGACGACAAGGCCGTGTGGGCGCTGGTCACCTCGATCGCCGGGTTCGTGCTCTGCCCGGTCATCCTGCACATCGTCGGCTGGGTGCTGGCCAACCAGTCCCTGGAGGCGATCCGCGCCTCCGCGGGGACCCTCGGCGGTGAGGGGCTGGCCCGCTCGGCCCGCATCCTGTCGATCATCGGGCTGGTCCTGTTCGGCGTGGGCGGCCTCTTGCTGGTGCTCTTCGTCCTGCTCGGTCTGGTCGCCTTCACCAGCACGGGCTAGCACCGCGATCACGTCCTCGCCGGATCCCCGCCGCCCACCAAGACGATCTTGACGAAACCGTCGACCTCGACCTCCCCAGTCGACCGAAACGTCAAGATCACCCATGGCAGAGCCCCCACGTCGACAACAACGTCAAGATCGTCGGGGCTGCCGCTGAACGTTCGGCCGATCGTGATCAACGGTGGACCTGGTGCCCGACGCAGGCGCGGTGCTGCGGCGGTGGGGCGTCAGGGCGCGAGCGCATCCGCCCCGGGCATGTTGCGCACCACGGCGAACACCAGCAGAACCGCGGCTACGACCGCGATGGTGCGACCGGACACGTCGAGGAACGCCGTGGGCCGCCCGCGCGCCCGACCGACGGTCCAGCGCCCCCACTCCAGAAGCAGCAGCGGGACGGCCAGCACGACGACCGCGTTGAGGCCCAGGGCGCCGACGACGTCCCCGGACACCAGGGCGGACACTGCGCGCGTGCCCCCGCACAGCGGGCACCACATCCCGGTGAGGACGTGGAACGGGCATCCGGGCAGGCCGACCGGAGATCGCTGGATGAGCGCGAGGACGCCCAGCGACAGCGCGGACGCGCCGGCGACGCCGACCGGTGCCGCCAGCAATGCGGCGCGTCCCTGCGGCGTCGTCTCGCTCTGCTCGGCGGCGCTGCGCACGGGTGCGAGCCTACGGCCTGGTCGAGCGACGGCACGTCACGTCCGCCGGCGACGGGCGGGGCTCAGGTGTCGCGGCGGGGCCGGGGCAGAGCGATCGTGAAGGAGGCTCCGCCCTCCGGGGCATGCCCGGCCGTCGCCACTCCCCCCATCCCCCGGGTGAGTCGGTCGACCAGGGCCAGCCCGATGCCGGACCCGCCCGGTCGCACGCCCTGGTAGCGGTCCCGCAGCACCCCCTGGTCGAAGGCCACCGGGAGGTCGTCGTCGGTCAGGCCCGGGCCGCCGTCGCGGACCTGCAGGATCGGCCGCCCGTCCGCCAGCTCGAGCGCGGCCAGCACGACCGGCCGCCCGGGTGGGGTGACCCGCACCGCGTTCCCGACCAGCGCGTCGATGACCTGGCGTAGCCGCACCGGGTCGGCCAGCGCGGGCAGCCGGGTGCCGGTCGTCTCCTGCCGCAGGTCGAGCCCCGCCCGCCGGGCCGGCTCGGCCCACGCCCGAGCGGCCTGGGCGACCAGGTCGCTCAGGTCGACCTCGACGACGTCGATGGCGAAGTCGTCGGCCTCGGCACGGGCCAGCGCCAGCAGGTCGGTCATCAGCCGATCGAGCCGGTCGGCCTCCGCGGCGATCACCGTCCCCGCCCGGGTGGCGTCCTGTCCCGAGACCACACCGTCCGCCAACGCCTCGGCGTACCCGCGCACCGCCGTCAGCGGGGTACGCAGCTCGTGGCTGACCGAGAGCAGGAAACGGCGCTGGCGGCTCTCGCTGCGTTCCAGGGCATCGGCCAACCCGTTGAGCGCCTCGGCCACCTCGGCCACCTCGACCGGTCCCTCGGGTGCCACCCGGATCGATCGCTGCCCCGTCGACATGCGCCGGGCGGCCTCGCCGGCGTCGCGCAGCGGACGCGCCAGGCGGCGTGCGGCCAGCGCACCGGCGACCATGGCCACCGCCAGCCCGATCAGCAGTGCGATGCCCAGCCGCTTGAGCACCGGGGTCGCGACGTCGTCGATGGCCACGCTCAGCGGCCGGCGCAGCACCAGCACCGCGTCGCTGGTGACCTGACGGGCCTCGACCAGCGCGGCCGGGCTGCCCTGGACGGCGCTGGCCGTCCCGTCACGACGGGCCTGCGCCACGACCTGCTCCGGCGAGCGGTCGCCGGAGAGAACGACCTCCGCCTCGACCCCCTGACGCTCCAGCGCGGCCAGCGCGGTGACCAGGTCCTCCTCCCCGCGCAGCGGGATGCTGCCGGCCAGCCGGGCCACCACGTCGGCCTGGCGGGCCAGCGTGGCCTGCGCCTGGCTCTGCGCGACCGAACGCAGCAACCCGACCGAGGCCAGCCCTACGGCCACCACGCTGACCAGGGCGGTGAGAACGCCGAGCAGCACCAGGCGCCCGGTGAGGGTGTCGCGGGAGTGGCCGCGCGACGACGGGGGCGCGGCAGCCAGCGGGTCGGTCATCGCTGAACGCCGTAGCCCACGCCACGGACGGTGCGGATCCGCAGCGCATGGCCCACCTTCGCCCGCACCTGGGCGACGTGGACGTCGACTGTGCGGGTGGTCACCACGGGGCCGTAGCCCCACACCTCCGACAGCAGCTCCTCCCGGCTGAACACCCGCCCGGGGTGGCGCATGAGGTGGGCGAGCAGGTCGAACTCGGTGGCGGTGAACTCCACGTCACGCCCGGCCACCTCGACGCGACGTTCGTCGGGCAGCAGTCGCACCTCGCCGACGACCACCGGTTCGCCACCGATCGGGAGCCGCCCCCTGCGCAGCACCGTGCGCACCCGCGCCACCATCTCCCGCGGGGAGAACGGCTTGGTGATGTAGTCGTCTCCACCGATCTCCAGGCCGAGCACCCGGTCGACCTCCTCGTCGCGCGCGGTGACGAACAGGACGGGGGTGTCGTCCCCGGAGGCCCGCAAACGGCGGACCACCTCGGTGCCGTCCATCCCGGGCAACCCGACGTCGAGGACGACCGCCACCGGGCGCAGCCGCTTCACCGCGTCCAGCGCCTGCTCGCCGGTGGTGAGCACCTGGACGGTGAAACCCTCCCGGGCCAGGTACATCCGCTGCAGGTCGGCGATGGCCGGCTCGTCCTCGACGACGAGCACGAGCCCGCGCGCAGCGTCCCCGGTCACGGACCCATGCTGGAGGGGTCTGCCGACCGGGTCCAGCGGGGTCGGTAAGGATCTGGCAAACCCGATGTGCCGGGGACCGGCAGCAGCCAGGTCAGGACGCGACGCCCGACGGGGCGCGGTCGGTCTCCTGCTTGCCCATGCCCATCATCTGCATGACCTTCCCGACGACGCCACCGACGATGATGATGGCGGCGCTGATCCCGAGCAGCACCCAGTTGAGCTGGACCACCGCGACGCACCCCACGATGAAGCCGATCATGATGATGGTGACGGCTGTCCATGCCGCCGGGGTCTGGCCGTGGTTGTCGTGGTGGGCGGCGGCGTCGGCCATGGACTCTCCTCGGTGGACGGGCGCGCGGTCCTGCGGCGGTCTGAGCATACGACCTACGGCCCCGGCGGCTCGTCGTCGGTCGGGTCGTGCCCGCGGTCCAGCGCCTGCCAGAGGTCGCTGCCGGTGGATGCCGCCGGTTTCTCACCCGACGCGCCGGAGCCCTCGTACCGCGCAGACAGTCCCGGCCAGCCCGACCCTGCGACCAGGACGATCACGGCGCCGGTGAGGACCAGCAGAAGTCCGAGCACGCTCACCGTGGCCCACGGGGTCGCCATGGCGGTGGCGCTGTCGGCCAGGGCGCTGACCTCGACCGACCACCAGGTGCGGGCGCGCGCCTGCAGGTCGCGCGCCGTCCCTGCGACCTCGACCAGTGCTGCGGCAGCGACCACGAGCACCGCCACGGCAACGAGCCGCCGTCCCCACGACCGCACCGCGAGCAGGGCGGGCACGCCTGCCAGCGCGACGACACCGGCGGCCAGGCTCGTCGGGGCCAGCGCCGTCCCGGTCGCGGCCGCGCTCGATACGGTCAGGCCGTCGTCGGCCTCCAGACGCACCCAGGGCTGCGCAGCAGCCGCCGCCGTCAGAGCGCCCCCGACGGCCAGCATGGTCAGCGCTGTCCGGCGTCCGCGGGCGCGGCTCACCCCGGATCCCGGGGGGGTCATCCGGTGTCCGGAGGATGCATCGAGGCCGCGATCGCTGCGGCGCGCAGCACGGCCATCGCCTTGGCGTGGCTCTCTGCGTCCTCGCTGACCGGGTCGCTGTCGGCGACGATGCCCGCACCGGCTTGCACCCAGACCCTGCTGCCCGCCACGATCGCGGTCCGGATGGCGATGGCGGTGTCGAGGTCACCGGCGAAGTCGAGGTAGCCGACCACGCCACCGTACGGTCCGCGACGGGCCACCTCGAGCTCTTCGATGATCTGCATGGCCCGCACCTTCGGCGCCCCGGACAGCGTGCCGGCAGGGAAGCAGGCCAGCAGGGCGTCCAGGGCGGTGAACTGCTCCTGCAGCGACCCGACGACGGTGGACTCCAGGTGCATGACGTGGCTGTAGCGGCGCACGCTCATGAAGTCCACGACCTCCACCGAGCCCGGCGTGCAGACCCGACCGAGGTCGTTGCGGCCGAGGTCGACGAGCATGAGGTGCTCGGCGCGCTCCTTCTCGTCGGCGAGCAGCTCCTCGGCCAGCGCGACGTCCTCGCCCGGGGTGTCACCGCGTGGACGGGTGCCGGCGATCGGGTGGGTCATCGCCCTGCCGTCCTCGACCTTGACAAGGGCCTCGGGGCTGGACCCGACGATGTCGAACCCGTCGAACCTGAGCAGGTACATGTACGGGCTGGGGTTGGTGCGGCGCAGCACCCGGTACAGGTTCACCGGGTCCAGCGGCACGCCGTCGTGAGGTGGCTCGAGCTCGAACCGCTGCGAGAGCACCACCTGGAAGACCTCTCCGGCCCGGATGTCCTGCTTGGCCCGCTCCACCGCAGCCCGGTAGGCCTGGCTCCCGGTGCGGCTGGTGAAGCGCGGGGCGGCCTGCTCGTCCACCCAGCTGACCGAGGACGGGGTGGGGGCCGCCAGCCGAGCCGTCATGGCGTCGAGCCGCTCGACGGCCCCCCGCCACGCCTGGTCCACCCGCTCGTCGGAGTCGTCCCAGTTCACCGCGTTGGCAACGATGATGACGGTGCCGTCGTGATGGTCGAGCACGGCCAGGTCAGTGGCCAGCACGAACGCCAGCTCCGGCAGCCCGGTCTCGTCGGGCAGGGTGGCGGGCAGGGTCTCCAGGCGGCGGACCGCGTCGTAGCCGAGGTAGCCGACGAACCCTCCGGTGAGCGGCGGCAGCCCCGGGGTCGGCTCGGTGCGCAGCAGCGCCAGCGACTCGCGCAGCACGTGCAGCGGGTCGCCGTGGCTGGGCAGGATGACCGGGGGGGTGCCGGACCAGTGGGCCTGGCCGTCCTGCTCGGTCAGCACTGCGGCCGACCGAGCCCCCACGAACGAGTAGCGGGAGAAGGTCCCGCCGTGCTCGGCCGACTCCAGCAGGAAGGTCCCCGGCGCTCCCTGCGCGAGCTTGAGGTACACCCCGACGGGGGTCTCGGCGTCGGCGAGCAGGCGCCGTACGACCGGGATGACGCGGTGACGGCGAGCCAGCCGACGGAACTCCGCGAGGTCGGGGGAAGCGGCGACGCTGGGCATCCGCGCAGTCTCCCCCACGCGCCATCGCGCCCGAGCACCCAGGATCGTGAGATCTGCGTGGTCAGCCTCCCCACGAAGGCCCCCCGTGAGGTCTACCGTGGCCGCGTACCTATTGACCTGACCAGCATGGAGGACGACCGTGAGTGATCAGAACCCACCGGCGGGCGAGCCGGATCCCCTGAGCGGACCACCACCGGACGCCGTGCCGGACGAGGTCGCCGCGCGCCCGGAGGTCCCGCCGCAGGAGCAGGCACCTCCCCCACCACGACCTGCGCAGGAGCAGGCACCTCCCCCACCACCACCGTCCGGGAGCCAGGCGCCTCCCCCGCCACCACCGCCGTCCGGGAGCCAGGTGGCCCCCCCGCCTCCACCTCCGCCGGGTGGTTACCCGCCTCCCCCACCGCCAGGGGGGTACCCGCCTCCCCCGCCGGGCGGGTACCCGCCACCGGCGGCCGCGGGGTACGGCGGTGTGCCGCCCACCGGTCGGCCGACACTGACCGTCGGCGGTGCGATCGGGTACGCCTGGGGCGCCTTCACCAAGAACATCGGGCCCCTGGTGATCCTGGCGCTGGTCGTCGTCGGCGTGCAGATCCTCATCAACCTCGTCGGCACGCTGCTCAGCGCCGGCGCCGACAGCGACTCCGCGGTGGTCGGGGTCACCTTCACCGTCGCCTCGGTGATCTTCTCGGTCCTTGCCTGGATCGTCGGGTTCATCCTGGCCATCGGGCTCATCCGGGCCGCACTGGCAGTCATGGACGGCCGCACCCCCACCCCGAACATGCTGTTCCAGACCGACAGCCTCGGGACCTACATCCTGGCCTCGATCCTGTTCTCCATCGCGACGTTCTTCGGGGTCCTGGCCTGCATCATCCCGGGTCTGATCATCGCGTTCCTCTGGCAGTTCTACGGGTACGCGATCGTGGACGGCGGGCCGTCGGTCGGGGCGACCCGGGCCCTCGGTCGCTCGTTCGAGGTGGTGAAGGGCCACGTCGGCGAGCTGCTCGTGCTCTGGTTGGCGTTCATCGG
This sequence comes from uncultured Actinomycetes bacterium, assembly GCA_964356295.1. Taxonomy (GTDB): domain Bacteria; phylum Actinomycetota; class Actinomycetes; order Jiangellales; family Jiangellaceae; genus CAVQGZ01. Next base: position 14,970 of record CAYHHE010000030.1, on the reverse strand, counting down.
CATCTTCGTGCTCGTCGGTCTTGTTGCGCTGATCCCGATCCTGGGCTGGATCGTGGCGCTGGCGGCCGGGCTCGTCCTCTACCCGGTGGTCGCGCTGTCGCTGGCTTACGCGTGGCGCACGCTGACCGGCGGGGTCGTGGCGCCGGTCAGCTGAGCGGCGCCGACACCGGCAGCAGCACGTCGGCGTCGAAGCAGGAGTGGGCCCCCGTGTGGCACGCGGGCCCCTCCTGCTCGACGAGCACCAGAAGGGTGTCGCCGTCGCAGTCCAGCCGGACCTCCCGCACCCACTGGCGGTTCCCGGACGTCTCACCCTTGACCCAGTAGTCCTGCCTGCTGCGGCTGAAGAACGTGGTGCGTCCGGACGTGAGCGTCCGGTGCAGGGCCTCGTCGTCCATCCACCCGACCATCAGCACGTCTTTGGTGTCGTGCTGCTGGATCACCGCCGGGACCAGGCCGGCCTCGTCGTGCTTGAGCCGCCGCGCGATCGCCGGATCGAGGTGCGAGGGACGGATCCGCATGGGGCCCAGTGTCCCTGACCCCGGGTGACCCGCGACGGACCGCCTCAGGCCATGGACGCCAGGATGCTGCGCAGGTCCGCGACGGTGGTGCGGGGGTTGACGATGGCGAAGCGGGTGCACGGCCGGCCGCGGTGCCGCGTCGGCGTGACGAAGGCCCGTCCGTGGTGCAGCAGGTCCTCGCTCCACCGTTGGTAGTCCTCCTGCTCCCATCCCTCCCTGACGAAGATCAGCACCGATAGGTCCGGCTCCTCGAGCAGCCGCAGGTAGGGGCGGCGCCGGATCTCCTCCGCACCGGCCCGGGCCACCTGCAGCGTCGCCTCCACAGCGTCGGAGTAGGCGCGGGTGCCGTGCACCGCCAGGGAGAACCAGAACGGCAGCCCGCGGGCACGGCGGGTGAGGTGGACGCCGTAGTCCGAGGGGTTCCAGGCCCCCGGTGTGGTGACCGGGTCGAGGTAGCCCGCGGACTGGGTGTGGGCATGCCGGGCCAGCTCGGGCTCGCGGTAGACCAGAGCGCAGGAGTCGAACGGCGCGAACAGCCACTTGTGCGGGTCGACGATGAACGAGTCGGCACGCTCGATGCCGGTGAAGAGGTGCCGCACGCTGGGGGCGGCCAGCGCTGCGCCTCCGTAGGCGCCGTCCACGTGCATCCACAGGTCGTACTCGTCGGCCGCGTCCGCAACGCCGACCAGGTCGTCCACGATCCCGGTGTTCGTCGCTCCAGCGGTGGCCACCACGGCGAACACGCCCGCGCGCTGGTCCTGCGGCATGGCCGACAGGACGTCCCGGACGGCCTGCCCGGTCAGGCGCCCTCGTTCGTCGCCGGGCACCCGAACCACCTCGGCGTCCATCACCCGCTCCAGGGCATAGGTGGCCGACGAGTGGGTCTCGTCCGTGACCAGGGCGGCCCACCGCTGGGGCCAGCGCGGCCCGCGGCTCGCGGCGGCGGTGTGACGGGCCGCGACCAGCGCCGACAGGTTCCCCACCGACCCGCCCTGGACGAAGCAGCCTCCGGCGTCCGGGGGGAACCCGGCGAGGTCGGCGAGCCATCGCAGCGCCTGGTTCTCGGCGAACGCTGCGCCCGCCCCCTCCAGCCACGTGCCGGCGTAGACGCTGGAGACGCCCACGAGAAGGTCGAACATGGTCGAGGCCTCGGTGGGGGCACCGGGGATGAAGGCGAGGAACCGGGGATGGTCGACCGAGATGCAGGCTTGCGCCAGCACGTCGGTCCACAGCCGCAGCGCCTCCTCCCCGCCCAATCCCTCCTCGGTGATGGTCAGACCCACCTGGGCCAGCAGCTCCTGCGCGGTTCGCGGTCCGTCCAGCGGAGGTTCCATCCGCATCCGGTCCAGCGACCGGGACACGATGAGCTGGGCCAGGTGCTCGGAGTCGGCGGTGAACCGGTGCACGGGCGGCGAGCCTACGACCCGCGGCAAGGGCCTGGGAGCCCGCTCGGCGAGGCGTGCAGGTACTTGACGAGGCGGGTGGGTACTTGACGAGGCACACGAGCCCCGTCAACCTCCCACCGGCCTCCTTTGCGTGATCATTGGGGCGGGGCGAGGGCCTAGCGGCGG
>CAYHHE010000030.1:0-12781 GCA_964356295.1 uncultured Actinomycetes bacterium | reverse complement strand
GGCCTAGCGGCGGGCTGGCGGGCCGCTCACCGTCCACGCCCGGTGCAGCCGGGCGTACACGCCGTCGGCGACCACGAGCGAGGCGTGCGTCCCGTCCTGGACCAGCGCTCCGGCCTCGAACACCAGCACCCGGTCGGCGTTCTCGGCGGTGGACAGCCGGTGCGCGATCGTCACCGATGTGCGGCCCTGGCTCAGCACCCGAAGCGCCCGCGCCAGCCGCACCTCGGTGGCCGGGTCGACGGCGCTGGTGGCCTCGTCCAGAACGAGCAGGTCGGGGTCGGCGAGCCTGGCCCGAACCAGCGCGACGAGCTGGCGCTCCCCGACCGACAGCGACTCGCCGCGTTGCCCGACGCGGGTCTGCAGGCCGTGGGGCAGGCCGCCCAGCCAGTCGCCGAGCCCGAGGTCGGTGAGCGCGTCGGTCAGGTCGTCCTCGTCGGCGTCCGGGCGCCCATAGCGCAGGTTGGCCGCCAGCGTGTCGTCGAACAGGAAGCCCTCCTGGGGCACCAGGACGACACGGCGCCGCAGCGAGGCGAACCGCACCCGGCGCAGGTCCACGCCGTCCAGGAGGACCCGGCCCGTCGTCGGGTCCATCAGCCTGGTCAGCAGCTTGACGAACGTCGACTTGCCCGAGCCGGTCTCCCCGACGACAGCGACCCGCTGGCCGGCGGGGATGTGCAGGTCGACCTCGCTGAGCACCAGCGGTCCACCCGGGTAGGCGTAGCCGACCCGGTCGAAGTCGACGGCGACGGCCCGCGCCGGAAGGTCCTCCCCTGCTGGGCCCGGGTCGGACACGTCAGCCGGGGTGTCGAGGACGCCGAGGACGCGTCGCCAGCCCGCGATCGCGTTCTGCATCTCGTTGAGCATCTCGGTGCCCAGCTGGACCGGCTGCACGAACAGGGCGACCAGGAACAGGAAGGCCACCAGCCGTCCAGCGGTGATGTCGCCGGACAGACCGAGCAGCACCCCGACGACGACCACGGCCGCGTTGGCGACCCCGGCGACCACCTCGCCGGTGGAGAAGGCTCCCACGGAGAACGCCTGCGCCCTGATCGCAGCGGCTCGGTGCCGGTCGATCGCGGTGTCGATGCGGTCCCCGGTGCGCTCCTCGATGCCGTAGGCACGAACCACCTCGGCACCGACGACCGCCTCCGAGATGGCTGCGAGCATGACACCGACCCGCTCGCGGACGGCGAGGTAGGCCCGGGCGAGCCGCTTCTGCAGCCCGCGCAGCGCGAGCACGAGAGGCAGGAACGCCGCCCACACGACCAGCGCGAGCTGCCAGGAGTAGACGGCCATGACGACGCTGGCCAGCAGCAGCTGCCCGGTGGCGACGATGAGGAACACCCCGGCCCACTGCAGGAACAGCGACAGGGAGTCCACGTCGCTGGTCACCCGTGACACCAGGCTGCCTCGACGCTCGGTGTTCTGGGTCTGCACGGACAGGTCGTGGACGTGCCGAAATGCCGTGACCCGAAGGGTGGCCAGCCCAGCCTCGCTGGCCCGGAAGAGCCGGGCGTTCATCGCGAAGGCAGCCCCGGCGGTGATGACGACCGCCAGGACACCCAGCGCGAGCATGGTCGTCACTGCCTGGCTGTCGACACCGGTACCCGTCGCAGCCCCGAAACCGCGGTCGATCGTCTGCTGCACGGCGACGGGCACGACGACCCGTCCGGCGGTGGCCACCAGGGCGAGCAGCAGGGTCAGGGGGAGGCCGTCGCGGATCTCCGGCGAGAGCGCCAGGCCTCGCCGGATGGTCGTCCACGCCGACCCGGACCCGATCCCGCCGACCGCGGCGCCGGGTGGGGTGGCCGCGGTTGCCGCCTCACGAGCCGCGGCCCGCGCGCTCACGGGATGACCACCGGGTCGCGTCCTGCCAGGGCCTGCGCCTGAGCCTCGTACGCGGTGACCAGCGCCCGGTACCCCGGGTTGCGCGCGACCAGCTCCGCGTGCGTCCCGTGGTCGGCGATCGTCGCGTCGCAGACGAATGCGACCTCGTCGGCCAGCGCGATGGTCGCCGGCCGGTGAGCGACGACCACCACAGTGGTGCCGGCGGCGGAGGCGCGCAGCCCGTTGAGGATGCGCTGCTCGACGTCGGGGTCCACTGCGCTCGTCGCGTCGTCCAGCACCAGCAGCCGAGGGCGTCGGACGACGGCTCGGGCCAGCGCCAGGCGTTGCCGCTGCCCGCCGGACAGGGAGGTGCCGCGCTCGCCGATCCTGGTGTCCAGGCCCGCGGGGAGGGCAGCGACGAACTCGTGCGCCTGGGACAGCCGCAGCGCCTGCCACACCTGGTCGTCGGGGATGTCCTCGCCGAGGGTGACGTTGCCTCGCACGGTGTCGTCGAACAGGAACGCCTGCTGAAGAACCACCGCGGACACCCCGGGGAGCACCCCGACGGCCAGGTCGCGCGCGTCCACGTCGTCCAGCACGACCTGGCCGCGGTCGGGATCCACCAGGCGCACGAGCAGCGACACCAGCGTCGACTTGCCGGCTCCGGTGGCGCCGACCACGGCGAGCACCCGCCCGGGCGAGACGTCCAGGTCGACCTCGCGCAGCACCGGGGACTCCGGCTGGTAGGAGTAGGTGAGCGCGGACGCGGCGGCGCCGAGCGGGCCGGTGCCGGGCAGGGAACCGCGGCCGTAGGGCATCGCACCGGTGGCGCGCAGCACCCGGTGGACCCGCCGCCACCCCACGACGCTGCGCGGCATCTCACCGAGCAGCCAGCCGATGGCCCGGACCGGGAACGCGATGACGGTCAGCAGGTACGCGACCTCGACCACGGTGCCCGCCTCGATCGCACCGGAGGCGACCCGAGCGGTTCCCAGCAGCAGGACGGCCAGCACCCCGAGGGTCGGCAGCGCCTCGATGAGCGGGTCGAACAGGCCGCGCAGCCGCCCGGCCCGGGCGTTGACGTCGCGGAGCTCGCCGGCCGCGACAGCGAAGCGGTGGGTCTCCTCGGCCTCACGTCCCAACGCCTTGACCACCAGCGCGCCGTCGAAGGACTCGTGTGCCACCGCCGACACCTCCGCCCGCAGTGCCTGCGCATGGGCGGCCAGCGGGGCCATCCGGCGCTGGTAGGCCACGTTGACCACCATGACCAGCGGGAACAGCAGCAGCCCGACGAGCCCCAGCACCGGGTCGGCGGCGATCATCGCCGTCAGCGACACCGCGAGCATGATCACCACGCCCAGCGCCATCGGCATCGGCGCCACCGGGGCCCAGGTGGCCTCGACGTCGGCGTTGGCGTTGGACAGCAGCTCGCCCGTCGGGTGCCGCTGGTGCCACGACAGGGGGAGCCGCAGGTACTGGTGGGTCACCCGGTGACGGTCGCGGGCCTGCAGCCGGAACTGCATGATGCCGGCGAACAGCCGTCGCATGACGATCGCCGCGGCCTTGAGCAGTGCCACCCCGACCAGCAGCCCGGCGGCGCCGAGGAGCGCGGCTGCGGTCGTGGTGCCGGTGGTGAACGCCGGGGTGATGACCGTGTCGGTGACGTACCCGACGGCCCGGGCTCCGGCGACGGTGATGACCCCGAACGCGGCGCTCCCGAGCAGCGCCAGGCTGAACACCCACGGCTCTGCCCGGATGCCGCCGACCAGGATCCGGGCGCCCTCGCGCAACGTCACCTGGTCCTCGGCCACGCCCGTGCCTAACCAGGCTGCCCGGCGCGGTGTTCCGAGGCGGCTACCCTCGCGCGACGTGGACACGGTGTCGACCCTGCTGGGCAAGGGCGTGCAGTCCGCGCTGCGCCTGGCCGGGCGCACCGGCGGGACGCTCCCGGGCAAGGTGGTGGAGGCGGTCGACGCCGGCTACCTCGCCCGCCGCTTGCAGACCCTGCCGTGCGGCGTCACCGTGGTGAGCGGCACGAACGGCAAGACGACGACCACGAAGATGCTCACCGGCGTCCTCGCCGGCCGCTACCGGGTGCTGACCAACCCGACAGGCAGCAACTTCACCCGCGGCGCGGTCAGCGCGATCGTGGACGCCGCCCGCTGGAACGGCCGGCTCGACCACGACCTGGCCGTGTTCGAGCTCGACGAGGCCTACGCCGCACGGTTCGTCGAGCAGTTCCCGCCGCGGCAGGTGGTCGTGCTCAACGTGTTGCGTGACCAGATGGACCGCTTCGGCGAGATCGACCACACCGCGCGCCTGCTGGGACGCGCCGTGGCCGCCGCCACCGGCGAGGTGGTCCTGAACCGGGACGACCCACGGGTGGCCGCGCTGGCCGATCTGGCCCGCGTCCCGGTGCGGTGGTTCGGCGTCGACGCCTCCTTGCGGTCGGTGTTCCGCACCGACGACGAGCTGCACGCGGAGTCGGTCGGCGCACCGAGTGTCGCTGTGCCGGTCGACGTCGAGCTTGTCCGGTACACCCCGACCGTGTCGACCTACCGGGTCGAGGAGACCACGGTCGACGTCGAGCTTCGGGCCGAGGGCGCCCACAACGCGCAGAACGCCGCGGCAGTCATCGCCGCCGCGCGCGGCGACGGGCTGCCCGTCGAGGAGATCGTCGCTCGGTTGGCCGACGTCCCGCCCGCCTTCGGTCGTGGCGAGGCACTACAGGTGCGGGGGCGCACCGTCGTGCTGCAGCTGGCCAAGAACCCCGGCGGGTTCCGCATGGCGTTGCTGTCGCAGGAGGAGCCCCCGCCGGACGTCAGCGTGGTGGCCATCAACGACGAGTACGCCGACGGGCGGGACGTCTCGTGGCTCTGGGACGTGGACTTCACCTCCTTGACCGCCACCCGTGGCCCGGTCATCACCGCCGGCACCCGAGCCGCGGACATGGCACTGCGCCTGCGCTACGACCAGGTGCCGGTAGCGGCCGTCGTCCCGGACGTCCCCGAGGCGCTGCGCCAGGCGGTGGACGCGGCCCCGCCCGGGGGCCGGGTCGTCGTCTACACGACCTACACGGCGATGTGGCAGCTTCACCAGATGACCCGGCCGGTCGGTGCGGGCCGGCGACGCCGCCGGGCCCGGAGCGTGTCATGAGGATCCGGATCGTCCACCTGTACGCCGCGGAGATGAACATCTACGGCGACAACGGCAACGTCGCGGTGCTGCGCCGCCGCCTGGAGTGGCGTGGCATCCCGGTCGAGGTGACCCGGGTGGGCGTCGGCGACCGGTTGCCGACCGACACGCACGTCATCGTCGGTGGCGGGGGCCAGGACGCGGGCCAGGCGGTGATCACCGACGACCTCGCGGCAAGGGGACCGGATCTGCGGGCCCGCGCGGATGACGGCATCCCGATGCTGCTGATCTGCGGCAGCTACCAGATGGCCGGCCACTACTTCCAGCCGTGGCAGGCTCCCCGGCTCGACGGCATCGGGCTGCTCGACGTCCACACCGAGGCCGGGCCGACCCGGATGATCGGCAACGTGTCCGCCGAGAGCGACTTCGGACCGCTGGTCGGCTACGAGAACCACAGCGGGCTGACCTACCTCGGGCCCGCAGCCCGTCCGCTGGCACGCACCGCTCTCGGCCAGGGCAACAACGGCACCGACGGCACCGAGGGTGCCCGCCGCGACAACGTGATCGGCACCTACCTGCACGGACCGGTGCTCGCGAAGGCTCCGGTGCTGGCCGACCACCTGCTCGCTGCCTCACTGGCGGTGGCCGGCATGCAGCACACCCTCGAGCCGCTGGACGACTCGCTGGCGCGCCACGCCGCCAGCGTGGCGCGGTCCCGCCCTCGGTAGGCCTCGACGCTAGGGGCCATCCCGGGCTCGACGGGCGCGGGAGCGCCCGGATGCCTATCCTTACCCATCATGAGCCTGGCATCCCGGGAGAGGGCCGCGCTGTGCGACCTGCTCGTCGAGGTCGGTCCCGACGCGCCGACCCTGTGCGAGGGGTGGGACACCCGCGACCTCGCCGCCCACCTTCACCTGCGGGAGACCAGCCCGCTGGCGGCCGGGATCGTGGTCAAGCCGCTTTCCGGGCTGATGGGCCGCCGACAGCACGAGATGGCCAGCGGCGACTGGGCCAGGCTGGTGGGCCGGGTTCGGACCCCGCCGCGATGGTCCCCATCGTCGATCCCCGCCGTGGACGCGCGCATGAACGCCAGCGAGTACTTCGTGCACCACGAGGACGTGCGCCGCGCCCAGCCCGGCTGGGCTCCCCGGGAGCTGTCGGCCTCCGACGAGCGGGCCTTGTGGGCCCTGCTGCGCACCGCCGGCAAGCAGTTCTACCGCAACGCCACGGTGCCGGTGGTGCTGCGCCGACCAGACGGGGCCGAGCTGGTCATGAAGCCCGGTCATCCGGCGGTGATCGTGTCCGGCCCGGTCGGTGAGCTGGTGATGCACGCCTTCGGACGCTCCGACCATGCCCTCGTGGAGCTCGAGGGCCCCAGCGACCTGGTCGCCCGGTTCGCCGAGACCCCGCTGGCGGTCTGATCGCCCCGCGGCGTGCGACGTCGTCGGTGGATCGACACGAGAGGCCTAGCCCAGCGTCGTACTCGTGCGGCGCACGGGATGACCGGCGGCGGCCAGCGCGTCCTTGACCTCGCCGATGCGCAGCTGGCCGAAGTGGAACACGCTCGCGGCGAGCACCGCGTCGGCACCGGCATCGACCGCCGGCGCGAAATGCTCCAGCGCCCCAGCACCGCCGCTGGCGATCACCGGAACGGTCACGGCAGCCCGGACCAGCTCGATGAGAGCCAGGTCGAAGCCCGCCTTGGTGCCGTCGGCGTCCATGGAGTTGAGCAGGATCTCGCCCGCGCCCAGGTCGCAGGCCCGCCGGGCCCACGCGACAGCGTCGATGCCGGTGCCTCGGCGACCCCCGTGCGTGGTCACCTCGAACCCGGACTCGGTGGGCTCGCCCTGGCAGCGGCGCGCGTCCACCGAGAGCACCAGCACCTGGTTGCCGAACCGGTCGGCGATCTCGGCCACCAGCTCCGGTCGGCCGATGGCCGCGGTGTTGACGCCCACCTTGTCCGCCCCGGCCCTCAGCAGCCGGTCGACGTCGTCGACGCTTCGCACACCCCCACCGACGGTGAGCGGGATGAAGACCTGCTCAGCGGTGGCCCGCACCACGTCGTAGGTGGTCTGCCGGCTGTCGCTGGAGGCCGTCACATCCAGGAACACCAGCTCGTCGGCGCCCTCGGCGTCGTAGGCGCGAGCCATCTCCACCGGGTCCCCGGCGTCGCGCAGGTCGACGAAGTTCACGCCCTTGACCACCCGCCCGGCGTCGACGTCCAGGCACGGAATGACCCGCACGGCCAGAGACACCCCCCAAGAGTACGGCGCCTGGATGAGGGGCCCCATGGACGACCTCGCCCGGCTCTCGAGCGGGAGCGGGCAAGGTGAGGTGAGCCTCAGTCGTCGACCGCGGCCACGGCCAGCGCCTGCTCGAGGGTGAAGGCACCGGCGTAGAGGGCCTTGCCGACGATCGCGCCTTCGACCCCGGCGCCGACCATGCCGCGCAGCGCCCGGAGGTCGTCCAGGCTGGCCACCCCGCCGCTGGCGACGACCGGGCGGTCGGTGGACTGGCACACCTGATGCAGCAGGTCCAGGTTGGGGCCGCGCAGCGTGCCGTCCTTGGTGACGTCGGTGACCACGTAGCGCGCGCAGCCGTCGGCGTCGAGCCGGGCCAGAACCTCGAACAAGTCACCGCCCTGCCTGGTCCAGCCGCGTGCTGCCAGGGTTCGGCCGCGCACGTCGAGCCCGACGGCGATGCGCTCGCCGTGCTCGGCGATGACGCGGCGGGTCCAGTCGGGATCCTCCAGCGCGGCGGTCCCCAGGTTCACCCGTTCGCAGCCGGTCGCCAGGGCCGCCTCCAGCGACGCGTCGTCGCGGATGCCGCCGGACAGCTCCACCGCGACGTCGAGGCGGCGCACGGTGTCGGCGATGAGGTCGCGGTTGGTGCCACGGCCGAACGCAGCGTCGAGGTCGACCAGGTGGATCCAGGCCGCACCGGCGCGCTGCCAGGCCAGCGCCGCAGACAGCGGGTCGCCGTAGGAGGTCTGGGTGCCGGCCCGGCCTTGAACCAGGCGCACCGCCTGACCGTCGGCGACGTCGACGGCGGGCAGCAGGACCAGACCGGGCACGGGCGCGCAGCCTACGTCGACGGGTCCAGGCGGACGGCGAGCACCCGCAGCCGCCGGTAGTCGGCCCACCAGGCGTCGTCCTGCCACAGCACCGGACGGGCGCGGCGCACGGCCTCCTCGACCAGCCGCCGGCGCTGGTCGGGCTCGAGCGCGCCCAGCGCACCGGAGCCGAACACGTCGAGCCAGTCGGCCAGCCCGTCCGGCCCGGGCAGCCGGGTGGGTCGGTCGGCCAGCTCCATCTGCCGCACCTCGAAGCCCGCCCGCTCCAGCACGTCGGCGTACTCGGCCGGGCTGGGGAAGTAGCGGCGCCACGTCGGGGCCGGCAGCCCGAGGTCGGCGGCGGCGGACTCGGCGGCAGCGTGGATGGCGGCGACGTTGCCCACCCCGCCCAGCTCCGCGGCCAGCCGCCCGCCCGGGCGCAGCGCCTGCGCCATGAGTGCCGCGACCGAACGGGCCTGCGGCATCCAGTGCAGGGCCGCGTTGCTGAAGACCGCGTCGAACGGCTGGTCCAGCGGCGGCGCGGCCGGCCACGGCTGCTGCGCGTCGGCCACCACGATGGGCACGCCGGGGAGCCGGGCCCGAAAGGCGTCGGCCATGCCGGCGTCGGCATCCAGCCCGACGACCTGAGCGCCGGTGGCCACGAGCCGTGCGGTGAGCTCGCCGGTCCCGCAGCCGAGGTCGAGGATCCGCTCGCCGCGCTGTGGGCCCAGCCAGCCGAGGATGGTCTCCCCGTAGGCGGCGACGAAGGAGAAGTCGCGGTCGTAGCGGTGGGTGTCCCAGACGTGCGGGTCGGTCACAGCCGGCTCACCCAGCCCCGCAGCAGCGCCGCACCGGCGTCACCGGACTTCTCCGGGTGGAACTGGGTGGCCACCAGCGGACCGTTCTCCACCGCAGCGACGAACCGGTCCCCGCCGTGGCTGGCCCAGGTGATCTGCGGCGGGCGCAGCAGAGGGTGCTCGCTCGGCATGGTCCACTCCCGCACCCCGTAGGAGTGCACGAAGTAGAAGAGGTGACCGGAGAGGCCTTCCAGAAGCACGGTTCCCTCCGGTGGCTCGACGGTGTTCCAGCCCATGTGCGGCAGCGGACGGGTGTGCAGCCGCTCCACCACGCCGGGCCACTCCCCGAGACCCTCGGTCTGCACCCCGTGCTCGACGCCACGCTCGAACAGCACCTGCATGCCGACGCAGATGCCCAGCACCGGGCGACCGCCGGCCAGCCGACGGTCGATCACCTCATGGCCGCGCACCGCTGTCAGGCCGGCCATGCAGGCGGCGAACGCTCCCACGCCAGGCACCACGAGGCCGTCGCAGTCGCTCGCGGCGGCACGGTCGGCGGTGAGGGTGACCTGCGCCCCGGCCCGCTCGATCGCGCGGACCGCCGAGCGCACGTTACCCGAGCCGTAGTCCAGGACGACAACCGTGGGCGGGCTCACGCGAACGGCTCGCTGCGTAGCGCGAGGACGGCCAGCGCGGCTGCGCCGATGCCCAGGACGACCTGGACGCTGATCGGCTTGCCCTGCCGGCGGAAGGCAATCAGCCCGCCGAGCAGGAACGCGGCCAGAGCGAGCAGCAGCAGACCCATCAGGTGCCTGCACCTGCCGCGCTCATAGCGCGCCCTTGGTGGACGGGATCCCGGCCTCGCGTGGGTCGATGGCCACCGCGTCGCGCAGCGCCCGTCCCAGGGCCTTGAACTGGGCTTCGACGATGTGGTGTGGGTCCCGTCCGGCCAGCACGCGGACGTGCAGGGCGAGCGCGGCGTTGTGCGCGAGGGTCTCCAGCACGTGGCGGGTGAGGGATCCGACGTAGGGCACGCCGCCCCCGGCGCCGATGAGCGCGTACTCCTGCCCGGCCGGCTCACCGGTGTGCACGCAGTAGGGCCGGCCGGCCAGGTCGACGGCCACCTGGACCAGGGTCTCGTCCAGCGGCACCAGGGCGTCCCCGAAGCGGCGGATGCCGGACTTGTCGCCGAGGGCCTGGGCCAGTGCCTGGCCAAGGGCGATGGCGGTGTCCTCGACGCTGTGGTGGGCGTCGATGTGCAGGTCGCCCTGAGTGCTCACGGCGAGGTCGAGCAGCCCGTGCCGGCCCACCTGGGCGAGCATGTGGTCGTAGAAGCCCACCCCGGTGGCGACCTGCGTGCGGCCGGTGCCGTCGAGGTCGAGCTCGACCAGCACCCGGGACTCCTTGGTCACCCGCTCGACGCGCGCGGTGCGGCCGGTCATGTCATCGCCTCCTGGGTCGGACGTGGTGCGTGGCCGGTGGGCGGGTCGACGAGCGACAGCGCTGCCCGGAAGGCAGCCATCTCCGGCTCGGTGCCCACGGTCACCCGCAGCCATTGTGGCGGGCCGACCTCACGAACCAGCACCCCGCGGGCCAGCAGGCCTTCCCACACCGCGTGCCGGTCGTCGAACGGCCCGACGAGGACGAAGTTGGCGTCGCTGTCCGGGACGACGAAGCCCTGGGCACGCAGCCATGCCACCAGGTCGTCGCGGGACCGGCGCAGCCGGGCCACGTCACGCTGCAGCTGCGAGGCGTGGGCCAGCGCCACCCGCGCGACTGCCTGGGTCAGTGAGGAGAGGTGGTAGGGCAGCCGGACCACCCGCAGCACGTCGACCAGCGCCGGGTCGGCGGCCGCGTAGCCGACGCGCGCGCCGGCGAACGCGAAGGCCTTGCTCATCGTCCGGGTGACCACGAGCCGGGGACGCCCGGCCAGCAGCGTCAGCGCGCTCGGCGTGCCAGCGCGCCGGAACTCCGCGTACGCCTCGTCGACCACGACGATCCCCGTGGTGGCCTCGTGCACCGCGTCGACCACCTCACCCGGCAGCGCGGTGCCGGTGGGGTTGTTCGGCGAGGCCAGGAACACCACGTCGGGACGCACCGCCCGCACTTGTGCTGCGGCGTCGGCGGCCGTGAGGGTGAAGTCGGCCGACCGCGCTCCGGTGACCCATCCGGTGAAGGTGTCGCGGGCGTACTCCGGGTACATCGAGTAGGTGGGCGCGAACGACATGGCGGTGCGGCCCGGCCCGCCGAACGCCTGGAGCAGCTGCACCATGACCTCGTTGGACCCGTTGGCGGCCCAGACCGCCGAGGCGTCCAACGCCACCCCGCTGTCGCTGCGCAGGTACGCGGCGAGGTCCGTGCGCAGCGCCGAGGCCTCCCGGTCCGGGTAACGGTTGAGGTCGGCGACGCAGCCGCGCACCGCCTCCGCGGCGGCGGCCACCACCTCCGGCGGCGGCGGGTAGGGGTTCTCGTTGGTGTTCAGCCGCACCGGGACGTCGAGCTGGGGGGCGCCGTACGGGACGGCGCCGCGCAGCTCGGGGCGGACCGGCAGGTCGGCGCTCACGAGTCGGGGGTGCCGCGCAGGGTCACCGCCGCCGCGTGGGCGGGCAGGTCTTCGGCGTGGGCCAGCGCCACCACGTGTGCCGCGCTGCCCCGCAGGGCGTCCTCGTCGTAGGTGACGACGTGGATGCCGCGCAGGAACGTCTGGACCGACAGCCCGGACGAGTGCACCGCGCACCCACCGGTGGGCAGCACGTGGTTGGAGCCGGCCACGTAGTCGCCCAGCGACACCGGGGCCCATGGCCCGACGAATACCGCCCCGGCGTTGTGCACGCGGGCAGCGACCTCGGCCGCGTCACGGGTCTGGATCTCCAGGTGCTCCGCGGCGTAGGCGTCGACGATCGCGAGACCCTGCTCGAGGTCGCGCACCACCACGATGGCGCTCTGCTGCCCACCGAGCGCGGCAGAGATGCGCTCGGCGTGCTTGGTCGCGGCCACCTGGCCCGGCAGCTCGGCGGCAACCGCGTCGGCCAGGGCCGGCGAGGTGGTGACCAGCACACTGGCGGCCAGCGGGTCGTGCTCAGCCTGACTGATCAGGTCGGCGGCGACGTGGACCGGGTCGGCGGTGTCGTCGGCGAGGATGGCGATCTCGGTGGGCCCGGCCTCGGAGTCGATGCCGACCAGCCCCTCCAGCAGCCGCTTGGCCGCAGTCACCCAGATGTTGCCGGGACCGGTGACGAGGTCGACCGCCTCGCAGGACCGCGTCCCGTAGGCGAACATCGCGATCGCCTGGGCGCCTCCGGTGGCGTAGACCTCGTCCACCCCGAGCATGGCGCACACCGCCAGGATGGTCGGGTCGGGCCAGCCGTCGTTGTCGGCCTGCGGTGGGGACGCCACCGCCAGCGAGTGGACACCCGCGGTCTGCGCCGGGACGACGTTCATCACCACGCTGCTGGGGTAGACGGCCAGCCCGCCCGGCACATAGAGCCCGACGCGTCGCACCGGCACCCACCGCTCGGTGACCGTCCCGCCGGGCACGACCGTGGTAGTCACGTCCTGGCGTCGCTGGTCGGCGTGGACCCGGCGGGCCCGATCGATGGCCACCTCGAGGGCCGCTCGCACCGTTGGGTCCAGATCGTGCAGGGCGGCGTCCCGAACGTCGCCGGGAACCCGGACCGAGGCCGGGCGCACCCGGTCGAACCGCTCGGCGAGCTCGAGCAGCGCCGCGTCACCCCGCTCGTGGACCGCAGCACAGATCGCACGGGCGGCGTCCAGCGCGTGCTCGACATCCATGGCGGCCCGCGGCACCAGATGGCGGTACTCGCGCGGGCTGGAGACGTCAGCCTGCCGCAGGTCCACTCGCCTGATCACGGTGCAGCAGTCTACGAGGCTTCGCCTCCGACCGCCGAGGCGCGAGGCCGGGGGACCTGGCGATCAGGGTGGCGCAGGAGCTGCCGGCCGGGGCTAGGCA
>CAYHHE010000029.1:0-29084 GCA_964356295.1 uncultured Actinomycetes bacterium | reverse complement strand
ATCCCCGCGGCTGAGCCGGTATGGGTACCACCTGGGGCAATGTGCTCCTCGTCCTGCTCTTCATCCTCATCGGCGGCCTCTTTGCCGCTGCCGAGATCGCTCTGGTGTCGCTGCGCGACAGCCAGATCCGGGCCCTTTCGACGCAGGGTCGACGAGGAGCGAGGCTCGCCCGGCTGGCCGACGACCCGAACAGGTTCCTGGCGGCCGTGCAGATCGGCGTCACCGTCGCCGGCTTCTTCTCCGCTGCCTTCGGTGCCGCGACGCTGGCCGACGACGTCGCCCCGGTGCTCGAGGGTTGGGGGCTAGCACCGGAGGCCGCCGCCACCAGTGCGCTCGTGCTGATCACGTTGTTCATCGCCTACACGTCGCTGGTGCTCGGCGAGCTGGTGCCCAAGCGCCTGGCGCTGCAGCGGGCTGAGCGCGTGTCCTTGGTCCTCGGCCCGCCGCTGGACGTGCTCGCCACCCTGGTCCGCCCGGTCATCTGGCTGCTCTCGGCGTCGACCGACGTGGTGGTGCGCGTACTGGGGGCCAACCCCGAGGCGGGTCGCGACCAGATCAGCTCCGAGGAGCTGCGCGACATCGTCTCCGGCCACGAGGAGCTCGGCGAGGAGGAGCGGCGCATCGTGGGAGATGTGTTCGAGGCCGGTGACCGTCAGATCAAGGAGGTGATGGTGCCGCGCACCGAGGTGGACTTCCTCTCCGCCGACCTCCCGGTGAGCACCGCGGTACGTCACGCCGCGGACCAGCCGCACTCGCGGTACCCGGTCATCGAGGGCTCGCCGGACGACGTCGCCGGGTTCGTCCACGTCAGGGACCTGCTCGACCCGGACATGGCCGGGCGGACGGTGCGCGTGGGCAGCCTGGCGCGGCAGGTGCTCTTCCTGCCGGGGACCAAGCGCCTGCTCCCGGCACTGACCGAGATGCGGCGAACCGGCAGCCATCTGGCCATCGTGGTCGACGAGTACGGGGGCACCGACGGGATCGTCACCATGGAGGATCTCGTCGAGGAGCTCGTCGGCGACATCCGCGACGAGTACGACATCCCCGGTCCGGAGGAGGCGGGGCCGCGGCTCGGCGAGGTCGATGGACTGCTGAACCTCGACGAGTTCGCCGAGCAGACCGGCGTGGAGCTGCCGGAGGGTCCCTACGAGACCGTCGCCGGCTTCGTCATCTCCCAGCTCGGCAAGCTGCCGGAGCCGGGGGAGGCGGTGGAGGCGCTCGGCCACCGCCTCGAGGTGCTGGAGCTGGACGGGCGCCGCATCGCCCGGGTACGGGTCAGCGCGCTGCCGCCGCCCTCGCCTGAGGACGCGGACGCGTTTGCTTGAATGCCCGGCATGTCACCGCCCGCTGCCCTGGAGATGCCCCGGGTACTGTCCGGCATCCAGCCGACCGCCGACTCCTTCCACGTGGGCAACTACCTCGGTGCGCTCAAGCACTGGGTGGCCCTGCAGGACGACCACGACGCCTTCTACTGCGTGGTGGACCAGCACGCGATCACCGTCGAGCACGAGCCTGCCACCCTGCGTCGGAGGACCTTGCTCGCTGCAGCCCAGCTGCTGGCCGCCGGACTCGACCCCCAGCGGTGCACGCTGTTCGTGCAGAGCCAGGTGCCCGAGCACGCCCAGCTGGCCTGGGTGCTGTCGTGCCTGACCGGGTTCGGCGAGGCCAGCAGGATGACGCAGTTCAAGGACAAGACCGCCAGGGGCGGTGCCGAACGGGCGACCGTCGGGCTGTTCACCTACCCCGTCCTGCAGGCTGCGGACATCCTGCTCTACCAGGCCGACCGGGTGCCGGTCGGGGAGGACCAGCGCCAGCACCTGGAGCTGACCCGCACGCTGGCCCAGCGGTTCAACAGCCGCTACGGCGACACGTTCGTGCTGCCGGCCTCGTTCATCATGTCCGGCACGGCGAAGATCCTCGACCTGGCGGACCCGACCGCCAAGATGAGCAAGTCGACCTCGACGCCCGGGGGCGTGCTCGACCTGCTGGACGACCCCGCCGTCAACGCCAAGAAGATCCGCTCGGCGGTCACCGACACCGGCCGTGAGGTGCTCATCGACCCGGAGTCCAAGCCCGGCGTCACCAACCTCGCCGTCATGCTCGCCTCACTCACCGGCCGCACCCCGCAGCAGGTCCAGGACGACTACGTCGGCCGCGGCTACGGCGAGCTGAAGAAGGAGCTCGCCGAGGTGGTCGTGGAGACCTTCACGCCGTTCCGGGAGCGCACCCTGCAGCTCATGGACAACCCCGACGAGCTGGTCGAGGTGCTGCTGGCCGGTGCCGGCCGGGCAGCGTCCGTGGCAGGACAGACGCTGCGGGCCGTCTACGACCGGGTCGGCTTCGTCCCGGGAAGACGCTGACGGGGGAGACACCGGTCCTGCCTGTCCTCGGAGTGGTGCTGCCCGTGCCGCGGCCGCACGGGCCGGCTCTGGACGCCTACCGCACGTTCGCCGAGGGGCGGCCGCCGCCCACTCCCGCGCACATCACGTTGGTGCCGCCAACACAGGTGCATGAGGCCTCCCTCGCCGAGATCGTCGACCACGTGGGCGAAGTCGCGCGCCATCACGACCCCTTCGCGGTGCACCTGCGCGGCACCGGCACGTTCCGTCCGGTGTCGCCAGTCGTCTTCGTCGGTGTCGTCGACGGGATCGGCAGCTGCGAGACGCTGGCCGCGGACCTCCGCTCGGGACCGCTGTTCTCCAAGCAGGCGTTCCCCTACCACCCCCATGTGACGATCGCGCACGACCTACCCGAGGTCGAGCTGGACGAGGCGTTCCTTGCGCTGACCACGTTCCAGGCGCGCTACCTGGTCACCGCCGTGACGATGTACGAGCACCGCCGCGACGCGTGGCAGGTGGTGGGTGAGTTCCCGCTGGGTCGGTAGCCTGCGGTCAGACGCGGCCGAAGATCAGGGCGCGCTTGACCTCCTGGATGGCCTTGGTCACCTCGATGCCGCGGGGGCAGGCATCGGTGCAGTTGAAGGTGGTCCGGCACCGCCACACGCCCTCGGTGTCGTTGAGGATCTGCAGCCGCGTCGCCGCCCCCTCGTCCCGGCTGTCGAAGATGAACCGGTGAGCGCCGACGATGGCCTGGGGCCCGAAGTACTGCCCGTCGGTCCAGTACACCGGGCATGAGGTCGTGCAGGCCGCGCACAGGATGCACTTGGTGGTGTCGTCGAAACGGGCCCGCTCGACCGGGCTCTGGAGCCGCTCGCGGGTGGGCTCGCTCCCGGTGGTGATCAGGAACGGCATGACCGACCGGTAGGCGTCGAAGAATGGCTCCATGTCGACCACGAGGTCCTTGAGCACCGGGAGGCCCTTGATCGGCTCGACCGTGATGGGCTTGCCCGCCCCCAGCGTCCCGTCACCGAGCTGGGTGAACGCGTCGAGGTCCTTGACCAGGGTCTTGCAGGCCAGCCGGTTGAGCCCGTTGATGCGCATGGCGTCCGAGCCGCAGACACCGTGCGCGCAGGACCGGCGGAAGGTGAGCGTGCCGTCGATGTCCCACTTGACCTTGTGCAGGCCGTCGAGGATCCGGTCGGTCGGCTGGGCGGGAACCGTGTAGTCCTCCCAGTGCGGCTCAGAGTCGGTCTCCGGGTTGTACCGGCGGATCCGCAGCGTCACTTCCATCAGTACTTGCGCTCCATCGGCTGGTAGCGCGTCATGACGACCGGCTTGTAGTCCAGCCGGACGTCGCTGCCGCCGAACCCGTCACCCGGCTCGGTCCGGTAGGCCATGGTGTGGCGCATGAACTGCTCGTCGTCGCGGGTGGGGTAGTCCTCGCGGAAGTGCCCGCCGCGTGACTCCCGGCGAGCCAGCGCGCCGACCACCAGCACCTCGGCAAGCTCGAGCAGGAAGCCGAGCTCGACGGCCTCGAGCAGGTCGGTGTTGAACCGCCGTCCCTTGTCCTGCACGGTGACGCTGGCGTACCGGGCGCGCAGCGTGCTCAGGTCCGACAGGGCCTGCTTGAGCGAGCCCTCTGTGCGGTACACCTGGGCGTGGATGTCCATGGTCGCCTGCAGCTCGGCCCGGATGGTCGCCACCCGTTCCCCGCCCACGCCGTCGCGCAGCGCGATCAGCTCGTTCTCGACCTGTTCGGCCGGGTTGTCGGGCAGGTCGACGAAGTCGGCCTGTGCCGCGTACTCGGCCGCGGCGATACCCGCGCGCCGTCCGAACACGTTGATGTCGAGCAGGGAGTTGGTGCCCAGCCGGTTCGCCCCGTGCACGGACACGCAGGCGACCTCCCCGGCGGCGTACAGACCCCTCACGACCGCCTCGTTGTCGGCGAGAACCTCGGCGTCGATGGTGGTCGGGATGCCGCCCATGGCGTAGTGCGCGGTCGGGAAGACCGGTACTGGCTCGGTGTAGGGCTCGACCCCGAGGTACGTGCGGGCGAACTCGGTGATGTCGGGGAGCTTGGCATCGATCTGCTCCCGCGGAAGGTGCGTGAGGTCGAGGTGGACGTAGGTCTTGTCCGGCCCGCAGCCCCGTCCCTCGCGTACCTCGTTGGCCATCGCCCGAGCCACCATGTCGCGCGGGGCGAGGTCCTTGATGGTCGGGGCGTAGCGCTCCATGAACCGCTCGCCGTCGGCGTTGCGCAGGATCCCGCCCTCGCCGCGAGCCGCCTCCGAGAGCAGCACGCCGAGCACGGCCAGGCCGGTGGGGTGGAACTGGTAGAACTCCATGTCCTCCAGCGGCAGCCCGCGCCGCCACACGATGCCCATCCCGTCGCCGGTGAGGGTGTGGGCGTTCGAGGTGGTGCGGAACACCTTGCCGAAGCCTCCGGTGGCGAACACCACCGACTTGGCCTGGAACACGTGGACCTCGCCGGTGGCCAGCTCGTACGCCACCACACCCGTGGTGACCTGCTGCCCGTCCTGCTGCTCGATCAGCACGTCGAGGACGTAGAACTCGTTGAAGAACGTCACGCCCCGCTTGATGCACTGCTGGTAGAGCGTCTGCAGGATCATGTGACCGGTGCGGTCCGCGGCGAAGCACGACCGACGGACAGCGGCCTCGCCGTGGTTGCGGGTGTGGCCACCGAAGCGGCGCTGGTCGATGCGCCCGGCCGGGGTGCGGTTGAACGGCAGCCCCATCTTCTCCAGGTCGAGCACCGCGTCGATCGCCTCGCGGCACATCACCTCCGCAGCGTCCTGGTCGACGAGGTAGTCACCGCCCTTGACGGTGTCGAAGGTGTGCCACTCCCAGTTGTCCTCCTCGACGTTGGCCAGCGCGGCGCACATGCCTCCCTGCGCGGCCCCGGTGTGCGAGCGCGTCGGGTACAGCTTGGTGAGCACCGCTGTGCGGATGCGCTGCCCGGACTCCAGCGCGGCACGCATGCCGGCACCGCCGGCACCGACGATCACCACGTCGTACCTGTGGTGGTGGACTGGCTGTCGCTGCATGGGGCTCCTAGTCGATCTGGCAGACCTCGAGCGTGGACTCGGGGTCGATGCACGGGTCGAAGGTGAAGATGGTCAGCGTCCCGACCACGATGATCGCTGCCGCCGAGACCACGAGAAGGGCCTTGAGCCAGAAGCGGGTCTGGTCCCGCTCGGCGTAGTCGTTGATGACCGTGCGCAGCCCGTTCGTGCCGTGGAGCATCGCCAGCCACAGCATGAGCAGGTCGTACACCTGCCAGAACGGGCTGGCCCACTTGTTGGCGACGAACGCGAAGTCGATCGCCTTGATGCCTTCGCCGACCATCAGGTTGACGAACAGGTGGCCGATCACCAGGACGACGAGCAGCACACCCGAGACCCGCATGAAGATCCAGCCGTAGAGCTCGAAGTTCGATCGGCTCGAGCGCGGCTGGATCGATCGGGAGCCGGTGACTCCGGGCGGCGGGAGCTGTGCGGTGGCCATCGTCTGCCTCACTCCCCGAACACGTTGCCGAGGTGACGGATCATGAACGGGATCATCAGCAGCACCCAGAGCGCGATGACCGTCCACAGCATCTGCCGCTGGTGGCGGGGACCGTTGGACCAGAAGTCGATGAGGACGACGCGAACGCCGTTGAACGCGTGGAACAGCACGGCCCCGACGAGCCCGACCTCCAGCAACCCCACGACTGGGTTCTTGTAGGTCGCCATCACCGTGTTGTAGGCCTCGGGGGAGACCCGGACCAGGGCGGTGTCGAGCACGTGGACGTAGAGGAAGAAGAACAGCAGCACACCGGTCACCCGATGGGCCACCCACGACCACATCCCCTCGCGGCCTCGGTAGAGCGTCCCGGCGGGCGCTGCTGGAACGGCTGGCACGTGCTCACCCACTTCCCTGCCGACTTGCCCTGCTGCCCATCGTATCGACAGTGCCGATCAGGGGAGAACCAGGTGAAACGCTCCGGTGAGCGACTCCACGGGTGCCTGGCCGAGTCCGTCCCCCGTGCGTGGGAGGTGACGAGCGCGTCGTCGCGGCTACCCTGGGCCGATCCCGGCGTGCGGTGGCAGTGCTCGGCGACTCGCGAGGCGTCCGGGCTGGTCTCGAGGGCGGGTGCGCGGTGTCAGCGGTCGATCTGCTCGGCGAGGTGGAGCGGTTGGCCAAGCAGGTCGAGGCCGACGCCGTCGAGCTGCGGCGGGACCTGCACGCCCACCCCGAGCTCGGGCGAGCCGAGGTGCGCACCACGCGGGTGCTGGCCGCCCGGCTTCGACAGGCCGGTCTTGCACCTCGGCTGCTGCCGGGCACCGGGTTGGTCTGCGACATCGACCCGGCACCAGTCCCGGGCGCGCCATCGGCGGACGTGACCGAGCCTGCGGCGAGGCTGGCGCTGCGGGCCGACATCGACGCGCTGCCGGTCCGCGACGAGAAGTCGGTGCCCTACCGGTCCACCGTGCCCGGGGTGTGCCATGCGTGCGGGCACGACGTGCACAGCGCCGTGGTGCTCGGAGCCGGGCTGGTGCTCGCCGAGCTCGCGCGGGAGGGGCTGCTGCCCCGACCCGTCCGTCTGGTCTTCCAGCCCGCGGAGGAGATCATGCCGGGTGGGGCGCAGGAGGTGATCGAGGCCGGTGGGCTCGACGGTGTGGAGCGCATCCTGGCGCTGCACTGCGACCCCCGCCTCGACACCGGCAAGCTCGGGCTGACCGTCGGGCCGATCACCTCGGCCAGCGACCGCATCCTGGTGCGGCTGTCCGGGGACGGGGGGCACACCGCGCGTCCCCACCTCACCCAGGACGTCGTGCACGCCCTCGGCGTGCTGGTCTCGCAGCTGCCCGCCGTCCTCGGCCGCCGGCTCGATCCGCGAGCTGGGGTCAGCCTGGTGTGGGGGCGGGTCAACGCCGGGCACGTGGCGAACGCGATCCCCGCGGAGGGCTGGGCCGAGGGCACCATCCGCTGCCTCGACCCGGACGCCTGGGAGACCGCCCCGGCCCTGGCGGCGGACCTGGCCGAGCAGCTGGTCGCGCCGTTCGGGGTGACCGCGGAGGTCGACACCTACCGCGGCGTGCCGCCGGTGGTCAACGACGCGGCATCGGTCGAGCTCATGCGGGAGGCCGCGGTGGCGGTCCTCGGGCCGGACGGCGCCGTCCCGACCGACCAGAGCCTCGGTGCCGAGGACTTCGCCTGGTACCTGGAGAAGGTCCCTGGGGCGCTGGCCCGGCTGGGCGTGCGGCACCCGGGCGACACGCGGGCCGCCGACCTGCACCAAGGCACCTTCGACCCGGACGAGGACGCGATCGGCCTGGCCGTCCGGCTGATGGCCGCCTGTGCGGTGCTGCCTTCCCCCCGCGCGCCCTCCCCGCTGAGCCGCACAAGCGGCAGGTAGCATCAGGCGACCCGCACGGGGTCGGACTGTCAGGGGAGGGCAATTGAGAACACCACTACGTTCCGCGGCGCTGGTCGGTGCCGCGGCACTCGTGCTGGCCGCTTGCGGTACCACGCCGGAGGAAGAGGCCGAGTCCACGCAGGACGCCACCGCCACGGAGGCTGCCGCTGAGCAGGTCGACTTCAAGGCCTGCATGGTCTCCGACGAGGGCGGATTCGACGACCAGTCGTTCAACCAGTCCGGAGCCGAGGGCCTGGAGCGGGCCGAGGCCGAGCTCGGGGTGCAGACCAACCTGGTGGAGTCCAACGACGCCGCCGAGTACGGGCCGAACATCGAGGCGCTCATCCAGGACGAGTGCGGGATCATCTTCACGGTCGGGTTCGCGATGGGCTCGGCCACGGTCGACGCCGCGCTGGCCAACCCGGACCAGAACTTCGGCATCGTCGACGACACCCCGGACGGCGACCCCAGCACCGAGGACTTCGAGCCGCCGCCGCCGAACGTCAAGCCCCTGGTGTATGACACCGCTCAGGCGGCCTACCTGGCCGGCTACGTCGCAGCCGGGATGACCGAGACCGGCATCGTGGCCACCTTCGGAGGCCGGCCGTTCCCCACGGTGACGATCTTCATGGACGGCTTCGCGAAGGGTGTGGAGAAGCACAACGAGGAGAAGGGCACCAGTGTCCAGGTGCTCGGGTGGACCGGCAACGCCGACACCAGCTCGTTCACCGGTGACTTCACCGACGAGAACAAGGGCAAGCAGCTCAGCCAGAACTTCATCCAGCAGGGCGCTGACATCGTCCTGCCGGTGGCCGGACCGGTGGGCAAGGGCACGCTCGCTGCGGCGTCCGAGGCCGACGGTGTGAAGGTGATCTGGGTGGACAGCGACGGGTTCCTCACCGTCCCGGAGTTCGGCCAGTACATCCTCACCTCCGTGCTCAAGCAGATCGGCGGGGCGACGTTCGCGACGACGGAGGAGGCGCTCAACGACGAGTTCGACCCGTCGCAGTACATCGGGACCCTGGAGAACGGGGGTGTCGGGATCGCGCCGTTCCACGACTTCGAGGACGCGGTGCCCGACGAGCTGAAGACCGAGATCGAGGACCTGCAGCAGCAGATCATCGACGGCACGATCGACATCGGGTCGGAGTTCTCCCCACAGCCGTCCTGAGCGTGCGGGAGGATCCGGGGGGCGGGCGTACCCGCCTCCCGGATCGCCGGACAGGAGGCGCGGCACGAATGAGGCTCGAGCTCCGGGGGATCACCAAACGTTTTGGTGCACTGACCGCCAACGACCACATCGACCTGACCGTCGAACCGGGCGAGATCCACTGCCTGCTCGGTGAGAACGGTGCCGGCAAGAGCACCCTGATGAACGTGCTCTACGGGCTGCTCACCCCAGACGAGGGCGAGATCCTCATCGACGGCGAGCAGGTGCAGTTCGACGGGCCGGGCGACGCCGTCGCCGCTGGGATCGGCATGGTCCACCAGCACTTCATGCTCGTCCCGGTGTTCACCGTGGCCGACAACGTCATGCTCGGCTACGAGTTCACCCGAGGCCCCGGCCTGCTCGACGAGGCCAAGGCACGTCAGCAGGTGCTGGCGATGTCGGCGCGCTTCGGGTTCGACGTCGACCCCGACGCCCTCATCCAGGACATCCCGGTGGGGTCCCAGCAGCGCGTGGAGATCATCAAGGCGCTGGCGCGGGACGCGCACGTGCTGATCCTCGACGAGCCGACCGCGGTGCTGACCCCGCAGGAGACCGACGAGCTCATGCGGATCATGCGTGACCTGCGCGACTCGGGCACGGCGATCGTGTTCATCACGCACAAGCTGCGGGAGGTTCGCGAGGTCGCCGACCGCATCACGGTCATCCGACTGGGCAAGGTCGTCGGGGAAGCCACACCGGACAGCACCGAGGCCGACCTCGCCTCGCTGATGGTCGGACGACCGGTCGAGCTTTCCGTGTCGAAACCACCCCGAGAACCGGGGGAGGTGGTCCTGTCCGTCGACGACCTCTGCGTCATCACCGCCGAAGGGCAGCGGCCGGTGGACCATGTCACCTTCGACGTGCGCTCCGGCGAGCTGGTCGCGATCGCCGGCGTTCAGGGCAACGGCCAGACCGAGCTCGTCGAGGCCGTCATGGGCCGCAGCGAGCACCGTTGCACCGGCGGCGTCCGGCTGGTCGGGGAGGAGGTCCTGGGCGAGTCGACCCACACCATCCTCGACCGGGTCGGCTACGTGCCGGAGGACCGGTCCACCGACGGGCTCATCGCCGACTTCTCGATCTCGGACAACCTGGTGCTCGACCAGATCGACCACAAGCCCTACTCCGCGTCCGGGGTGCTGCGTCCCTCGGTGATCCGCGAGTCCGCGCGCTCGCGCATCGCCGAGTTCGACATCCGCGCCCAGGGCGTGGACTACCCCGCATCCTCGCTGTCCGGGGGCAACCAGCAGAAGCTGGTGATGGCCCGGGCGCTGTCCCGCCCGCTCACCCTGCTGGTCGCGTCCCAGCCGACCCGCGGGGTCGACGTCGGGTCCATCGAGTTCCTGCACGAGCGGCTGATGCACGAGCGGGAGATCGGCACCGGCGTGCTCATCGTGTCCACCGAGCTGGACGAGGTGACCGCGCTGGCCGACCGCATCGTGGTGATGTACCGGGGACGGATCGTGGGGATCGTCGGGCCGGAGACCTCCCGCCACGTCCTGGGCCTGATGATGGCCGGGGTGCCCTACGACGAGGCGGTGGCGCAGGCCCCGGCCGACGACGAGGTGCACGCCGAGCGCGTGGTCGACGGAGGTGCCCTGTGACCACCACGCCCGCCCCGCCGGCGCCGGCCGCCACACCCGAGCCGACCGCGCCCGCTCCCGAGCCGAGAGGGCGCTCCCCGATCTGGGACAACGTGCTGACCACCGCCCTGGCGTTCCTGCTGGCGCTGGTCATCGGCGGCGTGCTCATCGCGGTAGCCGACCCGGACGTCATCGACGCCGCAGGCTACTTCTTCGCCCGACCCGTCGACACCCTCGTGGCGGCTTGGGAGTCGGTCTCCTCGGCCTACATCGCGCTGTTCGAAGGGGCGGTCCTCAACCTCGGAGCCGACTCCTTCCAGCAGGCCATCCGCCCGCTGACCGAGACGCTCACCGTCGCCAGCCCGCTCATCGCGGCCGGGCTGGCCGTCGCTCTGGCGTTCAAGGCCGGGATGTTCAACATCGGGGCCAACGGCCAGCTGATCCTCGGCGCGATCCTGGCCGGCTACGTCGGCTTCACCTGGACGGGGCTGCCGTTCCCGATCCACTTGCTCGTCGCGACCCTTGCCGGACTGCTCGGGGGGGCCATCTGGGGCGGCATCGTCGGGCTGCTCAAGGCCCGCACGGGTGCGCACGAGGTCATCGTCACGATCATGATGAACTTCGTCGCGCTCAACCTGCTGGCCTACCTGCTGCGCACGCCGGCCTTCCAGCGTCCCGGGCGCAACGACCCGATCAGCCCCTTCGTCGCCGACTCGGCGGCCTACCCGCAGATCCTCGGCACCTGGTCGCGGCTCAACCTCGGCTTCGTGTTCGCCCTGCTGGCCGCTGTCGTCGTGTGGTGGCTGCTCAACCGGTCGGTGATGGGGTACCGGTTCCGGGCGGTCGGCGCCAACCCGCACGCGGCGCGCACGTTCGGCATCAACGTCGAGGCGCAGTACTTCCTGGTGATGGCCATCGCGGGGTCGCTGGCCGGCCTGGCGGGCGCCATCCAGGTGCTGGGTACCGAGAAGGCGCTCACCCTGAGCATCGCCGGCACCATCGGCTTCGACGCCATCACCGTCGCCCTGCTGGGCCGAGGCAGTCCGCTGGGGACGGTGCTCGCCGGCATCCTGTTCGGGGGCCTGCGGGCGGGCGGCGTGATCATGCAGGCTCGCACCGGGACGCCGATCGACATCGTCCTGGTCGTGCAGTCCCTGATCGTGCTGTTCGTGGCCGCGCCACCGCTGATCCGCAAGGTGTTCCGGCTCCGAGTGGGCGGCACGTCCAGCATGCAGATCACGAAGGGGTGGGGCTGATGGCGCTCGACACGCGAGCAGCACCGCAGGCGCCGCCGCCGAGCCAGACCGTCGAGCGGGTACCCGTCTCGTGGAAAGCGACCGTCTGGCTGTCGGTGTTCGCCGCGGTCGCGTTGCTCGCGTTGGGGCTCGGCGCCGATGCCGGCCAGACGAGCACCTTCGCCCTGTCGCTTCCCGGGGACGAGGTGCAGCTCGACCCGATCACCGTGGACTCACGCGTGGCGGCGCTCGCCCTGTCGCTGGTCTGCGTGGCGATCGCGGTCGCCTCCGCCCTGCTCACCCGCAGCCGCCGCCCGACACCGGTCTGGGCGATCGGCCTGTTCGGCCTGGCCTGGGTGCTGGCGTTCCTCGTGTGGGCGATCGCGGGGGCGACCATCTCCCTCACCGGGCTGCTGTCCGGGTCGTTGCTGCTGGCCGTCCCGATCGCCTTCGGAGCCCAGGCCGGCGTGCTGTGCGAACGTGCCGGGGTCATCAACATCTCCATCGAGGGGCACCTGCTGGCTGGCGCGTTCGCCGGCGCAGTCGTCGCGAGCCTCACCAGCAGCCTGTGGCTGGGACTGGTGGCCGCCCCATTGGCCGGTCTGCTGGTGGCCTCGCTGCTGGCGCTGTTCACCATCGGCTACTTCGTCGACCAGATCATCGTCGGCGTGGTACTCAACGTGCTGGTCATCGGCCTGACGGGCTTCCTGTTCAGCGCCGTGCTGTCGGACAACAAGGCCGAGTGGAACACCCCGGGCACGTTCGCGCCGTACGCGATCCCGGTGCTGTCCGACATCCCGATCATCGGGCCGGTGCTGTTCAAGCAGTCGGTCATCGTCTACCTGCTCTACGTCGTCGTCGCGGTGCTGCAGGTGGCGCTGTTCAAGTCGCGGTGGGGCCTGCGGGTCCGCGCGGTGGGAGAGCACCCGGAGGCCGCCGACACCGTCGGTATCAGGGTCAACGCGGTTCGGGTGCGCAACGTGCTGCTGGCGGGCCTGGTCGCCGGCCTGGGCGGGGCGTTCTTCACCCTCGGGTCGGTGGGGGCCTTCGGCCGGGAGATGACCGCCGGCAAGGGCTTCATCGCTCTCGCCGCGATGATCTTCGGCCGCTACTCCCCGATCGGTGCGGTGTTCGCGGCGCTGCTGTTCGGTTTCGCCGACAACCTGCAGAGCGTGCTCACCATCGTCGGTGCGCCCATCCCCAGCGAGTTCATGCTCATGGCCCCGTACCTGGTGACGATCTTCGCAGTGGCCGGCCTGGTCGGGAGGGTGCACATCCCGGCGGCCGACGGGAAGCCGTACATCAAGTCATGAGCGCCGACCCGCAGGCTCGCGACCTGGACTTCCCGGCGCTGCGCGCGGCGGCCACCCAGGCCCGCGAGCACGCGTACGCGCCGTACTCGCACTACCTGGTCGGCGCGGCCGCCGTCACCGGAGACGGTCGGCTGCTCACCGGGTGCAACGTCGAGAACGCCTCCCTCGGGATGACGCTGTGCGCCGAGTGCGGCGTGGTGTCCGACCTGCACCGCACCGGTGGTGGCCGGCTGGTGGCGGTGGCGTGCGTGGGGGCCGGCGAGGGCGGGGACCCGCACCCGGTGCTGCCCTGTGGACGCTGCCGGCAGCTGCTGTCCGAGCAGGGCGGACCGGACCTGCTCGTCGACACCCCGGACGGACCCGTCGCCCTGGCAGTCCTGCTGCCCGACGCCTTCGCCGCGGCGGATCTGCGACAGTGAGGCGGTGATGAGCGAGCCGTTCGACGCCGTCGACGTGATCCGGGCCAAGCGGGACCGGTTCCCGCTCACCGATGCCCAGATCGACTGGGTCGTCGAGGCCTACACCCGCGGCGTGGTGGCCGACGAGCAGATGGCCGCCCTGGCCATGGCGATCTTCCTCAACGGGATGGACCGACGCGAGGGTGCCCGCTGGACGCAGGCGATGCTGCGCAGCGGGACCCGGCTGGACTGGTCGGACCTGCGCCGTCCCACCGTCGACAAGCACTCGACCGGTGGTGTCGGGGACAAGATCACCCTCCCGCTCGCCCCGTTGGTCGCCGCGTGCGGAGCGGCCATGCCCCAGCTGTCCGGGCGGGGTCTGGGCCACACCGGGGGGACGCTGGACAAGCTGGAGTCGATCCCGGGATGGCGGGCCCACCTGAGCCCGTCCGAGCTGCACCAGCAGATGCACGACGTCGGCGCGGTCATCTGCGCGGCCGGGGCCGACCTGGCGCCGGCGGACCAGAAGCTGTACGCGCTGCGCGACGTCACCGCCACCGTCGAGTCCATCCCGCTCATCGCGGCGTCCATCATGAGCAAGAAGCTGGCCGTCGGCACGTCCTCGCTCGTGCTGGACGTCAAGGTCGGCTCCGGTGCGTTCATGAAGGACCTGCACGACGCGCGGTCGCTGGCCCAGACCATGGTCGGCCTCGGGGAGGACGAGGGAGTCCGGACGGTGGCGTTGCTCACGGACATGTCCACGCCGCTCGGGCTGACCGCAGGCAACGCCCTGGAGGTGCAGGAGAGCCTGGAGGTGCTCGCCGGGGGTGGACCGCCCGACGTGGTCGACCTGACCTTGCGGCTGGCCTGGGAGATGCTCTGCGGGGTCGGCCTCGAGGGCAACGACCCCGAGCGAAGGCTCCGGGACGGCTCGGCCATGGACGTGTGGCGCAGGATGATCGCGGCCCAGGGCGGGGACCCCGACGCTCCGCTGCCGGTCGCCCGCGAGTCCGACGTCGTCCTGGCAGAGGCGGACGGCGTCCTCGTCGGCCTGGACGCCCTCGGCGTGGGGGTGGCCGCGTGGAGGCTGGGCGCCGGACGTAGCCGCAAGGAGGACCCGGTCAGCCCGGGCGCGGGCGTCGCGATGCATGCCAAGCCGGGTGCGCAGGTGCGCGCCGGTGAGCCGCTGCTGACGTTGTACGCCGACGACCCCGACCGCTTCGCCCGGGCCCGATCGGCGCTGGACGGGGCGATCACCATCGCACCGAGCGGGTCGCGTCCACCCGAGCGTCCACTGGTGCTCGACCGGGTGTCGCGGTGATGGCCAAGCCGCAGCGCACCCTGCTGGAGGGCACCGTCGACATCCCCGTGGTGGAGGCCTCGGACGCCACCACCCGCCGCGTGGGCGGAGTGACCCGGGTCCTGGTCGTCGGGGACCGCGACGCACGTATCGCCGCGTCCACCTACACGCCGGGCACCGGCCTGGGCGACTGGGATGTGCTCGACCTGGCCGGCCTCCCCGACTGGCCGCTGGACCCCGCCGAGCCCAGCCAGCTCGAGGGGGTCGCCGCCGACGGGGGCTCCCTTGTCGCGCTGCTGCGGGAGGACCCGCCGGTGGTGCTGGTGGCCGACACGCAGAGCAGGGCGCTGCTGGCCACCATCAGCCTGGTTGCCCCGCCCTGGTCGGCGCTGGCCGGCAAGTGGGACGACCCCTCCTCGCGCGGGGAGGGGCTGGTGCTGCTTCGGGGAGGCAGGCTGCTGGTCGCCAAGGAGAAGCGCCCCCGCGCGCTCATCGAGTTCGGCCCGCCGGGCACCCGGCCGCGAGGCCTGCGCCGCGACGACTTCCTCGACCCGGACGAGTCGTGGGACCCGCCGTCCGGTGAGGTCGCCTACCACGCGCTGGCGCTGTGGAAGCTGCGTGGCGAGGCCAAGAAGGCGATAGGGGACATCAGCGGGATCTCCGTCGGGCCGGACCGCTCCCTGTGGCTGCTCAGCGACCGGTCTGCGGTCGTCGCGCGGTTGGGCCTGGACGCTGGGCTGCCCCGTGGTGGTGGCCCGATCCGGACGCTCGACGAGGTGTTCGGACTGCCCAAGGGTGCCACGAAGGCCGAGGGCATCGCCGTGGTTGAGCCCGGACGCGCCCTGGTGGTGCTGGACGCGCCCACCACAACAGGGAACGGGATGCTCCTGTCCCGCCCTGACCAGACCTCCGGAGGTGGTGGGCATGCCGCGCCTGGTGAGTGAGCCCTCGAGTATCCCCGTCCCGGGCGGCAAGTCGATCGAGGAGTACACCGGAGGAGTCGCCACCGGTGACGACGCTGTGAGCGTGGCAGTCATGGCAGCCCCGCCCGGCTGGGAGGAACCTGCACAGGCACCGGACTTCGACGAGGTGACGGTGGTGCTGGAGGGCAGCGTCCTGGTCGAGCACGCAGACGGGACGCTACGGGTCGACGCCGGCCAGGCAGTCATCACCCGGGCCGGCGAGCGCGTCCGGTACTCCGTCGGTCCCCAGGGTGCCCGCTACGTCGCGGTCTGCGTCCCGGCGTTCTCCCCGGAGCGGGCGCATCGCGACGACACCTGAGCGTGCTCGTGTCGCTGTCGACCTCCCGGAGCGTCCTGGCGCGGCTGCTGGGCGTATGGAGCGCTATCGTCCGAAGGATTGAGGGGCATGCCCCTCGGATCGTCGGACGCTGGCGTCAGGCGCGGCGCCACGGTACGGGGGCGGTGATTCGCGGGGCGGTCGCGGGCGCGCCAGGCGGAGGCAGACGCGCGCCTAGGCGATGTAGTCTTACATCATGTCCCACCGGACTCAGGTCACCCTTGAGGACGAGCAGTACCAGCGGCTGCTCGCCCAGTCGGCCCGGACCGGGCTGCCATTGGCCGAGCTCGTCCGTCGCGCTGTGGACCGGACCTACGGCAGCACGGCAGCGGCGGAGATCCTGCGGGCGCTGGAGGAGAGCCGCGGCAGCTGGACGCACCGAGATCTGGACGGCGCTGCCTACGTCGACAGCCTCCGTCGGGGCCTGGCCTCCCGGCTAGCTGCGTCGTGACGATCGTCGTCGACACCTCGGTTCTGATCGACCACCTGCGCGGTGACGAGCGCGCCACCGGCTGCCTGAGTGCGGCAGTCGAGGCCGGTGAGCGGCTGGTCGCTTCCGTGCTGACCCGGGTGGAGGTGCTGGCCGGTATGCGTCCGGACGAGGCGGAGGCCACCAGCCGGCTGCTGGACGCGCTGGACTGGGTGGACGTCGATCGGGCCTTGGCTGACGAGGCCGGCCGCCTGGCGCAACGCTTCCTGCGCTCCCACCCTGGGGTCGACCCCGTCGACTACGCCATCGCCGCCACCGCGCGACGTGTTGACGGACAGCTGTGGACCGGAAATGTCCGACACTTCCCGATGTTTCCTGGGCTGGCCCCGCCGTACTGAACGGCCTCAGCCCTCGACCAGGCGCAGCGACTCCCGCGCGATCTCCCGTTCCTCGTTGGTCGGGACCACCAGGACCGCGACACGGGAGTCCGGCGTGGAGATGACCCCGCCGGACGCCGACGGGTCGGCGTTGCGGGCCGGGTCGAGCTCGATGCCCAGACCCTCGAGGCCGGCCAGCACCTTGGCGCGCATCCGCACGTCGTTCTCGCCGACGCCGGCGGTGAACACCACTGCGTGCAGGGCACCGAGGGCCAGCGCGTAGCCGCCGATGTACTTGCGGATCCGGTAGGCGTAGACGTCCAGCGCCACCACGGCGTGGGCATCGCCGTCGTCGGCCAGCCGCCAGACCTCGCGCAGGTCGTTCGCTCCGGCCAGGCCGAGCATG
The DNA here is from genome assembly GCA_964356295.1 of uncultured Actinomycetes bacterium. GTDB lineage: Bacteria > Actinomycetota > Actinomycetes > Jiangellales > Jiangellaceae > CAVQGZ01. The sequence continues at coordinate 11,778 of CAYHHE010000029.1, read as the reverse complement.
CCGCTGCGCTTGTTCAGCAGGTCGTCGATCTCGTCCCAGGTCATGTCGGCGACGCGGCGCAGGTGGAAGGTCACGGCCGGGTCGATGTCCCCACTTCGGGTCCCCATGACCAACCCCTCCAGCGGGGTGAGCCCCATGGACGTGTCGATGCTCCGACCGCCCTGCACCGCCGACGCCGACGCCCCGTTGCCCAGGTGGAGCACCACCATGCTCAGCTCGGTGGGCTCCCGTCCGAGCATCACGGCGGCGGCGCGGGACACGTACGCGTGGGACGTGCCGTGGAAGCCGTAGCGCCGGATGCCGAACCGTGCCGCCACCTCGCGGTCGATGGCATAGGTGAAGGCGTGCGGGGGCAACGTCTGGTGGAACGCCGTGTCGAAGACGGCGACCTGGGGCAGGTCGGGGAAGACCCGCCTGGCCACCTCGATGCCCTCGAGGTTCGCAGGGTTGTGCAGCGGGGCCAGCGGGATGAGCTCACGGATGGCGGCGATGACGTCGTCGTCGACGAGCGCTGGGTCGGCGAACCGGTCCCCGCCGTGCACGACCCGGTGGCCGACCGCGGTCAGCCCGGCCTCGTCCAGGTTGGGTCCGGCCTCGTCGAAGGCGGCCAGCACCGCCCGGAGCCCGGCCTCGTGGTCGGGCAGCGGGGTGGACGTGCTGTGCTCGCCCGCCGGTCCTTCGTGCCGAAGCGACGACTCCTGCTCCCCGATGCGCTCGACGAGGCCCTTGGCCACGGCTACCCCGCTGTCGACGTCGATGAGCTGGTACTTGATCGACGACGACCCACAGTTGACGACCAGGACGCTACGGCTCACGAGGCCTCCTCCGGTGCCGTCTCGCCTTGCGCCTGGATGGCGGTGATGGCGACGGTGTTGATGATGTCATCGACCAGGGCACCCCGAGACAGGTCGTTGACCGGCTTGTTCAGGCCCTGCAGGACCGGGCCGATCGCCAGCGCGTTGGCGCTGCGCTGCACGGCCTTGTAGGTGTTGTTGCCGGTGTTGAGGTCGGGGAAGATGAAGACGGTGGCCCGTCCGGCCACCGACGAGTCCGGCAGCTTGGTCTGCGCGACGCTGAGGTCCACCGCGGCGTCGTACTGGATGGGTCCCTCCACCGACAGGTCCGGACGGCGCTGGCGCACCAGGTCTGTCGCGGTACGGACCCGCTCGACATCCTCACCTGCCCCGGACGCTCCGGTGGAGTACGAGAGCATCGCGACCCGAGGCTCGACTCCGAACTGTGCGGCGGTGTCTGCGGAGGAGATGGCGATGTCGGCCAGCTGCTCGGCGTCCGGGTTCGGGTTGACCGCGCAGTCGCCGTAGACGAGCACCCGGTCGGCCAGGCACATGAAGAACACGCTGGACACGATGGAGGTGCCCGGCTTGGTCTTGATGATCTCGAAGGACGGACGGATCGTGTGCGCGGTCGTGTGCACGGCCCCGGACACCATCCCGTCGGCGAGTTGCTGATGCACCATGAAGGTGCCGAAGTAAGACACGTCGGTCACGACGTCGAGAGCCGCGTCCAGGGTGACGCCCTTGTGCGCGCGCAGCCGTGCGTACTCCTGCGCGAAGGACTCCCGTAGGTCGCTGGTGGCGGGGTCGATGATCTGCGCCGCGGACACATCGACCCCGATGTCGGTGGCCACAGACCTGATCTCGGCCTCGTCGCCGAGCAGGGTGAGGTCGGCGATGCCGCGGCGCAGCACCGTCGCCGCGGCGCGCAGCACCCGCGGCTCGCTGCCCTCGGGGAGCACGACGCGTCTCGGGGCCGAGCGCGCCCGCTCCACGAGCCCGTACTGGAACATCAGCGGGGTCACCGCACCCGGCGACTGCTCGGTGACCTCGGTGAGGATCGCCGCCACGTCGACGTTGTCCGCGACGAGGTCGATGGCCGTCTCGATCTTGCGGACCGAGTCCACATAGATGCCGCCGCGGGAGTCGGCCAGGCGCGCCGCGGTGGTGAAGGTGTCCAGGGGTGTGGAGATGATCGGCAACCTGGGCCCGACGCCCTCGATGAGGCGCCACACGGGCGCCTCCGGGGTGAGTCCTCCGGTCAGGATGACTCCGGCCAGGGACGGGAAGGTGTCCGAGCGGTGCGCGGCCAGCATCGCCAGGACGATGTCGCTGCGGTCTCCCGGGGTGATCACGACGCACCCGTCGCTGAGGTGGCCGAGGACGTTGGGCAGCGTCATCGCGGCCACGACCAGAGCCTGGGCCTCGTTGGCCAGCAGGTCAGGGTCGCCGACGAGCACCGAGCCGTCGATCGAGTCGACCAGGCGCCGCACGCTCGGTGCGAGCAGGATCGGCTCGTCCGGGAGCACGTCCACGGCGACGCCGAGCGCAGCCACCGTCGCCCTGGTGTCGTCCATCGCCTCGGGCGTGACCCGGTTGACGATCACCCGCAGCAGCTGAGCGTGGTTCGCCACCACGACCTGCGCAGCCAGGTCGACCGCAACACCGACCTCGGCCGGGCTGCGGTGGTGGGCACTGACCACGAACAGCACCGGAGCCGACAGGTTGGCCGCCACCCGGGCGTTGAACTGCAGCTCCGCGGGAGCCCCGACGTCGGTGTAGTCGGTGCCGAGGACGAGCACGCCGGAGGCCTTGGACGCCAGGTCCCGGTACCGGTCGATGATCACTGCCAGCGCGTCGTCGGCGTCGGCATGGACCTCGGAGTAGGTGACGCCGTAGAACGCCTCGTCCGGCAGGTCGATGCCGCCGCGGGAGCGAAGCAGCTCGATCGCGGGGTCGGGTTCGACGGTCGAGCGCACCACGGGTCGGAACACCGCCACGTCAGGGGAGACGCGCAGGGCCTGCTGGTACAGGCCCAGCGCCACGGCTGACTTCCCGCTGTACGGCTGGGCGGCTGCGACGTAGACGCTTCGGGTCACGGTCTGACGCTATCGACCCAGGCTCGGACGCGGTGCGGACTACGCCGAATCCGTGGTCGGGGCAACAGCCCACCGCCGCAGCGCCTCGGCAGCCGCGGGCGCGCTCACCGGACGAAATCCCGCAGCCTCGAGCCTGGCCACAAGCGCAGACTCGTCCCGCATCAGCGTCCTGCCCCGGCGCAGCAGGGTCACCGTGGGCTTGCGGCGCTCGGCCAGGTCGCGAGCGAGCCGACGCAGGAAGTTCTTCCACGGTGCCCTGCTGATCACGATGGCGTCGGCGAGTAGCCCCGCCTCGCGACACCGCGGCACCAGCTCGGAGACGAAGATCCCCTCGGCGACGAACACGGGGTGGCCGTCCCGGGAGAAGCGCGTCCTGCCCGCGGCGCGGTCGGCGGAGATGTCGTAGACGGGGACCTCGGTCTGCCCGTCGCGGCACACCGCCACGATCGCCTCCATCGCGGCGTCGGCGTCCCACGAGCCGGGGTGGTCCCAGTCGACGATCCCCAGCATCTCGTCCCTGGGGCAGGACGGGTCGTCCCCGCTCTTGTAGAACTCGTCCAGGCAGAGCACCGGCAGCCCGCAGGACCGGGCGAGGCGGGACTTGCCGCTGCCGGACGGCCCGGCCAGCAGCACGACGCGGCCCACATCCGCCGGGTCTGTCACGTGCCGACGGGGTGCCAGACGGTCTTGACCTCCAGCCAGGCCCGCATCCGTCCCAGACCCGGGACGGCACCGAGGTCCTCCTCGGGGTCACGACGACGCACACGCGTGATCGTCTGTGCTGCAGCGGCCTCCAGGTCGGCTGCCAGGCTGGGATCGTCGACCCCGGTGAGGTCGATGCCGTTGACGTCGGCGTGCGAGGCCAGCCACGGCGCAAGCTCCGGGACCGCCCCGGTGAGCAGGTTGACCACCCCGGGTGGGACGTCGGAGGTGGCCACCACCTCGGCCAGGGTGACCGCCGGCAGCGGCCGACGCTCGCTGGCCAGCACCACGACGGTGCAGCCGGTGACCACAGCGGGAGCGGCCACCGACACCAGCCCGAGCAGCGACGAGGCCTGCGGGGCGACCACGGCGACGACCCCGGTCGGTTCCGGGACGGAGAAGTTGAAGAAGGGTCCGGCAACGGGGTTCGCGGCGCCGTCGACGTGCGCGATCTTGTCCGACCATCCGGCGTACCACACCCAGCGGTCGACGGCGGCGTCCACGGCTGCGAAGGCCTGACGTCGGGTCAGTCCCTCGCTGCGAGCGACCTCGGCGACGAACTGCTCCCGGCGGCCCTCCATCATCTCCGCCACCCGGTACAGCACCTGGCCGCGGTTGTACGCGGGCGCGGCAGACCAGCCGGGGAACGCCGCGCGCGCAGCCACGACCGCGTCCCGCACGTCCTTGCGGGAGGCCTGGGCGGCGTTGGCCACGAACGCCCCGGAGGAGTCCGTGACCCGGTAGGAGCGTCCGCTCTCGGACCGGGGGAAGGCCCCGCCGATGAACAGCTTGTAGGTCTTGCGGATCTCCTCGCGGGCCATCAGGCTCCGCCCCCCACCGTCTCGTCGGGCACGAGGTAGGCCGACAGGCCATGCCGTCCGCCCTCCCGGCCGTAGCCGGACTCCTTGTACCCGCCGAAGGGAGAGGCTGGGTCGAAGTGGTTGAAGGTGTTGGCCCACACCACCCCGGCGCGAAGCCGTTGCGCCATCCAGAGGATCCGCGACCCCTTCTCGGTCCAGACCCCGGCGGACAGGCCGAACGGGGTGTTGTTGGCCTTGGCCAGCGCCTCGTCCGGGGTGCGGAAGGTGAGAACCGACAGCACAGGTCCGAAGATCTCCTCCCGAGCGATCCGGTGGGTCTGGGCCACGTTCGTGAACACGGTTGGGGGGAACCAGTAGCCCCGCTCGGGGAGCGTGCACGCGGGCGACCATCGGGTTGCCCCCTCGGCCTCGCCGATGTCGCTCATCGTCTGGATCCGTTCCAGCTGTATGGCGGAGTTGATCGCTCCGATGTCGGTGTTCTTGTCCATGGGGTCACCGAGGCGCAGCGTGCCCAACCGGCGCTTGAGCGAGGCGATGACCTCCTCGACCACCGACTCCTGGACGAGCAGCCTGGTGCCCGCGCAGCACACGTGCCCCTGGTTGAAGAACACCCCGCGCACGATCCCTTCGACGGCCTGGTCGATCGGCGCGTCGTCGAAGACGATGTTGGCCGCCTTGCCGCCCAGCTCCAGCGTGGCCCTCTTCGGCGTGCCGGCGACGGCGCGGGCGATGAGTCGGCCGACCTCGGTCGACCCGGTGAACGCCACCTTGTCGACGTCGGGGTGCTCGACCAGCAGCCGCCCCGTCTCGCCGGCGCCGGTCACGATGTTGACCACGCCTGCGGGCAGGTCCGCCTGCTGGCACAGCTCGGCGAAGGCCAGCGCGGTCAGCGGCGTGGTCTCGGCAGGCTTGAGCACCACCGTGTTGCCGGTGGCCAACGCCGGGGCGACCTTCCAGGCGAGCATGAGCAGCGGGAAGTTCCACGGGATCACCTGGCCTGCGACGCCGTGCGGACGGGGGTTCGCCCCGAGGCCGGCGAAGGCGAGCTTGTCGGCCCATCCGGCGTGGTAGAAGAAGTGGGCGGCCGCCAGCGGCACGTCCACGTCGCGGGTCTCGCGGATGGGCTTGCCGTTGTCCAGCGTCTCGAGCACCGCCAGCTCGCGGGCACGCTCCTGGATGAGCCGGGCCAGCCGGAACAGGTACTTGCCCCGCTCGCGTCCGGGCATCTTCGACCAGGTCTTGGCGTACGCGGTGCGTGCGGCGATCACCGCGGCGTCCACGTCCGCCGGCCCGGCCTCGGCGACCTCGGTGAGCACCTCCTCGGTGCTGGGGGAGATGCTCAGGAAGCCACCGCCGTCGACCGGGTCCCGCATCGCTCCGCCGATGAACAGCCCGTAGGACGGCGCGATGTCGACAACCGCGCGCGACTCCGGCGCCGGGGCGTAGTCGAAGAGTGGGCTGCTCACCGTGCCTCCTTGCCGACCTGGCTGTGGCGCGCATGGACGCCGAACCCCCGGTTACGTCGGCCCATGGTGCCGCGCACCCCCTTGCGTCCGAAGAAGTGAGGGCCATGACCCTCAGAGCGTCGGACGATGCGCCCGGGGACGATGCGCACGGGGACGATGCGCCCGGGGACGCTGGGCACGGGGACGATGCGCCCGTGGACGGCCTGCCTGGATCGTCGCATCGTCGGTCCTAGTCGATCGTGACGTAGTCGGCGCCGGAGTAGTACCCGGTGCGCATCTTCTGCCGCTGCAGCAGCAGGTCGTTGAGCAGGCTGGAGGCGCCGAACCGGAACCACTGCGGGGTCAGCCAGTCCGCGCCCACCACCTCGTTGACGAGCACGAGGTAGCGGATCGCATCCTTGGACGTGCGGATGCCGCCAGCGGCCTTGACCCCGACCTGGCGCCCGGTGGCGTCGCGGAAGTCCCGCACCGCCTCGAGCATGACCAGGGTGACCGGGCGGGTCGCAGCGGGAGACACCTTGCCGGTCGACGTCTTGATCACGTCGGCCCCGGCGATCATCGCCAGCCAGGAGGCCCGGCGGACGTTGTCGTAGGTGGCCAGCTCACCGGTCTCGAGGATGACCTTCAGGTGCGCCGGGCCGCAGGCCTGCTTGATGGCCACGATCTCGTCGAAGACCCGCAGGTAGTTCCCGGCCAGGAAGGCGCCCCGGTCGATGACCATGTCGATCTCCTGCGCACCGGACGCCACCGCCTCGCTGGTGTCGGCGGTCTTGACGGCCAGCGAGGCCCGTCCGCTGGGGAACGCGGCGGCCACCGCCGCGACGCGCACCTGGCTGCCACGAAGGGCCTGGACGGCGACCGGGACGAGGTCGCCGTACACGCACACGGCCGCCACGGACGGGCAGGACGGGTCGGTGGGGTCGGGGTGGACGGCCTTGGCGCACAGGGCGCGCACCTTGCCCGGGGTGTCCTGCCCTTCGAGCGTGGTGAGGTCGATCATCGTGATCGCCATGTCGATGGCGAGCCCCTTGGCCGTGGTCTTGATCGACCGCGTCGCCAGCTCGGCGGCTCGGGCATCCGCGCCGACCTGGTCCACGCCGGGTAGGCCGTGCAGGAACGACCGCAGCGTCTCGTTGGAGCGGGTGATCTCGTCGACGTCAGCGATGTCGCGGGTGAGCACCACGGCGCGATCCTAGGCCGCGGCGACGTGACCGGTCAGGCCAGCAGACCGGCGACGTCCTCGCGCAGCGCGTCCAGGGTGCGCTCGGCGCGGGACCGGGCCGCCATCACGTCGTCGCCGGTCACCGGCTGGACCACTTCGAGGTAGCACTTGACCTTCGGCTCGGTGCCCGACGGTCGGACGATGACCCGGGCCCGGTCGGCAAGGCGCAGGCGCAGACCGTCCGTGGGCGGGAGCGGGCCGTCGGGTCGCAGCAGGTCGTCGACGGCCAGGACGTCGCGCCCACCGAGGATGGTCGGCGGGGACGAGCGCAACCGAGCCATGGTGTCGGTGATGCGGGCGAGGTCCTCGACGCGGACGCTCACCTGGCCGGTGGCGTGCACACCGTGCTCGCGGGCCAGGTCGTCGAGGGCGTCCAGCAGCGTCCATCCGGCAGCCTTCTGCTCCGCGGCGATCTCGGCCACGAGCAGCGCCGCGGTCACGCCGTCCTTGTCCTTCACCCCGTCCGGGTCGCAGCAGTAGCCCAGCGCCTCCTCGTAGCCGTAGCGCAGCCCGGGCGCCCGGGTGATCCACTTGAAGCCGGTGAGCGTCTCGGTGTGGGGCTGGCCGTGGGCGGCGCAGATCCGCCCGAGCATGCTGGAGGAGACGATCGAGTTGGCGAAGGTGCCACGCGCCCCGCGCCGCAGCAGGTGCCAGCCGAGCAGCACGCCCACCTCGTCCCCGGTGAGCATGCGCCACCGCCCGTCGCGTCCGGGCACCGCCACCGCGCAGCGGTCTGCGTCCGGGTCGTTGGCGAGCACGAGGTCGACGCCGTGCTCTCCGGCCAGGTCGAGCGCGGCGTCCAGTGCTCCGGGCTCCTCGGGGTTGGGGAAGGTCACGGTCGGGAACAGCGGGTCGGGGTCGCCCTGGGTGGCCACCACCAGGGGCGCGTCGAAGCCGGCCCGGGTGAACGCCTCGAGCAGCAGGTCCCGTCCCACCCCGTGCAGCGGCGTGTAGACCACCGAGAGATCCCGTGGTCCGTCGAGGGCGAGGATGCCGGCGGCCCGGTCGAGATAGGCCTCGACGACGGAGTCGTCCAGGGTGACCCATCCGTCGTCGACGCGGGGGACGGCGGCCACCGAGGGAACGGCGGCGATCTCGGCGGCGATCTGCTCGTCGGTAGGCGAGGCGATCTGGGCACCGTCACCGAGGTAGACCTTGTAGCCGTTGTCCTGCGGGGGGTTGTGGGACGCGGTGACCATCACCCCGGCATCGGCCCCGAGGTAGCGCAACGCGAACGCCAGCACCGGCGTGGGCAGCGGCCGCGGCAGCACCATGGCCTCCACCCCGGCGGCCTCCATGACTGCGCAGGTGTCGCGGGCGAAGACGTCGGACATGCGACGGGCGTCGAAGCCCACCACGATCGCACCTCCCTCGTGGGCACGGATCCACCTGGCCAGCCCAGCCGCCGCGCGGATCACCACGGCTCGGTTCATCCGCCGCGGACCGGCACCCACCTCGCCGCGTAGCCCTGCAGTGCCGAACTCGAGGGTCCCGGCGAACCGGTCGGCCAGGTCGGCGCGCGCTTGCTCGGCGTCCACCCCGTCCTGCGCCCGGTCGACGAGCGTCGCCAGCTCGGCGCGGGTGCCCGGGTCGGGGTCGTCGGCGATCCACTCCCGCGCCCGCTGTAGCAGGTCGCGCATCTGGTCCATCGGTTCACACCCTCTCGGCGATGTCGCCGAGCAGGCGACCCAGACGATCAGCAGCCTGGCGACCGGTCGCCAGCACCTCGTCGTGGTGCACGGGCTGTCCGGTCACCCCGGCAGCGGCGTTCGTCACCAGCGACAGACCCAGCACCTCCAGGCCCGCCGCGCGTGCCGCGATGGCCTCCAGCGCCGTCGACATGCCCACGAGGTCGGCGCCGAGCACGTGCAGCATCGAGATCTCGGCGGGCGTCTCGTAGTGCGGCCCGGGGAGCTGGGCGTAGACGCCTTCGGGGAGACCGGCGTCGATCTCGTGGGCCACCGCACGCATGCGCGGGGAGTACAGGTCGGTGAGGTCGACGAACGTCGCGCCGGTCAGCGGTGAGCGGCCGGTGAGGTTCAGGTGGTCGCTGATCAGCACGACCGTGCCGGGAGCCCAGGCGGGGTCGAGCCCTCCGCAGCCGTTGGTCAGCACGACCCGCGTGCATCCGGCGGCGGCGGCGGTGCGCACGGTGTGGGCGACCGCGTCCACCCCCCGGCCCTCGTACAGGTGCGTCCGACCGAGGAACACCAGGCAGCGGTTGTCCCCGCGCTGCACGCTGCGGACGGTCCCGCCATGCCCGGCAACAACGGGAGCGGAGAACCCGGGCAGCTCGGCCAGCGGAACCTCGGAATCGGGCGCTGCGATGAGGTCGGCCGCAGCTGCCCACCCCGAGCCCAGCACCACCGCCACGTCGTGGCCGTCGAAGCCGGTGCGCTGGGCCAGCACGGTGGCGGCCTGCTCGGCAGCGGGCTGATGCGGTGTGGTCGTGAGCGTCATCGGCAGGACTCTAGGGGCAGCAGCTCAGGTGCACGGACGGCGCCGCAGGTCGGCGACGTAGTCGGCAGGGGCGCCGGCGGCCTCGGCGGCGTCGGCGATCATGCCCAGGTAGCGGGCGGAGGGGAGGCCGCCCTCGTAGGCGTCCACCACGTATAGCCAGGCCGTCTCGGGGCCCTCCAACGTCTCCACCCGCAGCCGGATCTTGCGGAAGCTGCGCAGGTCCAGTCCCTCCCACTCGTCCAGGGCAGCCTCGTCGGCCTCGGTGACCTCGTAGAGCGCGACGAACACCGAAGGCTCGGGCAGGTCGGCCTCGCCGTCCCCGGCCTCCACGATCGTGGCGATCGCGCCGTCCCAGCCGAGGTCCTCGCCGGCGAAGGCGAGGCGCCAGCCGGGGATCCAGCCGGTGCCTCGCAGCGGGGAGTGCGGTGCCCGGCGGGCCATCGACAGCGGGTCCAGGCTGGAGGCGTAGGCGGCGTAGAGCACGGCGCACCTCCTTGAGTTCGACTCGGCTGTGGCGGGGCCGCTCCCTCGGCTGGCCCCGGCGTGTCAAGCCGCGAGGGTAGTGCGCCCGGACGGGGGAGCGTGATCCCCGCCGGCGGGCTGGTGTGACAGACGGCCCTTCCCTCGATCGGCGCAGGAGCCGCACGATGGAGGCAAGGGGGCCGGCATGGTCCGTCGATGGGTGAGCAGGGCGCTGTGGGGGGCGGCTCGGTGGACGGCGGGTGCTCTGGTTGCGGCGGTCGTGGTGGGGATCGCGCTGGGCGCTCCCGTGGCTGCTCAGGAGCGGAACCCGCCCACTGTCACGTCAAGGACGCTCGATGTCGCCCTGGAGGTGCTCGCCGAAGCCGGCTACGCGGGCATGGTCGCGACCGCTCCCTCACCAGTGCCCGTCCCGCATGAGCGGGCGTGGGTGGTCAGCCAGAAGGTGGAGGAGTCCTACGACAGCGGCGTCGTGGTCGGAATCACACTCGGCGTCCAGGCGCTGGTCCCCGACGTCGAGGGCCTGCGGGTCGATGACGCGCAACGCCGACTCGAGGAGATGACGCTGTCCGCGGACGTGCGCGGGAGCAGTGGTGACCCGGCTGAGACGGTCGCGACCCAGGGGCCCACCGGGGGCATGCCGGCGCCGTTCTACTCCTTGGTGAAGATCATCATGGCCGCGCCGGCCGAGGAGTCGCCGACCCCCAGCGACGAGCCGGCCACGCCACCGCAGCAGGCACCCAGGACGGAGCCGGAACCCGAGCCGGCGCCGGAGCCAGAGCCCGCGCTGGAGCCCGCGCCGGAACGGCCGCTTCCTGCTCCTGAGGAGGAGCCGGTCGACGAACCCGTCAGTCCCGTCGCCGAGCGCTCCTGGCCCTGGGGTGCTGCGGGCCTCGCGGTGGCGGTTCTTGCCCTGGCGGCCGCCGGCGCTGCGACCAGGGCCGCCCGCCGACGTCGGGAGCGTCGACTGGTCCGCGAGCACGTGCACGCCCGTGCGCGGACGGGGCCCGTCGAGCAGACGGTGGAACCGGACCGGGCATCAGCGCCGACCCACGCGGTGCGGTTGGTGCCACACGCAGGATCGGCGCATGAGCAGATCGAGGAGGTGCGGGAGCCATGACCACGCTGCTGGGCCCGCTGAGTGTCCGATACCTGCTGTTCGGCTCGGAGCAGGCTGAGGCGGAGGAACTGATGTCCTCGTCCGCGCGTCAGGCGGGGGTTGGGGCGGCGGTGGGCCGTGCGCTCGGCGGACTGACCACCGCAGGACGGGACACGGTGTGCCACGAGGTGGGGCACGTCGCCGACACGTTGCTGGACATCGACGCCACGGACGTGATCGCGGCGGCCTGGAAGAAGCACTCCGATCTGCGCGCGGCGGGCCGGAGGACCTACCAGACCCCGGGGACCGAGGAGGTCGTCCAGCTCGCCACTCACACGATCACGTCCACCCACCGTCCCTACGTCGACGTCTTCGTCGACGACGTGGAGATCACTCGGGTGGACATCGAGCTCTCGCTGAGGTTCGTGATGAAGGGCGTCCTGGCCCTGGTGCGCGACGGGTGGCTGGTGGCGCTGCACGCCGGCACCTGCGATGCGACGGCCGGGCTCGGCTGCGAGCACGTCCAACTCGCCGAGCGCAAGGCGTCGTTCAGCATCCCCGGCACGATGGTGCTGCGCCAGGGCATCGACCTTCGTCCCGATCCTCGGGCTGGATCAGCGCGATCTTGACGTTAG
>CAYHHE010000028.1:0-29186 GCA_964356295.1 uncultured Actinomycetes bacterium | reverse complement strand
CGAGCTCGAGGTCCGCTCCCTGACCGGGGCGGGGGCCGAGAAGGCGGTCGTCCACAGGCCGCGCCAACGCTGGGGACGGGGCGTCACACCAGACGGTGCGGCGCCCCTCCCGCCAGTCCACTCACCGTGCCGAACCTGCGGGCGCCGGCCTGTCTCGGCGGTACCGTGCGTCCGTGGCACGGGTTGTGGATTCCACGAAGCGGGTGGTGCTAGGCCGCGCGTTGCGGACGGCGCAGCTGGGGGAGACCCTGCTGCCGAAGCGGTTGGCGTTGCCGGTGTTCGCCAGTGACGCGCTGTCGTCCAACGCATACGCCACGCAGGAGATCCTGGTGGTGCTGGCCCTTGGGGGCTTCGCGTTCTACCAGTTCGCCCCGTGGGTGGCCGCTGGGGTGGTGCTGGTGTTCTTCACGGTGGTGGCCTCCTACCGGCAGATCGTGCACGCCTATCCCAGTGGGGGCGGGGACTACGAGGTGACGTCGAAGAACCTCGGCCCGAACGCCGGGGTGGTGGTGGCAGGCGCCCTGCTGGTGGACTACGTGCTGACGGTGGCGGTGTCGATCTCGGCGGCGGTGTCGAACCTCGCCTCGACCTACGACTGGTTCTCCGACCACCGGGTGGCGACCGCGTTGGCGCTCATCGCGCTGCTGACGACGATGAACCTGCGCGGGGTGCGGGAGTCGGGAGCGGCGTTCGCGATCCCGACCTACGGGTTCGTACTCGGCATCGGCGGCCTGGTGCTCACTGGTGTGGTCCGCACCCTGCGCGGGGACACCTTGCAGGCCGAGAGTGCGGGGTATGAGATCGAGGCGCCGACCGGGGCGGTCGTAGGCACGGCGCTGGTGTTCCTGGTGCTGCGGGCGTTCTCCTCGGGGACGACGGCCCTGACCGGGGTCGAGGCGATCGGAAATGGGGTGCCGGCTTTCCGCCCGCCGAAGTCGAGGAACGCCGCGACCACGCTGCTGCTGCTGGGGCTCATCTCGATGTCGATGTTCAGCGCGATCACGTGGCTTGCGGTCTCCACCGGGGTGAAGGTGACCGACGATAACGAGGCGTTGCTAGGCCTGCCGGAGGGGGCGCAGCAGAAGACGGTGATCGTGCAGGTCGCCGAGGCGGTGCTGGGTCAGGGATCGTGGGCGGCGGTGTACGTGGCGCTAGCGACGATGCTGATCCTGGTGCTCGCCGCGAACACCGCGTTCAACGGGTTCCCGGTGCTGGGGTCGATCCTGGCCCGTGACGGGTACCTGCCGCGCCAGTTCCACACCCGCGGGGACCGGCTGGCGTTCAGCAACGGCATCCTCTCTCTGGCGGTCGTGGCAGGGCTGCTGGTCTACCTGTACGACGCGAGCGTCACCTCGCTGATCCAGCTCTACATCATCGGGGTGTTCGTCTCGTTCACGATGAGCCAGCTGGGCATGGTGCGGCACTGGACCCGGCGGCTAGCCGTCGAGCGTCGACCCGAGGAGGTCCGCCGGCTGCGATGGGCCCGCCGGGTGAACGCGTTCGGGATGGGACTGACCGGGACGGTGCTGGTCATCGTGCTGGTCACCAAGTTCGCCCGAGGGGCCTGGATCGTGGTGGTGGCCATCCCGCTGCTGTTCCTGCTCATGCACGCCATCCACCGGCACTACCAGCGGGTCGGCGAGGAGCTGCGGCTGCGCGAGGGCGACCCGCGGGTGCTGCCCTCGCGGGTGCACGCGGTCATCCTCGTTTCCAGCCTCAACCGGGCCACCCTGCGGGCGGTCCAGTTCGCCCGGGCCACCCGGCCGTCCACCCTCGAGGCCGTCACCGCGGCGGTGGACCAGGCCGACGTCGACGCGCTCACCGAGCAGTGGGACCGGGAGGAGATCCCGGTGCCACTGCGCATCCTGCACTCGCCCTACCGGGAGGTCACCCGGCCCCTGCTGGAGTACATCAAGGCCATCCGCCGGCACAGCCCCCGCGACGTCGTGACCGTGTTCATCCCCGAGTACGTGGTCGGCAAGTGGTGGGAGGCGTTCCTGCACAACCAGAGCGCGCTGCGGCTGCGGGCCCGGCTGCACTTCACCCCCGGCGTGATGGTCGTCTCCGTGCCCTACATGCTGGCCTCCGCCCGCGAAGCCGACCGGCCCGAGCCGACCGCAGCCGGAGCCGTCCGACGCGGCGAGACCTCTTCCGACGCCAACGCCGAGCAGCGAGTGCGCCGCAGCCTCACGGACTAGCGCCCGTCATCGCCGAGCCCCAGCCCCCCGGCGGGTCGTGACCGGAGCAGCCCTGGGGTCCTGCGCTCGTCGTTCGTCAGCGCTCGACATCACGAAGGCGCTCGGCTTCGCTCATGGCGGCAGAGGCTGAGCTCGAGCAGGAGGGGCTGGCCGAGCGAGGCTGAGCCGCGCCCTCCCGCGGGCGGGGCGCGGTCGGCGCTAGGGCACCCTGGGCATGTGCAGGTCGTCGAGGTCACCACGGAGGGCATCCAGCCGGTGTCGGACCACCGATGGTCGGCCATGCTCGACGCGGGTCGCTATGACGGCCCCGGCTTTGTCTGGGTGGACGGGGAGGCCTCCGAGCCCGAGATCAGTGCCGCGCTGGACCGGTTGGCCCACGTGCATCCGGCGGCGTTGCGTCACTGCACCGACCGCAACTTCGTGCCCAAGGCCTACGCCTACTCCGACCACGTGCTGGTGGTGCTTCACTCCCCTGAGCTGGGTGCCGGCGGCCACATCATCTCGAGCTCGACCTGGTCCTTCGCGACCACCTGCTCGTCACCGTCCACGGCCCGCTCAACCCGAAGGTCGATCGGGCGCTGTCGTTCCGTGAGACCGAGGCCGTGCGGCTACGGCTGCAGAGAGGCCGCTACCGGCCCACCCACCCCTTCGAGGCGGCGCACGGCGTGATCACCGAGCTGCTGCGCAGCCAGGCCCGGCTCGTCGAGCGGCTCGCCGGCGTCGTCGGGCGGCTCGAGATGAGGGTGGCCGAGGAGGGGCATGACCTCGACGAGCCGGTCGCCTACCTCACCGAGCTGTTCTCGGTGCGGCAGGCGTTGCTGTCTTTGCGAACGATGGCGCGGCTCACGGCCGAGACCCTTGCCGGGGCTACCGAGGCGGCCGTCAACGCACCGCCCGAGGCACGGCGACTTGTGGAGGGGCTGTGCGCTGAGGCCACCCGCATCGGCATGGTGGCCGAGGGCGAGATGGAGTCGATCCAAGGCGTGACCGAGCTGTACCAGTCGACGAGCTCGACGAAGATGGCGGTCGCCTCGGAACGGCTCGCAGTCGTGGCGGCCTTCACCCTGCCGATCACCGCGCTCGCGTCGGTGTACGGCATGAACCTCATCGTCAACGAGAGCACCCAGGTGGGGCACCTGGCGCTGGTGCTGGCCGCGATGTCTGCCCTGTCGCTGGGCATCCTCTGGTGGGCCCGGCGGCGCCACTGGTTGTGAGGCGGGGCGCGGCCGGGGGCTCCCCTCTGGCTGAGCCGGGTCCCGGTAGGGCGTGGGCCCGGTTGTTGCACGGGTTGTGCTCGAGGTGAGGCCTAGCTCCTCGAGCAGCGGCGGCAGGTGGAGCCGAACCGGCCGCGGTAGCCCTTGGGTGGGCTGTACCAGGCGCCGACCGGGTGGTCCGACGAGCATGCCCACGCCTCGATCGTCCCCCGGCCGCTGGCTCTGCTCACCCGCGCTTGAGGGCGTCGCGTACCGAAGAACACACATTGTCCGCCGACGTGCCCGATTCCTCCCACGTGTTGCGTCACGACACGCCGTTCCGTCTGAGCCTTTGTGTGTGTTCACGGACGCCGCGCCGCCTCAGCGCAGGTCGACCACGGACAGGCCGCTGACCTCGGCGAGCACAGCGAAGTCCTCGTCGCGGTGCACGACGCTGTCTCCCCACCGCAGCGCCACGGCTGCGATCAAGCAGTCGCTCAGGCGTCGGACGGTGCTGCCCTGACGGCGGGCAGACCGGTACAGGGCCGCTGCCGCCTCGTAGTCGCGCAGCGGGTCCACACCGCGCACCGGCAGCGCGCTCAGTCGCGCCCGAACCGCGTCGTACTGGCGTGCTCCCGCAAGCACCTCCATGATCACCGGTTCGGTGATGGCGAGGGCATCGGCCTGGCGACGCTTCAGCTCGGTGAAGGCCGCGAAGGAACCCGACGCTGAGCGCAGGTCCTCGATCCACACCGAGGAGTCGACGATGAGCACGGCGCAATCAGGTGTCGCGAACGTCGTCGCCGGACGCGGACTCGTCGCCGATCCAGCCGCTGCCGGAGATGTCGTCCAAGAAGTCGGCGAGCGCGGCACCGCTCAAGGGCGGCCCCACCAGTCTCTGCAGCGCGAGCTCGACCGCGGATCGCTTGGTGGGCAGGCCGTACTTCTCCATCGCCCGAGCGACGAGGTCGTCGTCGATCTCGATGTTTGTGCGGCTCATGTGTAGACCATACACCTGGGCTCCGATCCAGGTGCCGGCCGCGGAACCGCTCCCACACACCGAGGATCGCCAGGCCCGACCTCGCCACCCGCCGGACGCGAGCAGGAACCACAGTCGCGCCAGGGCGTCGGAGCGGCCGTCCAGCCGGCGCAGCAGCAGCGTCCAGTCGGGGACGCCGAAGCGGACACTCACCACCTCACCGTCCACCTCGGCGACCAGCACTCGGTGTGGGTCGCCGAACCACCCATACGGGTCGAACGTCTCGAACCACTCCTCCGGAACCCGCCGGTGGAACTCCCACTCCCGCGTTGAGGTCTCGTCGATGACTCGGGGGAACGTGGCCAGGTCCTCGTGGAAGCGCAGCGCCGGATCGGCCGGATCACCCCAGGGGGCGACAGCCCCCGGTACGCCGTCCGCTCCGACCGACGGACGACACCGCTAGCGTGGGCCAGGACGCCGCCGCCCGCGGCGGGACGACACCGCAAACGAGGAGGCTGCCCGTGTCCGGTGGGCTGGCCGCCCTGCTCGACGACATCGCCGCGCTGGCGAAGATGGCCGCCGCCTCGGTGGACGACGTGGGGGCCGCAGCAGCGAAGGCCAGCGCGAAGGCCGCCGGAGTCGTCGTCGACGACACCGCGGTGACGCCCCGCTACGTCCACGGCTTCGCTGCCGACCGCGAGTTGCCGATCGTGCGCCGGATCGCCCGCGGCTCCATCCGGAACAAGTTGCTGATCATCCTGCCGGTGATCCTGCTGCTCAGCCAGTTCCTGCCCGAGCTGCTGACCCCCATCCTCATGCTCGGCGGCACCTACCTCTGCTACGAGGGCGCCGAGAAGATCTGGGAGAAGATCAGCCACCACGAGTCGCACGACGTGCCCGCCGCGATGGTGGGGCAGCAGGACGAGGAATCCATGGTGCGCGGCGCGATCCGCACCGACCTCATCCTGTCGGCCGAGATCATGGTCATCGCGCTCGACTCGGTGGCCGAGGAGCCCCTCCTCACCCGGGCCCTCGTGCTCGTCGTCGTCGCCTTCATCATCACCGCGGTCGTGTATGGGGTCGTGGCGCTGATCGTGAAGATGGACGACATCGGCCTGCACCTGGCCGAACGGCCGTCCCCACGCAGCCAGCGGGTCGGCCTGCTGCTCGTCCGGGCGATGCCCAAGGTGCTGGCGTTCCTTTCCACCCTAGGCATCGTCGCGATGCTCTGGGTGGGCGGCCACATCATCCTCGGCGGGCTGGACGAGCTCGGCTGGTCGTGGCTCTACGACCAGGTCCACCACCTCGAGGAGCTGGTCCGCGAGGCCACCGGAGCACTGGGCGGCTTCCTCGCCTGGACGACGAACACGATCGCCTCGGCGGTGCTGGGGCTGCTCGTCGGCGCCGCCGTGGTCGTCCTGGTCAGCCTCGTGCGCCGCCTGCGGACCCCCGCCACCCGACGAGCAGCCCCGCGCACCTGACTCGCCCCGGGCCGAGGTCGTCGGCATGCGCCGCAGGACATGCGGGCGGCAGCGTTGCCAGGCCGGATGTCGCACCGCACACGTGGGCGAGCGTCGTCAAGTCGAACGAGCCCGGCGAGTGCAGGATGGCCGTCTCGCCATCCCGCACTGTCCAGAGCGCCAAGTGGCGGACATACCGCTGGACGGATACCGGAGCGAAGTACTCACCCTGACTGAGCCGCAGGACCGGCTCGAACGTTCGCAGCAGCCGAAGGTCACCATCGGCTGAGGACGCATCCGGCGGGCACGGCCCACATGCTGGGGATTGGCCAGGTCGCCACGTCTCAGCGTCGAGACGCGGACGAGTCTGCTGCAGGTTGTGTTTGACATCTCTTTCGAGGGACGAAGTCTGTCGGGGAAGGATGTCGCGTGGACCGGCCGACCCGTCACAGCACGCGGGACACCCCGGGGACCCGCACCAGGAGCCCGCCGAGCACGAACGAGAGCATCACACCGAGCACAGCGACGGCCAGGAAGTCCACCTCGGGCGGCAGCGGCAGCGCGTGCGCGGCCACCACGAGACCCACGAGCACCCCCTGGTGGACGAGGAAGGCAGCAAACGCGGCCCTGCTTGCCCCCCGTAGCACGGGTCCCTGGTGGTCGAACCGGCGCTGGAACACGTCCACCAGCCAGATCGGCATCGACAGCACCAGCGCCGCCTCGATGCAGCAGACGACCGCGGACTGCCAGCTCGCGCCGCCGTAGAAGTCCTCGATGGGCAGGCCGGCGGCCATGGCTCCGCCTATCACGACGGCGAAAGCGGCGACCCCGGCCCAGGCGACGCGCCGGGCGTGCCGGGCCAGTCGCGCGTCGAGCGGGTCGAACCAGCCGCACTCCCCCGCCAGGACGCCGAGGCTGAAGCCGGCGACCCAAGCCGGCGCCTGTCCCAGCGCGAGCCGCGCCACCTCGGTGCCCAGCGGCACCTGGGTGCGGACGGCGAACGCCGCCGCTGCCAGCAGGACGCCGGCGGCCAGCAGGCCCCGTCCACGCACCGGACGGCCCTCACCGGCCGGGCGCCAGGCCCGCCACCCCGCGTAGGCGTAGGAGAAGACCAGCAGCACCGCGAGGAACCACGCCGGCCCCCACGTGGGCGGCATCGGCCAGGTGAACCACACCTCGTTCACGGCGAAGGACCAGAAGCCACCGGTCCAGCCGGCATTGCCGGGGTCGACGTACTCGATGAACGGCGCCATCACCGCGAGGTAGACCAGCAGCGGGATGCCGAGGCGGATCGTGCGGTCGACGAGGAACCGCCGGGTGCCCTTGCGGGCCAGCGACGGCGGGGTGAACAGGCCCGCGACGGCGAAGAACAGCGCCATGCCGAACAGCGCGCCGACACCGGAGACGAAGACGAGCAGGGTCCAGAGCGGCTCGCGTACCGGGGTCTCGGTGAAGACCCAGTTGCCCACCCCGGTCCACGCCATCGTCACGTGCGCGACGATCACGCACGCGACGAGCACGACCTTGAGGTTGTCGGCCCAAGAACGCCGACCAGCCCCGCGGCCGCGATCCTCGCGGGCCAGCGGGACAGGTCGGGCTCCTGCCACCCCCTCGCCTCCCACTGCCAGCGAACACCCCTGGGGCCGATCGGGCAGGGTCCGAGGTCCCCCAACTCGACAACTTCCCGTCGCCTCGCCCACATCAGCCCAGTAGACACCCCCGGGCTGGTCACCAGTCCTCACCCGTGGACAACCGACGCCGTCCGGCGGCGACCACGGCGACCGCGGAGAACTCCCAGCGACTCATCCCAAGTCCCTGGACACGCCTCGTGGCAGCGAGCTACCTGCACACCCTCCCCGACGCCGCCCGCGTCGAGGCCTTCGTCAAGATCGGGAGACGCACTCGCTAGGGGCCGGACGCGCTCGCAGCGCCAGGGTCGACGCCCCGGTTCTCCCGTCCGGCCGCTACCGCGTCCGCTGGCGAGACGCCGACGGGCTCCGGGTCACTGCCCCGCAGTCGTTCGCGACGTTGTCGGAGGCGCGGTCGTCCCTGGCGACCGTCGAGGCTGACCTGCTCCGGCGCACCTACCGTGCTCCACCAGCCTGCGCGGAATCCCAGATCAGCCGCAATCCGCGCCAGTATTCTGCGCTAACCAGCGGGCTACTCCCCCAAGTAGGCCATCACGTGCTTGATGCGGGTGTAGTCCTCCAGCCCGTACATCGACAGGTCCTTGCCATAGCCGGACTTCTTGTAGCCGCCGTGCGGCATCTCGGCGATCAGTGGGATGTGGGTATTGATCCACACGCAGCCGAAGTCCAACCGGCGCGACATCCGCATCGCCTGCCCGAAGTCGGACGTCCAGACAGATGACGCCAGAGCGAACTCCACGCCGTTGGCCATCCGCAGCGCCTGGGCCTCATCGGAGAACTGCTGCACTGTGATGACCGGCCCGAAGACCTCGTTCTGGATGATCTCGTCATCCTGCTCCAACCCGGATACCACGGTCGGCGCGTAGTGGAAGCCGCGATCGCCGAGCCGCGTCCCGCCCGCCTGGACCTGCGCATGGTCAGGTAGTCGCTCGATGAAGCCAGTCACCTGAGCAAGCTGGTTGACGTTGTTCACCGGGGGCAGCAGCGCATCAGCGAAATCAGGGCCGTGCTCGTAGGTAGTGATGATGCCCTTCGCCTGATCGGTCAGCGCTGCCAGGAACTCGCTGTGAATGCCGGACTGCACGATGACCCGGTTTGCGGAGGTGCAGTCCTGCCCGGCGTTGAAGTAGCCGGCGGTGGCGATCGCCTCGGCTGCCGCGGCCACGTCGGCGTCGTTGAAGACCACGACCGGGGCCTTCCCCCCGAGCTCGAGGTGAACTCGCTTCACCTGGTCGGCGGCCGCGTGCGCTACCGCAATCCCCGCGCCGACCGATCCGGTGATCGCAACCATGGCAGGCGTCGGGTGGGACACCAGCGTGGCGCCGGTGTGCCGGTCGCCGAGCACCACATTGAGCACGCCTGGCGGTAGGAACTCAGCGGCGATCTCGGCGAGCTTGGTGGTCGTGGCCGGGGTGGTATCCGACGGCTTCAGCACCACCGTGTTGCCAGCGGCAAGGGCGGGACCGAACTTCCAGACGGCCATCATCATCGGGTAGTTCCACGGGGCGACCTGGCCGACGACACCGACCGGCTCGCGGCGCACGAAGGACGTGTGGCCGGCCAGGTACTCGCCGGCCGCCTTGCCTTCCAGCAGCCGGGCAGCACCGGCGAAGAACCGGAGCTGGTCGGCCATCGGGATCAGTTCCTCGCTGTGGGTCAGCGCAATCGGCTTGCCGGTGTTCTCGCTCTCCAGCGCCACCAACTCCTCGCCGTGGGCCTCGATGGCATCGGCGAATCGGAGCAGCGCCATCGAGCGCTCGCGCGGTGTCGTGTCGCGCCACCCGTCGAACGCCGCTCCCGCCGCCTCGTACGCGGCATCGATGTCGGCTGACCCGGACAGGGCCGCCTCGGCGTAGATCTCCCCGGTGTGGGGGTTCACCACGGGCGTAGTCTGGCCAGATGCGGAGGGGACCAGTTCACCGTTGATGAAGTTGGAGAACACCTTGTCAGCCACGAAAGGTCCTTCCGGTCACTTGACGTAGGCGAGGGGGGAGAACGAGGGCGCCGGCTCGATCCTTTCACCGACGTACTCGTCACGAATGGCGCTGATGTAGTGGCGGGCCCGTTCGGTCAGCTCGGATCCGCTCTGCATCCGGGCCTTGGTGACGAGCACGCCAAGGTCGGCGCCCTTGAACCGGTAGTCACCGGCACCATAGACACGCAGGTAGAAGAACTCGTCCTCATGAGTCAGCTGGTGCCAGTCGGTGGCGACGCTGGCGAACTCGATCTCGCCGTCCTCGTGACGCACGTAGGTCCCGGTGCGCGGCGTCTGCAGCAGGCGCTCCACTTGATCGTTCGGCTCCTTCATGATCAGCTGCGCCCAGACGTCGACCGCGGCCAGCTCCCGCCAGCGGTCGTTGATCTCGTCCACGTCGATCGTGTAGTCCACGTCCATCCACTCCAGGAGATGGAACAAGAACAGCGGAACATCGGCATATGCGCCAGCGGTGACGTTCGTCATCGACGATGCGCCCGAGATGCGGGGGTTCAGCTCGCCGAGATACACCTCGTTGTCGTCGAGGTCCACCAGCACATCGATCTCGAAGAAGCCCTTGTACCCCTCCTGCGCCAACCGGTCCCCCAGCCGTCGGACATGGCCGACGGCGATCTCGCGCTGCTCGTGCGACAATGCTTCGGGGTAGACGTCGTTGCCGCACCAGCCGCCCTTGTAGGGAGTCAGCTCCGGGTAACCGGTGAGGTCGGTCATGAACGGGCCAACGACTGTGCCGTGCCGGGTGATGACGCCCTCGACGGCTGCCGCCTTGTTGCGGATCCGCTTCATGACCTTCAGTTCTTCTTCGGCCATGAGGTCGGAGTCTCTGTTCCAGTCAGCCTCGGACTTCACGAAGAACGTGGTCTTGCCGGAATCGCCGTACGGGGTCTGCACGACCAGGTCGGTGCCGAGACCGGCGGCTTCGGCCAGCGCCATGAGCTCGGGGTAGCTGGTGGCCCGGCCCAGCACGTTCGGCACGCTCGGGGCGCCCGCCTCGTTGCCGAGCTGTGTGGTCACGATCTTCGAATCAAGCCGCCGCCGCAGCGCATCCGTGGGCAGGATCAGCTCGTAGGCAAGCTCATCGCAGATCTGCTCGGTTTCCTCATCGAAGAACACCATGGCGATCTTGGGTCGGGTACCCGCGCGGCGGCGCAGGAAGGCCTGCACCTCCGGATCGCGCAGCAGGTAGTTGTTGATCTCCTCGGTGCTCTGGAAGTCGACGTAGGGCTTGTTTCTCGGGGTGAAGACGCGGGGGTGGGCACCGTCCCATGAGTCGTAGTAGGCGATGTAGGAGAAGTTGCGCACGAACCGGTCGATGCCCAGCAGGTTGAAGGCAGTCGGGCCGACCGAGAACACCGGCGTTGCATTGGTCCGGAAGAAGGTCCGGATCTCCGAGATGCCATCGAGATGCCGGCGGGGTTCGGCAGTCGCGTCAGACATGGCACCTCCGGGTTAGGCGATTGGTCGGCGAATCTAGTGCGATGCGGCTGCCGAAGGCGGGCGTCACGGGTGCCGCGCAAGGAGGATCGTCGGCCAACTCATCGCCCTGCCACCGGTCTGGTCCGGCCGACCCCCGGCCCGAAGCGCGGCCCACTGCGTCCAGAGCGGCCGGACAGGACGGCGGCTACCGCATCGCAGGCGCGCAGCGTGTCGTGAAGTCGCTTCGGGTCCTGTGGGGAATCCCAGGACGACAGCTTCACCATGACGGTGCGGGTCGCGGGGTCCACGCGCAGCAGCTGACCGTGGATTCCCAGCCCGAGCAGCACATCTCCGTGCGGCCCCGGTAGAACCCAGCATTGGTTGGTGTACCAGCCACCGGGCAGGAAAGGCCCCGCCGCGGAGGCCGTGAACGCCGCCCGCAGCTGTGGCGTCACTGTCCAGATCTGCGACACCCAGCGGCGCGGCACGATCTCGACGTCCCTGAGCACACCGCCCCCGAGCATCACCTCCCCGAAGCGGGCGACGTCCCGAGCAGTGGCGAGCATGCCCCCGTCGTAGACGACCGTGCCAGCACTGTCACACATGAACGCCGCATCGGCCTCGGCACCCATCGGCACCCAGAGCAGCTTCGCGATGAGGTCCGACATTCCGGATGCGGCCGCCCGCTCGCACACCCAGCCCAGAACATCGGTCTCGCACGACCGGTACTCGAACAGACCACCGTGCGCGCGGTCTGCCTGCAAGCCCGTCAAGAACGCCTTCAACCCAGGCGGCACCCCCACCATCCCCGGCCGCCATGCGATGGCGGCATCCATGTGGCGGATGTGAGAGGTGGCATCGGTGTAGTCCTCCCGGAAGAAGACGCCCGAGCGCATGTCGAGGACATCTCGTACCGTGGCATCGCGGTAGCCGCTGTCTGTCAACTCCGGCACGTACTCGGTCACAGCATCCTCGACGCGCACCACGCCGCGTCCGACCAGGCAACCAGCGACGGCCCCGACCACGGACTTGCTGATCGACATCAGCACGCGTGTCTCATCAGGCGTCACGCCGGGCCGGTACCACTCGTCAACCACGTTGCCCTCGTGCATGACCAGCCAGGCGTCCGTCGCCGACTCGTGGAGCACCTGCTCCACGGTGATGTTCCTGCCGTCAGCGCCGGCGACCGGAAGCTGGCCGAGCTGGCGCGGTTGCGAAGGCAGCGGTCGGACCTGACCTGGGTCGTGGGCGACCCGAACCAGGGGCAATGCCAGAGGGTCGAGCCCATGCTCGCCCTCCCATGGCAGACCCGGCTCCATACGCTCGCGGCACTCCGAAACCAGTCAGTCCGAGGCGCGGGCGGCATGGACCACGGCGACCGGGCATTCCGCATGGATGAGCATCTGCAGTCCGACCGAGCCGAGCACCAGGCCCGCGAACCCACCACGACCGCGGGCGCCCACAACCGCAAGCGCCGCCCCAGCTGCCTCCTCGATGAGGACGCCTGCCGGCCTGCCCACCGCGTGCAGATAGCTGACGGGGACCGCAGCCTGGGTATCCGCGACCTGCATGGCCTCGCGCAGCAACTCCAGCACCGCCTCGCTGACCCCGGCAGAGTCCGCCGTGATCGGCTGGGCAGGTACCCCGCCCGCCTTGCCCTTGGAGACCAGCACGACGGTCACGCCGAGCCCGGTCGCCTCGGCATGGCGCAGCGCGAAGGCCAACGCCTGATCGGCGGACACCGAGCCGTCATAGCCCACCACGACCTCGTTGGGGTGCCGGGCGCTGGCCTTCGCCGCCTCCGTCGCTTCATCCGGCTGGTACAGCACCACGACCGGGCAATGGGCATGCGGTGTGACGTTCATGGTGGTGGAGCCGAGCAGCAGCCCGCGGAACCCCTCGAGCCCGCGCGACCCGAGGACGATGACATCGGCCGTCTTCGAGGCGTCGAGGAGGGCCTGCACCGGTGAATCCGGATGGACGACTGCCTTGACCTCCAGACCCGGATGATCCGCAGCCACCCGCTCGGCAGCCACCTCCAGCACCTGCGCATTCGCCTCACCCAGCAGCTCGAGCGCATTCGGGTCGTCGATCACGACTTCGACGACCTCGCCCTCGACGTCGGGGTGCGCCTGCAACAGCGTCACCGGGACGCCGTAGGCGGCTGCGGCGCCGGCGGCCCACTCAAGGGCCAGCAGCGACGTGGCGGAACCGTCGAAACCGACGACCACGCCGGTCAAAGGGGACTCTTCGGATTCGCGCTCACCGTCCGGGACAAGGCTCATGACCCCTAGTCTGCCAACACCAGTGGCTGAGGAGGCAACATGGAGATTCAGGCTCATGACCCGCACCACGAGATCGAGCATGACTTGCAGGAGAAGGGCCTCGCGCAGAACTCCGTCGGGCTGCTGGGCGGCATCATCCTGGCGATCTCCTGCGTTGCCCCCGCATACACCTTGACGGCTACGATCGGGTTGCTGGGCATGGAGGCCGGCGCCCAGATCCCCGCGATATTCATCGGCGGGTTCTTGCCGATGTTCTTCGCGGCCTACGCCTACCGGGAACTCAACCGGGTGGCGCCTGACTGCGGCACATCGTTCACCTGGACCACGAAGGCATTCGGCCCCTACATCGGGTGGCTCGGCGGCTGGGCTGCGATCCTCGCCACGGTGATCGTGATCTCCAACCTGGCCGGCGTCGCGGTGCAGTTCTTCTACCAGTTGACCGGCGACATCCTCGGCAACGACTCCGTGTCCACAGCATGGGAGAACAAGTTCATCAACGTCGGGACCTGCCTGGTGTTCCTGGCGATCGCCACCTACGTCGCCTACCGCGGCATCACCACCACCGCGCGCGTCCAGTACATCCTCGTGGGCTTCCAGCTCGCGGTGCTGTTCGGCTTCGCCATCGCGGCCATCGTCCTGTCCTCGGGCTCTGAGACCGGCATCTCCTTCGACTGGTCGTGGTTCAGCCCGGCGGGCCTCACGGTGTCCGCCTTCATCGCCGGCCTGTCCGGCTCGATCTTCGCCTTCTGGGGTTGGGACGCCGCCCTGACGGTGAACGAGGAGACCAAGGACGCCGAAGTCACATCAGGGCGCGCGGCGGTGCTGGCTGTCATCTCGATTCTGTGCACGTACCTGCTGGTGTCGATCGGCATGATCATGTTCGCAGGGGTGGGCGATACCGGCAATGGTCTGGCCAACGAGGAGATCTCGGACAACGTCTTCGGCGCCCTGGCCGAACCCATCCTGGGTGATCCCTGGTACCTGCTGCTGTTCCTGGCCGTGCTCGCCTCGAGCGCGGCGAGCCTGATCAGCACGTTCCTGCCCACCTCGCGCACCCTGCTGGCCATGGGGTCCTATCGGGCGCTCCCGAAACGGTTCGCCGCCATCCATCCGCGCTACCTCACCCCGTCGTACTCCACGGTGGTGGCAGGCGTTGGCGCAGCGGCGTTCTACTCCGTCCTGACATTCCTGAGCGAGAACGTGCTGCTGGACACGATCTACTCGATCGGCATCATGATCTGCTTCTACTACGGACTCACCGCGTTCGCCTGTGTCTGGTACTTCCGCAGGGAGTTGTTCAACAGCGCCGCAAGCATCGTGTTCAAGTTCTTGCTGCCCCTGCTCGGTGGCATCGGCCTTTCCTTCGTGTTCGTGGTGACGTTGCGGGATTCGTTCTCGCCGGATTACGGCAGTGGCGGATCGATCGCCGGCGTCGGGTTGGTCTTCATCATGGGCGTGGGCCTCATCCTGTCGGGCCTGATCCTGGTCGTCATCTGGCGGGCCAAGGATCCAGCATTCTTCCGCGGCGAGACTCTGAAGACGGACACTCCCGCACTAGTCATGGACTGAGAATCCGCGAGAAGCGGCCGCGTCCAGTGGTTGGATAGGCGCGTGCCCGCGTGATCAACCCTGGAGGAGACAGTCCATGGCCGCCCACCCACTAGAGCCGCTCAGCGCCGCGGAGTTCACGCAGGTCAGTGCAACCCTGCGCCGGGACGCCGGAGTGGGCGACGCCTTCCGGTTCTGCTCCGTGGAACTCATCGAACCCCCGAAGGCAGCTGTCCTGGCTTGGCAACAGGGGGAGCCGTTCTCCCGCAAGGCGCTGGCCGTGCTGTGGGACCGCGGGACCAGCAGGACGTTCGAGGGTGTCGTGGACCTGGCGACCGATGCCGTGGAGTCGTTCACCCACATCCCGGACGTCACGCCGAACTTCACCGTCGACGAGTGGCACGACTGCGATCACGCGATGCGGGCCGATCCCCAGGTCGCCGAGGCGCTCGGCGCCCGTGGTGTCACCGACATGGACCTGGTGCTGTTCGACGTCTGGACCTACGGCAAGGCACTCATGCCACCGGAGTTCGCCGACCGCCGGCTGGGCTGGGTGGATGCCTGGTACCGGTCAAGCCCCAAGGGGAACCCGTATGCGAACCCGGTACCGGGTCTGAAGTTCATCGTCGACATGAACACCCTGGAGGTGCTGCAGGTCGACGATGCCGGCGAGATCCCCAAAGCACCGGTCATGGGCGAGTACCTTCCGGAGCTGGTGCCCGGGTTGCAGGTCCGCACCGACCGCAAGCCCCTGGAGATCACCCAGCCCGTGGGCCCCGGCTTCACCGTCGATGGCCTGGTGCTGAAGTGGCACGAATGGGAGATGCGGGTCGGGTTCAACTACCGCGAAGGGCCGGTCCTCTACCAGGTCAGCTACGGCGGTCGGTCGGTGGCGTACCGGATGTCCTTCGCAGAGATGATCGTCCCCTACCGCGATCCCACTCCCGACCACTACCGCCGCACCGCATACGACATCGGTGAGTGGGGCTTCGGTTACATGACCACATCGCTGGAGCTCGGCTGCGACTGCCTCGGCGAGATCCGCTACCTGAGCACGGTGCTGACCGACTCCAAAGGCGAACCGTACGAGATCACCAACGCTGTCTGCATCCACGAAGAGGACAACCTCGTGCTGTGGAAGCACGTCGACGGGGACCACGGCGCCGAGGTCAGGCGCATGCGGCGGTTCGTGGTCTCATGCCATGCCACAGTCGCCAACTACGAGTACCTGGTCTACTGGCGGTTCTACGAGGACGGCAACATCGAATGCGAGGTGCGGGCCACCGGCATCATGGTGACCACACCGCTGCCGGAGGGCCAGACCACCTCGCCGTACGGAACGATCGTCGACCAGCGCACCTACGCCCCCTACCACCAGCACTTCCTGGTGGCACGGCTCGACCTCGACGTGGACGGCACGCAGAACACGGCACTGGAAGTCGATTCGGTCGTGGTACCCACTGGGCCGGACAACCCGTACGGTTTGGCACTGACCACGAAGGCGACGCCGGTCGCACGTGAGTCGGAGTCCGGGCGAGATTTCGACTGGAACACCCAGCGTGGCTGGAAGGTCGTCAACCCTGACAAGAACAACGGGCTCGGCTACCCGGTGGGGTACAAGCTTGTCCCCGGCGCCTGCTTCCCCGTGATGATGGACCCGGACTCGCCGCAGTACAAGCGGGCACCGGTGCTGGGGCATCAGTTGTGGGTCACCAAGCATCACGACGATGAGCGCTGGCCGGCAGGCAGGTACCCGACGCAGAGCCTGGATGACACCGGCATCTCCCAGTGGATCGCAGACGATGAGCCGCTGGAGAACGAGGACATCGTGCTGTGGTACCTGTTCGGCATCCATCACATCACCCGGCCGGAGGAATGGCCGATCATGCCGGCTGACATCGTTTCGTTCTGGTTGAAGCCGTTCGGCTTCTTCGACCGCAACCCCTCGCTGGACGTGGCTCCGTCGGAGGCGGCGTGCCACACCGAGCCGGGGCATCACGGGCATGAGGGGCACGGCATCCCGGGTGAGGACCTGCACGCGGGCCACGAGCACCACCACCACTGAGGACCCGGTTTGGCCATGGGGGCCCCGTGCTGTTGTCGACTGCGTAGCCCCCATGACCTGTGGTGTCTCCAGGCCGGTCGCCGAGCCCCACCGACAGCTGATCCGCCGTAGATCACCCAGACGGGTGGCGCTATTGGTCGAACGACCCCGAACGTCGCGCAACTACCATCCCGCAATGCGACTCGATGAGTATGCCGCCCACGACGGCCTCGGCCTCGCCGCCCTCGTCCGTGACGGTCAGGTGACCTCCGGGGAGTTGGTGGAGCTGGCGGTCGCGGCCACAGCGGCCGTGAACCCACAGCTCTGCGCGGTGGTACAGGCCTACCCCGATCGCATCCACGCGCCGGCCTCGACGACTGGCCCCTTCGCCGGGGTCCCGACCATGCTCAAGGACCTGTTCCATGGCGAGCCGGGCTGGGAATGCAGCAACGGCAGCCGGTTGGGGCAGGGTTGGACGGTGAGCTTGCCGGACGAGTTCACCCAACGGATGCGCCGGGGCGGTCTGATCCCGATGGGTCGCTCGACCACCTCTGAGTTCGGCCTGCTCGGCACCACCGAGACGATCGCCGCGGGTCAGACCAGCAGCCCGTGGAGCGCCGACGTCATGGCCGGCGGTTCCTCAGGCGGTGCTGCCGCGGCGGTCGGCGCCGGCATCGTGCCGGTGGCAGGAGCCAGCGATGGCGGCGGATCGATCCGGATCCCGGCATCGGCCTGCGGTGTCGTCGGCCTGAAGCCGAGCCGGGGCCGGGTGCCCTGGGGGCCGCACACGGGTGAGCCGCTGCTCGGCTGGGCGGTGCACTTCGTGATCTCACGCAGTGTCCGCGACACCGCAGCCGCCCTCGATGCCCTCGCCGGGCCGATGATCGGGGACCCCTTCAACCTGCCGGGGCCGCAGCGGCCGTACCTCTCCGAGATCGGGGCGCCCGTGGAGCGACTGCGCGTGGCCTACTGGGCGCAGCCTTGGTCAGGGCACCCCGGCGACGCGGAGGTCGCCTCAGCGACGGAGAGGATCGCCCACCTGCTTTCCGACCTAGGGCATGAGGTCAGCCACGCCCGCCCGACCTTCAACTGGGAGTCGTTCCTCACCTCGATGACCGACATCTGGTCGGCGACCACGGCGCACACAGTCGACGGGTTCGCCCAGATGCTCGGTCGTCCGGTGGATGAGACCACCCTCGAGGGCCCGACACTGGCATCGGTCCAACACGGGCGCACCGTGGCATCGCATCGCCTCCTCGATGCGATGGACCAGGTGAACGTGCTCACCCGCGCCATGGGGGAGTTCTTCGCCGATTTCGACGTCCTGCTCACCCCGACGCTGGGCGCGCTCCCCGCGAAGTTGGGCGGGTACGACCCGCACGCGTTGACCGCGCCGCGGGAGACGTTCGCCACCTGGTCGCACTTGGAGTCGTTCCTGCCGGTGTTCAATGCGTCCGGGCAGCCCGCGATCTCGTTGCCGATGTGCCAGAGCGCCGGCGGCCTGCCGATCGGCATGCACCTGGTGGGCCGGTTCGGCGCTGAGGCGCTGCTGCTGCGGTTGGCGGCGTCGCTGGAGGAGGCACTGCCGTGGGCGGGCCGGGTGCCACCGATCCACGCATCGCACCAGACGGGCTGACGCGAAGCCGCGGTGCCGCTCAAGGCCGAAGACAGCATGCTCGCCGGCATGACCGGCGTCGTCAGGAGCGACTCCGTGCGTGCGCGCGGAGTCGTGGACCTTCACGCGACATAGGAACGGATGGCTGCCCGGATCGCCTCCGAGGGACTCACGTGGTCGCGCTCGGCGCGTTCGGACAGGGCGGCCAACAGGGTGGCGTCGATCCGTACGGGAACGACCTGCCCAGGCCCGTCTCCTCTCGGCTTCCGGCCGCGTCCGCGGAGCCGATCGACGTCGTAGCCGCGTTCGGCCGCGTCTGCCAGTCCTGGATGCCCTACTCGGTGACTGGCTTGCCGTGGATCGTCTCCATGGCAGAAGTGGAATACGGGATTCCCGCTCGGCAAGAGCGCGCTCCCCGAACGCGCGTAGTGCCGATGAGCGGGCACAACACCGGCCATCTCGCTGGTACCATTACTTGTACCATTCGCTGGAGGTGGGCATGGCAATCACAGCAAGCGAAGCGCGCAAGAACCTCTTCCCGCTCATCGAGCGGGTCAACGACGACCGGACACCGATCGAGATCACTTCCCGCCGGGGCGACGCCGTACTCATGTCCCGGGCCGACTACGACGCCCTCGAGGAGACCGCGCACCTGCTGCGCGCCCCCGCCAACGCCCGCCGGCTGCTGGAGAGCCTGCAGCAGGCCATGGCCGGGCAGCGCGAGGCCCACGAGCTCGACAGGTGAGGCTGGTCTTCACCCCCATCGGCTGGCAGGACTACACCCACTGGCAGCGCACCGACCGGGCGATGCTCACACGCATCAACCGGCTCATCGACGACACGCTGCGCGACCCCACATCGGGCATCGGCAAGCCCGAGCCGCTGCGACACCTGCTGTCGGGCACCTGGTCGCGCCGCATCAGCGAAGAGCACCGCCTCGTGTACCTCGTCGACGGGGACGACCTGGTCATCCTCCAAGCGCGCTACCACTACAAGTAGCCGCCGCTGGCGGCGGTCCCAGCGCGGTTCGAGGGTGGCGTGCTGCTCCTGGGAGATCGGTGTTGAGTCCTGGTGGTGCTCGAGCCGGGAGGGGGGCCGCTGAAGTGCTCGGCGCCCGGATCGTGGCCCTGGCAGGTCGCAAGGCTCTGGTCGGCACCAGGGTCCGCGGAACGACGCAGGCGGTGAGTCGGATGGGCAACCCGATCCGCGTCGTCAACGCAGCAACCGGCGAACTCGTCCGCGAACTGACCCTCGACCCAAGCCGCGACTACCAACCCACCGGCGCACCCAAAGGACCTAAGCGCAAGCCCCCGACATGACAACATCCGAACCTACTCCCGTAGGTCCGGATGTCGCCGATGTCCTGAGACACCACAGCGGTTGCGGGGGCAGGATGTGAACCTGCGACCTCTGGGTCATGAGCCGCGAAGCATCCGCCGCCATCAGGCAGCCGTGGACGGTGTCAGACCGTGGTGGAAGGACCATCTTCACAGGTCACGGTCCCAGCCATGGCCGTGACCGTCTCCCAACGTCCGGGCATGGCCTGACGACAGGCTGCCGACACGTGATCGCCCCCCGCCGCCGCCACCCCGACGGCTTGGCGCCCTGAGCCCGTCGCGCTACGGACCAGCGATCAGCGTGACGACCGTCAGAGATTCGATCCCAGCGAAGTCGTCAGGGTTGCGGGTGAACACCGGAAGGTCGTTGGCCACCGCGGTCGCCGCGATGAGCGCGTCATACGCCCGTGCGCTGCTCTTGCGGCCCGTAGCCCGCAGTTGGGCGGCGACACGACCGAAGGCTCTGGCGGCCCGGTCGTCGAAGGGGATTGGGCGAAAGTCGGCCTCAACCTGTTGAAGCACGCTCTGGCGCGCCACTCGCTCCCTATCGGTTCTCCCCACCAGCGGACCGACTGAGAGCTCGGCCAGGGTGATCGCCGACACGAAGCACCGAGCGGGGAGCACCGTCGAGTCGGTGAGCCCACCGAGGCTGACGACAACACTCGTGTCCAGCAGGCCACGTTCGTGCGAGCTCACAGAGCCGGGTCCAGGACGTCGTCGAGGTCGGTCCGCAGGTCGACGAGGTCGATTACCGGGATCGTGCGCCATCGCTCGACCAGCGCCGTGGCCGAGGTCCCGCCTTCGGCAATGGGACGCAACTCGGCGACGGGCTTGCCTTGACGGGTCACGGTCACGCTCTCACCGCGCATCACGGAGTCGAGCACGTCGCCGCCGTGATTGCGAAGGTCGCGGACGCTCACTTCAGTCACGAGGCCCACCGTCTCACGCGTGAGACGGTGGGTCAATCGTCCGTCACCACGTCGCCCTGGTGGTCGTCGCATGGCACCTGTGAGTGGGTCGGGCGGACGATCCCACGGGGGTCGGCGGCTACGCCCGCAACCTCAGCACCGCCGGGCTCGACGCATTGTTTCGGGCGAGAACACCCAGTCGCCCTCCCCTTCCCCGTCAGTCTGCTTGACAAGGGTGATCTCCGTGCCCGGGACCGTCCGCCTCTCCAGGCCTTCCGCGTCCACCCCCTCCCGGCCGGGATGCTGGCGGCCTCAGGGAGCGGCACGCGTGCCAGGACGTCGGCGAGATAGACCTGGAGGCGGCCGACCGCCTCGCGTCGCTCGGCCGGCGGGACGTCGGAGAGGTCGAACACCTGCGTGACGGCGGCGAGGTGGCCCGAGGGCGTAGAGAGCGTGCACCAGGACCGCCGGCGCGAAGTCGGTGCACACCAGACCACGGGACGCCCGTGGGTCCCCGCAACCAGCCCAGCAGCGCCTCGACAACCCCCATGCCCGGACCCCCGACCGTGAGGCTACGGCTTGGCCGAGGCTCAACGTTCTCCTCTGCTGCTGCAGGTCAAGTGACATCACCCCCGGCGGCCCGCTAACACGCGCAGAGCGAACCGAGTAACGCTTCGGCAGAGGCGGACGCGGTGGGCGGACCGCCGGCGGAACGTCCGGGAGGTGTGTGCCAGGCCCTGCTCGCTCCAGGTTGTCGGTGTGGTGCTGCGATTCGAGCCGGACATCGCGCACGCACGCTGGTTCACCGATGACGACTCTGAGTGGCAGCGGTTGTGCTCGATCGGACCGAGCGGGTTCGCCCGGTACGTGCGTCTGCTGCACCCGGTCGCCGACGACCAGGACGAGCCGGCTGAGGGTGACGTGGACGAGGTCACCATGGCACGGCTGGTCACGGTGTTGGCCCGACACACCAGCACCCCGCACGACTGCTTCTTCGGGCTGTGGGACGGGTACGCCGGTATCGTCGGTAGTGCAGCCATGGCGGTGCTGTCTCCACCCGCCGGGCCGCGGTGGTCTGACCGGTGGATCCAGCCCCGCGCGCCCCAGGTTCCGGCCGCGTTCCCGCCGGAGGTCATGGCCGGTCCGAGGGTCCGTATCCCGAACCGTGACTACCTGCTGTTCCGCGGGCCGCTCGAGGAGTCGGGGCAGTGGGGTGCTCGCCGTCCGGCGTGGCAGGCACGAATCAACAGCCCGAACCTGATGTGGCCGGCCGATCACGCCTGGTTCGTGGCCACCGAGATCGATACGCCGTGGACCGCGGTGGCCGGTAGCCCCGCTCTGGCCGCCGAGCTGCTCGAGCACTCGCAGCTGAGCGTGCGGCGGCTGGATCCGCCCGGGCCACTGCCCGACGACTGAACCGGCGCCATGCCGCTACCGCACCCCTCACAGGCGGAGTACCCACTGGGAAGTGCTTCAACGTCGGGAGCTCCATCGCTCCTGTTCGGGTGTTCCGAGTCCTCAAGTTCGGGCAGTACGTGTGCACGACGGTGATGGGTGGGTCCTAACGCGGCCGGCTCGTCGTCTTCCCCGACATCGACACCGCTGTCGCCTACCTCGTACCCGCCCCCGCCATCCCCCGGGTCACGCCCCTGCTGTGATTTGCTGCCACGGTCGAGCGCTGACCTGCGAGGTGATCACACGCCGCCGCAGCGGATGCACCCGAGGACACCAACCCCGTCGTTCCCCTGCGGAGCCTGTTCTCAGCCCGCCCGCTGCTCGAGCCGCTCGGCGATCCAGATCTTGATCACCGACTGGCGGGTCACACCCAGCCGCTGCGCCTCACGATCCAGCGACTCGACCATCCACGTCGGGAAGTCGACGTTCACCCGGCGCTGCTCACGTAGCGGCCGCCGCGCGGCGTCAGCATCGAGATGAGCGGTGATGTCCTCGCCCTCGTCGAACTTCTCGTCCAGCCCACTCGCCCTCAAGCAGGGCCACCTCCTCCACTCGCGCCCTGCGCACCGAGATGATTCGGATCCTCCGACCGCCGTAGGTCACGATCGCCGACCAGGGACGCTCGTCGATCCTCGCGACCGCCAGGAACCGGGGTTCATCGGTCGTGCGTGCCGGTACCTCCACCAGCAGATCGTCCTGCCACATCTGCCGCGCGTGGGCGAAGTCGATGCCGTGCTTGGCAGTGTTGGCCACGCTCTTCTGTTCATCGAGCTCAAACCCCATCCCCGCCAATCGAGCCTTCTCCCATACCTCTTCTATACCCAAGCCGCATCGGCTTGGCCGACGAAGCCCTGCGCCAGGGTGGCTCCCCTCGCAAGGGAGGTGGCGGAGAACGCCATCCCGAACTGGCGACACACCGTAGGCGGGCCCGCTGCACACAGAGAGTCACGGCTGGTCGCACCCCCAGCGAGCCGAGGCGATACCCGGGTTCCGAAGGAACCTAGTCGGGGCTTTGGGCGTTGAGCAGCAGGTGGGGCAGGGCGTCGCTGCACCACTCGACTACTTGCTCGTGGGTCCAGCCGCGTTCGGTGGTGAGCAGGTGGTAGGTGCTGTCGCCGAACACGGTGATCAGCACGTCGGTGGCGGTGTCGCGGTCGAGTCCGGGTCGTAGCTCGCCTTTGGTCGCGACGGTGTCGATGACTTTGCTGAAGGCTTCGACCTGGAGGCGGTCGTGGTGCTGCCAGAGCGGGTGCACCTCGGGATCGGTGAGGGCCGCGGCCCGAAGCACCTCGGAGACGCCTGCCGCGCGCTGGTACAAGGGGGCGGCGCCGCGCACGAAGTGGCGCAGCGCGTCGGGGGCGCTGGTCGCCTCTTCCATGGCGTGCCACCATCCGGTGGCTTCGGGGGGCGTGGGGTCGTCCTCGCCGATCACGGCGGTGTCGATCACCGCGCTGATGAGCGCGGCCTTGGTGTGAAAGACGAAGTACACCGTCTGGGTGGCCACGCCGGCCCGTCGGGCGATGGCGGCGATGGTGGCGCCGTGGTAGCCGTGGGCCAGGAACTCCTCGTGCGCCGCGCGGATGATCCGGAGCCGGGTGAGAGCGGCACGCTGGCGTCGGGCCTGGCTCTTGACGGGGGTCACAGCACTAGTGTAGTCCCGTTGACTGAAGCGTCGCTTTAGTGACGTGCTCTAGCAAGGAGGGGCCATGATCTCCCAGGAGTCGCACCTGCCGATCGCCCGCCCCCCGGCGGAGGTGTTCGAGTTCGTCTCCGACATGACCAACGCGCCACGCTGGCAAACCGGCCTGCACGAGGTCCGTCGCCTGACCCCCGGGCCGCTGCGGGTCGGCACCGAGCACGACTTCGTCCGCCGCTTCGCCGGCCGTGAGGTCGCCTCCCGTAACCGGTTCGTCGCCTTCGACCCGGACCGGTTCGTCGCCTTCGAGTTCCCCCAGGGCACGATCACCGGCCGCGGCTCCTACCAGGTGGAGCCCGACGGGCACGGCGGCTGCCTGCTGACGGCCCGTGTCGAGCTGCATCCCAGGGGCGTGATGCGGCTGGCGCAGCCTGTCCTGGCCCGGGTCCTGCGGCGCGACGTCCGGCGCGACGACGAGACGCTCAGGACGCTGCTGGAGGGAACACCCGCCCCGATCGAGCCCCCGCCGCCGAACGGAGGCGACGCCGTGCGCCGGGTGACGCGGTGGGCGGCCTGGGTCGCCGGTGTGACCGGCTGCGCAGCCAACGTGCTGCTCGCGGTCTTCTACGCCGGACGAGGCGCGAGCGTCGGCGTGCAGGGCGCCGCCGAGTGGGCCGGTCCCGCGAACGACGTGGTGGGCGCGGTGTCGTCTGCGGCGATGGTGCCGATGGCCCTCGGCCTGCTCGCCTGCCTCGGCCGGCCGCGGAGCCTGGTGGTGGCCACCTGGGCCGCTGTCGGCGCGATGGTCGTCAACGTCGCCGCGTCGGTCCTGCTGCTGCGCGACGTCATCCCCTTCACCGCGCAGGCCGCCGCCGGGGTACCGGCCGTCGCTGTGATCTTCGGCTGGCTGCTGCTCGTCGGGCGGGCAGGACGGGCAACGGGACGCCTGTGTGCATCGCTGAGCAAGGCCGCGGTCGTGATCGGGGCTGGGCTGCTGGCCGGCATGACGCTGGTGGCGGTCGGTGCGGTGCTGCCGTCCGGATCGATCGCCCAACTCGTACTCGGAGGTACCGGGCTGATCCTCGCAGTCGCGGCGTTCGTCACCTACCCCGTCTGGCTGATCGGAATGGCGCGATCGCTGCGCGACGTCCCGGCCACACAGCAACCGTCTGCACGCGCTCCACAGGTGACCCAGCCGATCACCCACACCGCGTAACCCACCGCCCCAGCCGGCATCCTCGGCGAGTCGACCACCACAACAACGGGATCGTGGCGAGACCGAACGGCCATGGACCGACGGCGAGGCCGGCTTGATGGTCGGCGATGTCGGCGATGTCGGCGACCATCTCGCTCGCGGGCGCCGCAGGTGAGGGCCGTGTCCCCGCCATCACGCCCACCACGATGTGGAGCGCGACATACAGGACTCCCCCAAGTGACCGTTCGCTCGCCGCTGATCGCCGGCCCCCGTGCCTCGGTCAGGGTTGATGCCCAGAAGTCGCGGACAAGGCCGACCACAGCGTCGGGTTGCTCAAGCGGCACCAGGTACGCCGCGTCCGCTCTGCTGCCACGTCCATCGCGCAGAGCCGTCGCGGCGGAGGCCGCCGGCGCCGGCGTCCAGCCGCTGTGCTGATCACAGGTGATCATCTGGGTGGGGACGGTGACGTCCGGCAGGAGTGAGGCGAGGTCCTCGCGCTGCAGCGAGATCGACACGACGGCGTGGCGCAGGTGGCGCAGGTCCGCCTCGACGAAGGAGCGGCGCACGAGCGCGACAGCCTCGGGATCGCCGGCCCGCGTCGCCGCCGACAGCATCGTCTCGACCACCGAATCGGTGATGAAGCCCGCCAGACCTAGCAGCCCGTGGGTGAGCCAGGCGCCGCTTCTGCCAGACGCGGACGCCGCCGGCGGGTGAGAATCCTCCGACGATGGTGTCGATTCCAGACGATCCCGTTCGTCGAAGGGGTGCAGCAACCCGGCTGCCCTATGGACGGAGGTCCGCCATGCCCCAGTACATGTTCCTCATCTACGGCGACGAGAATGCCTTCGGCGCCGAGCCCCCGCCTCCGGAGGTGTGGCAGGAGATGCTGGCCCAGCACCAGGCGTTCATGGCCGGCGTGCAGTCCGGCGGCGGGCAGATTCTTGGTGGTGAGGCGCTGGGCCCGACCACGGCGGCCACGACTGTGCGTCACCAGGACGGTGAGGTGCTTCTCACCGATGGGCCGTTCGCGGAGACGAAGGAGACCCTGGGCGGCTACTACCTCGTCGAAGCCGTAGACCTCGAACAGGCCTTGGCGTTCGCCGCGAAGGTGCCGGCCAGCGGATGTGTCGAGGTTCGGCCCGTGGTCCCCACCGGGGGCCAGTGAGCGTTCGTGACCCTGGCGGCGGCCGCGTCCCGGATCCGGTGGGCGCGGCCGTCGCCGCGGCGCATCGCCAGGATTGGGCGCGCGTCGTAGCCGCCGCTGCCAGAACTGCCGGTGGGGACCTGGGCCTGGCTGAGGAGGCCAGTCAGGACGCCTTCGTCGCCGCCCTGGAGACATGGGGGCAGCGGGGCATTCCGTCCAATCCCGTCGCCTGGCTGACCCGCACCGCGCAGCGCAGAGTGATGGATGCCCGGCGGCGAGAGGCGACGCTGCGCCGGAAGCTTCTGGCGTTCGGGTCGTCCCTTCCCCAGACCGACGACTCTGACGACACCGATCAGGCACCCGTGCTCGACGACCGACTGCGTCTGGTGTTCACCTGCTGTCACCCGGCGCTAGCAGCCGAGGCACGGGTGGCGCTCACCCTGCGCATGGTCGGTGGCCTGACCACGGCAGAGATCGCGCACGCCTTCCTGGTGCCGGAGGCGACGATGGCTGCCCGGATCACCCGCGCGAAGCGCAAGATCGTGACCGCCGGCGTGCCGTACCGGGTCCCGACTCCGGAGGACGTGGCCGACCGGCTTGGTGGCCTGCTCGCCGTGATCCATCTGGTCTTCACCACCGGTCACACTGCCCCCGCCGGGCAGTCTCTGCAGCGGCGGGACCTCGCCGCCGACGCAGTGGACCTCTCCCGCATGCTGGCGGTGCTCATGCCCGACGAGCCGGAGGCCCTTGGCCTTCTGGCGCTGCTGGAACTCACCTACGCACGGCGCAATACCCGGCAGACCAGCGAAGGTGCGCTGGTGCTGCTTGCCGAGCAGGACCGCAGCCGATGGGACACCTCACTCTTCCCCAGGGCCTGCGCACCCTCGAGCGCGCTGGGCGCCGGCTCGGTTCCCGACCACCGGGCCGGTACCTGCTGCAGGCCGGCATCGCCGCCGCCCACGCCGAGGCCCCGACCTTCGCCGACACGGACTGGGTATCGATCGTCGCGCTCTACGAGCTGCTGCACGCCGCCTGGCCCTCGCCGGTGGTGGCACTCAACCGCGCCGTGGCCGTGGCCTACCGTGACGGGCCGGAGGCCGGTCTCGACGCGGTCGCCGCGATCGCTGACGACCCGGTGCTCGTCCGCTACCACTACCTGCCGGCCGTCCGCGCGGACCTGCTCCGGCAGGTGGGCAGGTCCGACGAGGCACGAGCAGCCTACGAGCAGGCGCTCGCACAGGTGACCAACGAGGCCGAGCGTGCCTTTCTGCGGGCCCGGCTAGCCGACTTGAAGGTCAGTCTCGACTGAGATCAAGCGGGATCTGCACCGCCCTGACCGTCTCCTGAACCCAGTCGACCTCACCTCCCGACTCAACGCGAGGCTCCGCTGATGAGCACGCATTCGCTGCGGACGATGTCGTCCATGCCGCCGAGCATGCCATCTTCATGAGCGATCCGGACGAGGACAGTCCGGCACGCCAACCGCGCCTCGGATCGACTCTGCTGGCCGCCTTCTCGAGGTCGTGATGCTCGCCTCGACAGCGGACAACGAGCTACTGATTCACGCCGCCGGGGGTTGGGAGAGATGCCGTAGCGCCGGCTTCGCAACGGGCTCCCGTCCCTGTGAGGTGCATCACCTCTCTGGCCGTCTCAGCACGTGCCGCTGCGGTCACACTGCGGTCAAGACAGCGAGCAAGCACTCCCCCACCGGTCAGCGGGTCTTCATCAAGCCCTACCCCAAGGACAACGAACCCCGGACGATCACCGTGAGTGCAGGCCTGCTCGAGGTGCTGTCCCGCCGCATCCAGGAAGACGGCCTCGGGCGCAACGACTACCTGTTCCCGTCGGTCGAAGGACCCAGCGAATACCCCGTGTCGAGAAACACCTTCCGCACCCGGGTCTGGCTGCCCGCGGTCACATCCGCAGGCCTCGACTTCAACGTCGCCGCGTCCACGACCTTCGCCATGCCCGCGCGAGCTGGCTGCGTAGGGCCCTTGACCGGGGCCATGCGCCTAGCCCATGCTCGACGACGAGCGTCAGGGGTGTGGCTATGCCGCTGAAGAACTACGGAGTGCTCAGGGCACGGGTCGTGCGGGGTCAGCGCGAAGGGGCCGGCGACTCCTCGCCGCACTACCAGATCCACCTCGACGACGGCACGATCGACTGGCGGGTCGCCGTGAACGTCCAATCGGCCATGTGGCCGTCCGAGCTGCTCTACCTCGTCGTCGACGACCTGCGGCATCCGATGCTGGAACAGTTGGCGGGCTCCGGGCCGGGCTGGGCCGAGGTCGCCAGGGCACCGGGCGGCGTGGCGCTCGACTTCATCCGCGGCAACCTGTTCCAGCGCCAGCAGATGCGGGTGCTGCCGGGCAACCTCGCCGGAGGGGTCAACGACCTGTCGTCGGTGCTGGACGCCTGGGTGGTGCGGGCGCGTGACGAGTCCGACGCGTCCGTCTTCGCGTTCGGGGAGCGCTGGGGACCGGAGCCAACGCCTGACAAGGTCTTCGGCTTCACGCCGGGCAACGGTGTGCACGACATCCACATGAACCAGGGCAACAGCACGGAGTACGCGGCAGACGATGGCGTCTGGCAGGACGGAGGGCTGCTGTTCTACTTCCCGTCCGGACCTCGCTGGGTCGGCGTCTTCCTGGCGTTCCTCAGCCAGGCCTGGCACACCGACGATCTCTCCGGCCACCGCACCGATGGCGGGCCGTCCGCCTCCGCCGATGACGCCGTCGTCCGAGTGATCGCTGCCCTGGTGAACCCAAGGGGTCCGGCCCCCGAGGCGGAGTCGGTGACCCTGGTGAACGCGTCCCCTGACGAGATCGTGCTGGACGGCTGGTCCTTGACCGACCGCAGCAAGCAGCGGGCGCCCATCCCCACCACCCGGTTGGCCCCCGGAGCGACCGTTCAGATTGCGGTGACGTCGCCGTTCGCGCTGGGAAACAATGGGGGGGCTGTGACCCTGCTCGATCCGGATGGGCTCAAGGTGCACGGGGTTGCGTATACCTCAGCCGACGCGCGGCGCGATGGCTGGACCGTCGTGTTCTAGTCGGGCGGGCCTCTTACGCCGGACTACCCCGTCCTGACCCGGCGCCGCGACCGAAGCATCGTGTCGACGACGTGCG
>CAYHHE010000027.1:8148-29258 GCA_964356295.1 uncultured Actinomycetes bacterium | reverse complement strand
TGACCACGGACATCGCCCAGGCACGCCTCCCCGAAGCGGCCTGAGACCCCAAGACCAACGTTCTGACCCCAGGGGCGCTAGAGCGATCGTGATCGCCCTCCCGGGCGAAGGAGCCACGGGGGATTCCGGGTCGCCGGGCGGCCGTGCGCGTCCAGGGGCAGTACCCCGCGGCGCCGGGTGGGTCTCGGACGGCGCGCGGAGAGTCGCCCCACGGCCCGAGCGGATCGTTGCCTCAGGATCTCGTTCGGGGGTCGCCGGCACGCCTACGATCCGCCGACTCCCTGACCGCCTAAGCGATGCTGGTCACGACGTCGACACGGTCGTCGACGAGGAGGTGTTCCGTGGGAGCCTCGCTGGCTCTGCTCCCGGTTCACCTCGGGCGCGGGGACGTACCGGCTGACACACATCGTCCCGGCCCGGCGCCCGATTCGTCCCGCGAGCCTTGCCCGGGCACGAAACGGACACCAAGGCGCGACCTGCCGACGGCACGTCATCGCCGGGCGCGGCTCAGGTCGCGGAGCTCGTCCACTCCCGGGGGGTAACCGGCCATCCCGCAGGATGCGGACAGCTCCGCAGTGCCCCACGGGGGGCAATGCGGACGCCCCGGCTGTTGCGGCGCCTCTGCCTGGGGACTCGCGAGGCCAGACGCCGACGGATTCACGAGGTCCTGGCGTTGGTCTCGGACCCCGTCGTGGCATCTCGCATGGTCAGGTCATGTTCTCGGACAGGCGTACGGCAACAGCGGGGGCGAGCCTGCCGAGGGTCCAGAAGGAGCGCCAACGC
Source organism: uncultured Actinomycetes bacterium (assembly GCA_964356295.1). GTDB lineage: Bacteria > Actinomycetota > Actinomycetes > Jiangellales > Jiangellaceae > CAVQGZ01. Next base: position 28,475 of record CAYHHE010000027.1, on the reverse strand, counting down.
CGCGGGAGGACGAGGATAGCGCGGTTCTTCCCCAGCCCGGCAAGGGTCTGCTCGGCCAGCCCGTTCACTGGATAGAAGGCAGTGCCTGAGCCTTGCAGGAACTCCCGCAGGGATGCCGGCGCCCCGGCCGACCGGGGAAGGTTGGGCACGTCACCGGCCCATGCGCCGTCCATCATGAGGGTGTCGATGATGCCCGGACAGAGCACGCTGACCCGGACGCCGTACTGGGCGCCGGCCGCGCGCAGCGCCCAGCCTGCACCCGCTGGTCCGCCCCCAGACCTGGGTCGGGCCAGGAGACCGTGGCCGCCGGCAGCCACCGGCCGGATCATGGGTGCGACGACGATCGACGGGGGTGAGATAGGTGAGCCGGGCGCTGCCGATGATGGAGCTGGTCGAGGAGTCCCCGAACCGATGGCGGATCGAGCGTCAGGGCGAGATGCGAGTGCCCGGGATCGTGTTCGCGTCCCGCTCGTTGCTCGCCGGAATCGCAGACGATCCGGCCCTGCGGCAAGTCCAGAACGTAGCCACGTTGCCGGGGATCGTGACGGCCTCCTACGCCATGCCCGACGTGCACTGGGGGTACGGCTTCCCGATCGGTGGGGTGGCCGCCACCGACATCGAGCACGGTGGCGTGGTCTCGCCGGGGGGAGTCGGGTTCGACATCTCCTGCGGGGTGCGGCTGCTGGCGTCTCCTCTGATGCAGTCCGACCTGAGCGGACGGATGGACCAGCTCATGGACGAGCTCGCTGCCCGGATCCCGCGTGGGGTCGGTCCCGGTGGTGTGTGGGGGTCGGCCGACCACGCGGACCTGCGGGCCCTGCTGACCGACGGATCTCGGTACGCGGTGCAGCGTGGCTTCGGCGAGGAGGACGACCTCGAGCACTGCGAGGACCGCGGGGCGGTCTCGGATGCTGCGATCGAGCACGTGAGCGACCGCGCGCTCCAGCGAGGCCTTGCCCAGATCGGGTCGCTCGGGTCAGGCAACCACTTCCTCGAGGTGCAGGTCGTGGATCAGCAGTACGACTCGCAGGTGGCGGACGGATGGGGTCTGGTGACGGGGCGAGTGTGTGTGATGCTCCACTGCGGGTCACGAGGGCTCGGGCACCAGATCTGCTCGGACCACGTAGCCGTCATGCTGAAGGCGATGCCGCGCTACGGGATCGAGGTGCCCGACCCGCAGCTGGCCTGCGCTCCCGTCCACTCGGCTGAGGGTCGTGACTACCTGGGCGCGATGGCGGCCGCCGCCAACTTCGGCCGCGCCAACCGGCAGCTGCTGACGGCAGCGACCCGGGAGGCTTTCCAGCAGGCGGTCGGTACCCGCCGGCTGAGGCTGCTCTACGACGTGTCCCACAACCTGGCCAAGGTCGAGACTCACCGGGTCGACGGTCGCATGCGTCGGCTGTGCGTGCACCGCAAAGGGGCGACCAGGGCGCTTCCGCCCGGTGACCCGGACCTGCCGGCCGATCTTGCGCCCTACGGCCAACCGGTGCTCGTGCCTGGCTCGATGGGGACGGCCTCCTACGTCCTGGACGGAGTCCCCGGCGGCGAGGCGTTCCACTCCGCGTGCCACGGTGCGGGGCGGAGACTGAGTCGACATGCAGCTGCACGCAGCGTCCAGGGCAGCAGCCTTCGCCGGTCCCTCGAGGCATCCGGCGTCTCGGTACGCGCCTCGTCCCTGCGTGGGTTGGCCGAAGAGGCACCCACGGCCTACAAGGACGTGGACGAGGTCGTCGCCGCCTGCGAAGCCGCAGGCCTTGCCCGCCGAGTGGCCCGCCTGCACCCGATCGGTGTGGTCAAGGGGTGAGCGGGTGAGCAGGACCACGCACGACGTCGCAGCCGCCAGCGGCTACCGGCTCCTGCCGCACACCGCTGACGTGCAGCTGATGGCATGGGGTCGGACGCGCGAGGAGTGCCTGGCTGCGGCGGTCAGGGGCCTGGCGTCGCTGTTCATGCGGCCACGCCCGGGCACCAGGACTCAGAGCGAGGAGTTCGCGATCCCAGCAGGCCCGGACGACGAGCAGCTGCTGGGCCTGCTCGACGAGGTCATCTACCGCATCGACGTGACCGGCAGAGTGCCGGTCGCTGCCCTGGTCAGCCGCCAGCCGGACGGTGGGCTCACCGGCATGTTCCAGACGGTGGCCGTGGCAGACATCGTCCAGACCGGCAGCGTCCCGAAAGCGACCACCCGCCATGGGCTGCACCTGACCTGCGGCGAGGCTGGATGGCGCGCTCGAGCCACCATCGACGTGTGACCAGGCGCCAGCACGGCCGCATCGTCGGAGAGCTGGAGGGGCCTACCCCTCGGTTCCTCGGACGATGCGCCCGCAGGTGTGGCATGCGACGGAGTCACGTCACGGGCGGGTAACCTCGATAGCCCATGGACGTCCCCTCCGCTGACACGCGTCCTGCACCCAGGGAGCTCTCCGCCTCCTGGGTGCGAGTCGGTGTGCCCGGACTGCTCGCCTCATCGCTGATCGCGGTCGGAGCACTCGTGGTGGGCTGGGTGGCGCCGGCATCCGACCTCTCGGCTCACCCGGTGCTGGTGGCGCTGCGGGAATCACCACCGGCGTCATTGGCGGCCAAGACGGCGGTCATCGTGGGCGCAGGATGGCTGCTGCGAACATGGCTGTCCGCGGCCAGGGGTGCCGTCGGCCTCGACGTGCCAGGTGCGCGCCGGCTGGGCTCGATGGCGCTGGTCTGGTCGGCACCGCTCCTGGTGGCTCCCGTGCTGTTCAGTCGGGACGTGTTCAGCTACATCGCGCTGAGCCGGTTGCAGCCGGCGGGCATCGACCCGTACCAGCACGGCACTGGTGCGCTCTGGACGTACCTGGCCGATGGCGCGGACCCGATGTGGGCGGACTCACCCGCTCCGTACGGACCGGTCTGGTTGTTCGCCTCGAGCGTGCTGTTCCATCTCACCGGCGCAGAGCCCACGGCCGCGCTGCTCGGGTTCCGACTGCTCGCGTTCGTCGGCGTGGCACTGCTGGTGGTCTTCGTTCCTCGTCTTGCTGACCTCGCGGGGGCCGATCCCGGGCGCGCCACCTGGTTGGCGGTGCTCAACCCCCTCGTGCTGTTCCACCTGACATCGGCCGCCCACAACGACGCCCTGATGGCGGGTCTGCTCGTCGCGGGCATCGCGACAGCGCTGCACCGCTCGTACGTCGCGGGCGTGGTGCTGGTGGTCGTCGCCGGCGCGATCAAGGCCCCTGCCCTTCTGGCGCTGCCGTTCCTCGGGCTGATCCAGGTCGGTACCGGCGCGGACTGGTGGCGGCGGCTCGCGGCGTGGACGAGGGTGGCGGTGCTCACAGCAACCACCATGGTCGTGCTCAGCGTGACAACCGGTCTCGGCTTCGGGTGGGCAGCCAACCTCGCGACCCCCACGAAGGTCGACACCTGGCTCTCGCCCGTCACTGCCATCGGGCGCATCGCCGGTTCTCTGGCCGAGGCGGCGGGGCTGGTGGACGCCGACGTTGTCCTCAGCGGCGTGCGGACGGTCGGGGCAGTGGCCACGGTCGCGCTCGTGGGCTGGCTGCTGCTCACCGCTCACGCTCGTCCGCTGCTGCGCGGCATCGCGCTGGCCGTGCTGGGAGTCGTGCTCCTCGGACCCGTCGTGCATCCCTGGTACCTGATGTGGGCGCTGCCACTGCTCGCGGCGTCGGGTCTGAGCAGGGACGAGTCCAGATGGGCGGTCGGGGCGAGTATCGGCGTGTCGGTGTACACGGTGGCGAACGCGTCGGCGACCGCGACCTCGTTCGTCACCCTCCCGGACGGCATCGCAGCACTGGCCGCTGTCGTGGTCGTCGCGGGGATGCTGATCGGCCCCGTGGACACGCGACAGATGCTGCTGCGACGCAAGGTCCCCGAGCCCGCCGAGTCTCGCCCCTGAGTCCGGGGGCTGGACGGTGGGGCCGGTGAGGTCCATCGTTGTCTCACGACCCCCCCGGCAGGGGCGGGTCTCGGGGAGAGGACCGTGAGCCGGATGCGCGGAGCAGTCGCGGGGGATGCCTCGGAGTCGGTGCGGTACCTCCGTAGCGTTGCGCTGCCCGGTTGGCCGGTTCCCGAGTCTGCTCAGTACCGCGACCCCGGCCGGCTGCTCGAGTCCGCCGTTCGGCAGTGGTTCGAGGTCCATGTGCGGGTGTCGCGGCACCGCTGGCCGCTCGGGCTGCCGAGCGTGGCCGTGCGACAGCTCTGGCCGGCGATGGCGGCCGACTCCGAGTACGGCGCGTTCTGCCAGCGCGCCTTCGGCCGGCTCCTGGCTGTCGCCGACGACCCCACGCGCATGCCGCGGACGTGGGAGGCGGCATGCCATGCCGAACGTCTCGACGCGCACCGACCGGCGCATCTGCCGGTGCTGTTCCTCCTCGACCAGACCCTCGGCGTGCCCGGAGGGTCGCGATACACCAGCAGCTGCACGGGTCGGGTGTGCCGGGTGTTCCCGCCGGAGGTCTGCGTGCGCCACGCCTTCGCCCCCACCCAGCGGTTCACCACCTATCGAAGCGACTCAGGCGCTACTCGACCCACCTGAGCTGAACCGAGGAGGCTTCCATGAAGGACGTGCGCTGCCTGGTCGGTCTGCACGCGTGGAAGAAGCGCCACGTCGAGGACTCCGCCTACCTGGAGTGTCGGCGCTGCAGGAAGCAGGCCGACGCCCCGACCCGGGGTCCGATGGGCGGTGGTGGAGGACTCGGATTCTGACGGAGCCGGGAGGATGGCCCGGTTGGCCGCCGCAGTGCGGCGCGAGGAGGCGTCGGCGACCCTGCCCGGGTCGTTAGTCCCTCGTGGCTTCGGGGCTGCAGAGTGACCCTGGATGGGGGAGGCCAGGGTCCGACCGAGGGTCGGCGTCCGGGCCGGTCCGGCGGCCGGGACCGGGGGACGGAGGTCTCATGGCGCCCGATGCGGATGCCGTGCTCGCCGTCGCGCGCTCGGCCACAGTGACCGACGCTCTGGACCTCGTCCGTCGGCTGCCGAAGGTGGAGCTCCACGTGCACGTCGAGGGCACCCTGGAGGCCGAGCTGATGCTGAGCCTGGCCAGGCGCAACGGTGTGCACACGCGGTTCCACGACGTCGCACAGGTGCACCGTGCACTCGCCTTCGATGACCTGCAGTCCTTCCTCGACCTCTACTACGAGCAGACCCAGGTGCTTCAGACCCGGCAGGACTTCTTCGACCTCACGCAGGCATACCTGACCCGGGTCCATCGCGACGGGGTGCGCCACGTCGAGGTCTTCTTCGACCCGCAGAGCCACACGTCCCGAGGGATCGCCTTCGCCGACGTCGTCGACGGGATCAGCGGCGCCCTCGAGCACGTGGGGCGTGACAACCTCGGGATCTCCTGCGAGCTCATCATGTGCTTCCTGCGGCACCGAAGCGAGGCCGATGCCTTCGACACCCTCGAGCAGGCACTGCCTCATCGGGATCGCATCCACGGTGTCGGCCTGGACTCCAGCGAGGTCGGCAACCCGCCTGGCAAGTTCTCCCGTGTCTTCGCCGCCGCCCACCGGCACGGGTTCTGGGCGGTCGCGCACGCGGGGGAGGAGGGTCCGCCCGACTACATCTGGCAGGCCCTCGAGCTGGGGGTACGCCGAATCGACCACGGGGTTCGGTGCTTGGAGGACGAGGCGCTCGTGGAGCGCCTGGTTCGCGACCGGGTGCCGCTGACCGTCTGCCCGCTGTCCAACGTGCGGCTGAGGGTCTTCCCCGACCTTGCGCACCACAACCTGCGGCGGATGCTCGAGCGCGGCCTCGTGGTGACCGTCAACTCCGACGACCCCGCCTACTTCGGTGGGTACATCGGCGACGTGCTCACACGGACTGTCGAGTCGCTCGAGCTGGGACCGGACGAGGTCCTCCAGCTGGCCGGCAATGCCGTCGAGGCGGCCGTGCTGGACGACAGCCGTCGACGCGAGCTACTCGCGCAGCTGCGACGCTGCGCGTCGATGCCCCGGCCGAGCGTGGCCTGACATCGTCTGGAGTCCGGGCACTTGGTCCCTGGGGACCGCCGTCACGGTTGCCTACCGTGGGCCCCCGATCCTGTCACGGAGGTCTCTGCATGGCACGTGTCGTTGTCCTGGGCGCTGGCATCTCCGGGCACACGGCGGCGCTGCACCTGCGCCGCAAGCTCGACCGGAGCACCCACGACGTCGTCGTCGTGTCTCCCAACTCCCACTGGAACTGGATCCCCTCCAACATCTGGGTCGGTGTCGGCACCATGACCGGCAAGCAGGTCACCTTCCCGCTGGCGCCGGTCTACGCGCGCAAGGGGATCGAGTTCCATCAGGCCAGGGCGGTCGCGATCCATCCGGAGGGAGACGCCCAGCACGCGCGCGGGTTCGTCGACGTCGTCTCCACCCATCCCTCCAGCGCGGGTGACTCCCTCCAGCTCGAGTACGACTACCTGGTCAACGCCACCGGACCCAAGCTGAACTTCGCCGCCACGCCTGGGCTGGGCCCGGCGGGGCACACCGTGTCGGTGTGCACGGCAGCGCACGCGACCGAGGCTGCCGCCGAGCTCACCAAGGTGATCGAGAGACTCAAGCAGGGCCAGCCGCAGACGCTCGTCGTCGGAGTCGGCCACGGCATGTGCACCTGCGAGGGAGCGGCGTTCGAGTACGTCTTCAACGTCGAGCACGAGCTTCGCCAGGCGGGGGTGCGCGACCTCGCCGACGTGGTCTACCTGACCAACGAGTACGTCCTGGGCGACTTCGGCGTCGGCGGCATGACGTTCACCCAGCAAGGGTTCCAGACGACGAGCAAGACGTGGACCGAGTCGTTGTTCCGGGAGCGTGGGGTTCGCGCCATCGTCCAGGCGCACGTGGAGGGCATCGAGCCTGGGGTCATCCACTACGAGCAGCTGGACGGCAGCCGCCACACCCTGCGCTACGACTTCGCCATGCTGCTCCCGCCGTTCCGGGGGGCCGACATGACGGCCTTCGACGCGCAGGGGAACGACATCACCGCCACGGTGTTCGCGCCGAGCGGCTTCATGAAGGTGGACGCCGACTACACGCAGAAGCCGTACGAGCAGTGGCGCGCCTCGGACTGGCCGAAGACCTACCGGTCGCCTGCCTGCCCCAACGTCTTCGCGGTCGGCATCGCGTTCGCCCCGCCACACCCCATCTCCCGGCCCCGTACCAGCCTCAACGGAACGGTGATCGCGCCGGCGCCGCCACGCACCGGCATGCCGTCGGGAATCATGGGCCGTGTCGCCGCCGAGAGCATCGTCGACATGATCAAGCATCCGTCCTCGGCGAAGGTGCACACCGCCTCCATGGCGCACATGGGTGCCGCGTGCATCGCATCCGCGGGCACCGGGTGGCAGCACGGGACCGCGGCCGCCATGACGATGTACCCGGTCGTCCCCGACTACCAGAGGTACCCCGGGACGGGGCGCAGCCTCAAGGACACCTACGGTGAGATCGGCCTGGCTGGGCACTGGACCAAGACGATGCTGCACTACCTGTTCCTGCACAAGGCCAAGGCTCGGCCGGGTTGGTTCCTCATCCCGGAGTAGCACCGGCCGTCCGCACCCACCGTGACCCGACCACCCAGGAGCACCTACCGGTGACAGACATCAACGAGACCATTGCCGACGCCCCGTTGCCCACGGACAAGACAGTCCGCAGCCGCACGAGCGTGCCCACGCAGGTCTACCGGTTCGCGGCCATCAACCTGCGCATGGTCAAGATCATCTTCAAGGGCCACGAGCACCCGTCCTGAACGACGCAGCGGGCAGGTGTGACGAACCACTCACTCTCGTCTAGCAAGTTACTTTGCGAATGAGAGAGTTGCCGTAGCATCCTTGCAGGTCAGGGGGCCAGCGCGTAGCGTGTGAGAGCGGCTTGACGGGCCTGCTCAGCGGGAGGCCCGGCACTGGGCCGTTCGGTGGGCCCGGACGGGACGATCGGCCCGCCCGATGGACCCCGGGCCACCTACGCTGGCCATTCCGTACAGGACGTACGGGAGATACGCTGGCCGCGGCTGACGTGGACGGGAGGATCACAGTGACCGAGCCTCAGGACAGTCCGCCCCGGTTCCTTGCCGTCGGTGCCGCCAGGGCAGCGACGGGGCTCCACGCAGCATGTCAGCCTCTGTCTCTTCCGCCTCGCATCACTGGACAGGCCCGATGACCACTCAGCAGCCCACCTACCCCGGCGTCCCCAGCGTCATCCACGGGAACGGCGCTCTCGCCCACGTCATGAAGCATGTGTGCGGAGGTGTCATCGGGTACCCGATCACCCCCTCGACGGAGATCTCCGAGCTCTACGAGGCGGCCCGGGCCGAGGGTGGCGTCAACGTGTGGGGCAAGCATCCGTTCTTCTTCGAGCCCGAGGGTGAGCACTCGGCGCAGAGCGGCGCACTGGGCGCGGCCCTGACCGGTGGCCAGTTCATCTCCAACGCCTCCTCCAGCCAAGGGATCCTGTACGCGCTGGAGTCGCACTACGTCACCGTCGGCAAGAAGATCGGCGGCTTCGTGCTGCAGGTCGCGGCGCGGGTGGTGTCCAAGCACTCGCTGAACGTGATGGCCGGCCACGACGACGTCTACGCCCTGCTGTCGGCCGGGTACACGATCCTGTTCGGCTCCAACCCCCAGGAGGCGGCGGACCTCGCGGCGATCGCCTACCGCAGCTCCGCTCTGTCGCTCATCCCGGTCGCCAACGCGATGGACGGCTTCTCCACCAGCCACATGCTCAGCGAGGCGCTCATGCCCGAGCCTGAGCTGCTACGCGAGTACCTCGGTGACCCGGCCGGCCGGATCGCCTGCCCGACCGTCGCGCAGGAGGTGCTCTTCGGCGCCAAGGGCCGCGTGTTCCAGCTCAAGCAGTACCTGGACCGGCACCGGGACGACTTCAGGCCGGACGACCTCGCGGCGCTGACGTCGTTCCTGGACTCCTCCGCCGAGGCCGTGGAGCAGGACAACGCCGGCGAGCTCATTGCCCAGACCGTGGCGTGGGTGCCCGAGGAGCTGCACGGGCAGTGGCGACGCCAGTGGCTCAACGCCCTCGAGAAGGGCACGCGCCAGATGGTCCCTGCCCTCGTCGACGTGCACAACCCGGGCCTGACCGGGCCGGTGCAGAACCAGCCGGACTTCCAGGCCGGTTCGGTCGACCACCGCACCCACTTCGCCAACGCCGTCCCGTCCCTGGTCCGCCAGGCGATGGCGGAGTACTCAGCGCTCGCCGGGCGCACCTACTCCCCGGTGCACGCCTACGACTGCGAGGACGCCGACTTCGTCATGGTCGGCCTCGGCTCGATCACCGACGACGTGCGCGCGGTCCTGCCGTACCTGCGGGAGCAGGGGCTGAAGGTCGGTGTCGTGTCGGTCAAGCTGCTCCAGCCGTTCCCGGAGGCCGAGCTCGTCGAGGCCATCTCCGGCGCCAAGGCCGTCACCATCCTCGAGCGCTCGGACCAGACCGCGCTGACCAGCCTGGTGACTCAGGCCCTGTTCAGGGCCCGCGCCAACGCCGACGGAATGCAGTACGAGCACCTGCCCGTGCTCGAGTCCGTCCCGCGCCTCACGACAGCGATCTTCGGCCTCGGTGGGCACGACGTGCAGCCACGCCACATCGTGGCCGCGTTCAAGAACATGAGCGAGCCGGGGCAGGGCACGAGCGCCCCGCTGATCTACCTGGGGTCACAGTTCTTCAGCAAGAACCCGTCGCCGGCGATGGCCGAGATCCAGGCCAAGCTGCGGGAGGCCTACCCCGAGACCGAGCTGATGGCGCTGGAGACCGAACCCAACCCGGTGCTCCTGCCACCGTCGGCGATGCGCATCCGCTTCCACTCGGTCGGGGGCTACGGCACCATCGCGACGGGCAAGCTGCTCACCGACGTCCTGGCCGGCGTACTCGGCATGCACTCGAAGTCGGCACCGAAGTACGGCTCGGAGAAGAGCGGCGCGCCGACCAACTACTACATCACGCTCAGTCCCGAACCCGTGCTGCTCACCAACGCCGAGCTCGAGGACGTCGAGATCGTGGTGTCACCGGACCACCAGGCGTTCCACCACACCAACCCACTGAGGGGCCTCGTCGAGCACGGCACGTTCATCCTGCAGTCCAGCCTCTCCCCGGAAGAGGTGTGGCGCAGCCTGCCGAAGTATGCCCGTCGCACGATCCGAGAGCGGAAGATCCACTTCCTCGTCGTCGACGCCTTCAGCGTGGCCAAGCGCCACGCCCCCATCCCCGAGCTCGAGCTGAGGATGATGGGGATCGCCTTCATCGGCGCGGTTGCCGGTCACGTCGACCGCATCACCCAAGGTGCCACCCCCGAGACCATCCGCGACAAGGTGCGCGCCCAGATCGTCAAGAAGTTCGGGACGAAGGGCGAGGCCGTCGTCGAGGCCAACATGGCCGTCATCCACGAGGGGATGGAGGCCACCCAGATCGTGGCCTATGACGCGCCGGAGTTCGTCGCCATCGACGAGGAGTCGGTGCGGCCCCACGTCGTGCTCACTCCTGCTGTGTCGGCGAGCATGTGCGGGACGTCCACAGGGGCCAGCGCGCTGTTCGACCCGGGGTACTACGAGGACATCGTCGCGCGGCCGTTCCGCGAGGGCACCATCGGCGAGGCGCCGGTGCTCCCCGGCATCGGCCTGTTCATGCCGGCGGGCTCTGCGGCCGCCAAGGACAAGGGCATGTTCCGGCTCACCGTCCCGGAGTTCCACCACGACCTGTGCACCGGTTGCCTGGAGTGCACGCTGGTCTGCCCGGACGCCGCCATCCCCACGACCGTCCACGAGATCCACGACCTGCTGCTGACCGGCATCAGGCGGTTGAACGTCACCGAGCCGCAGCGCGACGCCCTGCGCAGCCTGGTCTACACGATCGCCGAGCGGGTCCGTGGTGCCTACCGCCAGGACAAGACACCGCGTCCGTTCCACGAGGTCGTCGCCGAGGTGGGCAAGGGCCTGGACGTCGACCAGCCCACAGTGACGCGCAACCTCGAGGCGCTGGTCGAGACGCTCGCGACCTACCCTGTGGCTCGCACCCGCCCGTTCTTCGACGCGATGGAGAGCGACACCCCCGGTGCGGGTGGGCTGTTCGCGGCCACGGTGGACCCGTGGAAGTGCACCGGATGCCTGGAGTGCATCGAGGTGTGCGGCCCGGGCGCGCTGACGCCGCTGGCCCAGGACGCGAACGTGCTGGACTCGCTGCAGCAGACCTTCGACTTCATGACCGCGCTGCCGAACACGCCACGGCGGTTCCTCGAGGGTTCGACGTCGCTGGACGGCGACCTCAAGCGCATGCTGCTGGACCACCCCAACTTCTACGCCACCACCGGTGGCCACGGTGCCTGCCGCGGCTGCGGCGAGGTCACTGCGATCCGGCTGGTGATGGCGACCAGTCACGCCATCGGCGACGAGCGACGCCGCACCCACCTCAAGGAGCTGGACGAGCTCCTCATCGGCCTGCAGGACAAGCTCGCCACCGTTGACGGGGACAGCGAGCGGCGGGAGCGGATCGCCTCGATCATCCCGACCCTGGAGACGCGGCTGTACCTGTACGAGAGCGGGCCAACCGGGAACGGCCCTGCCTCCACGGTTGTCGCCAACGCCACTGGCTGCAGCAGCGTGTACGCCTCGACCATGCCGTTCAACTCCTACCTCGACCCCTGGGTGAACAGCCTGTTCCAGGACACCCAGCCCTTGGCCAAGGGCATCTTCGAGGGGATCTCTGCCCAGGCGGTCACCGACATCCGCGCCCTGCGGACGGCACGGCTCGAGCTGGACGACGCCTACGACGCATCGATGCACGACCAGGAGCTGCGCCGGCTGTCCTGGGCGGAGTTCACCCCTGAGGAGATAGCCCTGCTGCCCACGGTGATGACCGTCGGTGGGGACGGCGCGACCTACGACATCGGGTTCGGTGCACTGTCCCGGGTGCTGGCCAGCGACACCCCGATCAAGGTGCTCGTGCTCAACTCCGGCGCCTACTCCAACACCGGCGGCCAGGCGTCCACCTCGAGCTTCACCGGGCAGGACTCCGACCTGGCCCGTTTCGGGGGTGCCCACCACGGCAAGCACGAGTCACGCAAGGAGCTCGGCCTGCTGGCGTCGTTCCATCCCAACGTGTTCGTCTGCTCGACGAGCACCGCGCTGCACGGCCACTTCCTCAAGGCGACGATGGAGTACCTGGAGTACCAGGCACCGGCCCTGATGGACGTCTACACACCATGCGGCTCCGAGCACGGCGTGTCCGAGTCGTCGTCGAACGCCCGCGCGCGTCTGGCGGTGGAGAGCCGGATGCACCCGCTGTTCGTCCACGACCCGCGGCGCGGCAGGACGCTGCACGACTGGTTCTCCCTCGACGGGAACCCCGACACGGACAAGACCTGGACGACCAGCACCCTGGAGTACCTCGACGAGAACGGCAAGGTCGCGCTGCTGACCACGCCGCTGACCCCGGCCGAGTTCGCCCTCGGCGAGACGCGGTTCAAGAAGCAGTTCCGCAGGCTCGGCCCGGAGGAAGACGACCGCGCCGTCCCCATCGACGAGTACGCGGAGCTGGCCAAGGCCGACCGCGGGGACAAGGTGCCGTTCGTGTACGCGACCGACGACGACCGGCAGCTGATCAAGGTCGCCTGCTCGAGCGACATCGTTGCGCTGGTCGAGGACCGTCGGCGGTACTGGCAGACCCTTCAGTACCTGTCCGGGGTCCACGAGGCCCAGCTGACCTCGCTGCACCGCGCGGACTTCGAGTCCCTGCGGGCCCGCTACGAGGAGGCCATGCACAGCCGGGAGAACTCCCTCGACGAGATCGCCCGGGCCATGTCCGAGCTCGCCTCGTCCAGCAAGGCGCCCGTCGGCCTCGGCGGCTCCTTCTCGACCGGCGTCAAGCCGACGGCTGCCCCGACGGCGGCCACGCCGTCGACGGCGTCGGCCGGCACCGCCGTGGTCGACGCGCCGGTGTACCTCGCCCCGGCGGACGAGCCGTTGTGCACCGACTGCGGCACCTGCTACCAGGAGCTGCCGCAGTTCTTCCAGAAGGTCACGAAGGTCATCGACGGCGCGGCCCGGCCGGTCGCCGAGATGATCCCGGGGGCCGTGGAGTCCGTCGAGATCACACCCGAGCTTCAGAAACGGATCGACCGGGTGAAGGCAACCTGCGATGCGGAGATCATCCGATGACGACGACGCCAGGCAACGGCGGGCAGCCCACTCGCGCGCAGGACGTGTACCGCTACGTCGAGGCCAGCAGCACGCTGGAGAGCACCCGCACCCAGGTCGAGGTGCTGGAGCGGTCGGAGTCGGTCGAGTCGTTCAACCGGCAGCTCGACCTGCTCAAGCGGCGGTTGGTCAGCGAGCCGCGCGCCTTCCGCGACATGTTCATCACCGACGGCATGCAGGCCGTGGCCTGGGAGTTCCAGCAGGACGAGCTCAGCCCGGAGTTCGTCAAGGCACTGTGGCAGATGATGCTGCGCGGGGACGACAGCGCCAGCGTGGTCATGCGGTTCATCTGGGACCTGCCGCTGGGGATGAAGCGCAAGTTCATCCGAGCCATCGACGCGCACCTGTCCGACCGGTACCCGATGTTCGCCGGGCTGTCGGAGAACTGGCCATCCGGCAACAGCATCCCGCCCTACATCCGTGAACCGGACTCCCGCGCGCACGACTTCGGGCTGGTCAACCAGGGCTACCTGGGCTACATGGAACTGGGGTACACCCCCCGTGATGTCGACCTGCTGGTGTGGCTGGAGGTGCTGCGGGACAAGCAGTGCGAGGAGAAGCCGTGCGAGCTCGGCGTGTTCCTCGCCGGATGCAGCGAGCCCAAGGGTGGCTGCCCGGTCTCGGTGCACATCCCGCAGATCATCGACCTGATCGGGAAGAACAAGTTCCGCGACGCCTTCGAGCTTCTCGAGGCCAGCAACCCGCTGCCCGATGTCACCGGTCGTGTCTGCCCGCAGGAGCTGCAGTGCCAGGGCGTGTGCCTGCAGAAGCTGCCCATCGCGATCGGTCAGATCGAATGGTTCCTTCCTGAGCGGGAGAAACTCTTCAACCCCGACATCGAAGAGCAGCGCTTCGCCGGCGTGCGTGACCCCTGGGACCTGGCCAAGCACCCGCCGGTGGCCATCATCGGCTCCGGCCCGTCCGGGCTGATCAATGCCTACCTGCTGTCGGCCGAGGGCTTCCCGGTGACCGTCTTCGAGGCGTTCCACGCCCTCGGCGGCGTCCTGCGCTACGGCATCCCGGAGTTCCGCCTGCCCAACGACCTGATCGACGATGTGGTCGGCAAGATCAGGATGCTCGGTGGGAAGTTCGTCACCAACTTCGTCGTCGGCAAGACCGCCACGCTGCAGGACCTTCGCGAGGCCGGGTTCTGGCGGGTCTTCGTGGGCACCGGCGCCGGCCTGCCGCGGTTCATGAACGTCCCCGGCGAGCATCTGCTCAACGTCATGTCGGCCAACGAGTTCCTCACCCGCGTCAACCTCATGCAGGGCCTTCGAGCCGACTACGAGACCCCGCTGCCCGACACCGAGGGCAAGCAGGTGCTGGTCATCGGCGGCGGAAACACAGCCATGGATGCTGCCCGCACCGCGCACCGGCTCGGCGGCCTCGTCACCATCGTCTACCGCCGGACCCAGAGCGAGATGCCCGCGCGCGTGGAAGAGCTCGAGCACGCGCTGGAGGAAGGCATCGCGTTGAAGGTGCTCCGCTCGCCGTCGGAGTTCATCGGTGACCAGGAGACCAACTTCGTCAAGGCCGCGACGCTGGAGGTGATGGAGCTGGGTGAGCCGGACAAGTCCGGACGGCGCCGGCCGGTTCCCACCGGCCAGACCGAGACGGTCTCGGCCGACCTGGTGATCATGGCGCTGGGCAACGACGCCAACCCGATCATCAAGGACTCCGAGCCGAGGCTGCACACGTCCAAGTGGGGCACCATCCAGCTCGATCACAAGGGGTCGCAGGAGACCTCGCTGGCCGGCATCTACACCGGCGGGGACGCCGCTCGCGGTGGGTCCACAGCGATCATGGCCGCCGGCGACGGTCAGTCCGCTGCCCGGGAGATACTCGGGGCGGACGACCTCCCCGCCGAGATGGTGCGCGGCATGGTGCAGTCCGCCAGGCGGTACTCCGACCTCGCTGCCACCGAGCAGGCCATCGTCGACAAGAGCGACCTCAGCGACGGGATCGAGGAGTTCACCGTCTACTCGCCCATCATCGCCAAGGCCGCGAGGGCCGGGCAGTTCGTCCGGGTGCTGCCGCGGCCCGACGGGGAGCTGATCCCGTTGACGCTGGCGGACTGGGACGCAGCCGCCGGGACCATCTGTCTGGTCGTCCAGGGTGTCGGGACCAGCAGCGTGGAGATCAACCAGATGCAGGTGGGGGAGGCCTTCACCGGCATCGCCGGGCCGCTGGGACGACCCAGCGACGTCCATCAGTACCCCGACGGTTCCACGGTGGTCTTCACCGCCGGCGGTCTCGGTCTGCCCCCGGCCTACCCGATCATGCTCGAGCATCTGCGGGCCGGGAACCATGTCACGCTCATCTCCGGTTTCCGCAGCAAGGACCTGATGTTCTGGGACGCACCTGACGAGCGAGTGGGCCGGTTGCAGGCGCAATACGGTGACCGGCTCGACGTCGTCTACACGACCAACGACGGGTCGTTCGGGATCCCAGGTTTCGTGACCGGGCCGCTGCAGGAGATGCTCGAGGCGAATCGGCGTGGCGAGGGACGCACGGTTGCCGAGGTCGTGACGATCGGCCCGCCGCTGATGATGCGGGCAGTCAGCGATCTCGCGGTGCGCTACGACACTCCCTGCGTGGCGAGCCTGAACTCGATCATGGTCGACGCGACGGGGATGTGCGGGGCATGCATGGTGCCGGTCGTCATCGACGGCGAGATGGTCCGCAAGCACGCCTGCATCGACGGACCCGAGATCGACTCGCACATCATCGACTGGGACAAGTTCCTTCCCCGGTTCGGACAGTTCCGGGCGCAGGAACAGCGGAGCAGGGTGACGCACGGCCTGGCCTGAGCGACCCGCGGGCGGCCGGCGTCGTGGGCGCAGTAGCGCCACGAGCCGGCCCCCGCGTTGCCTCAGGTGATCGAGGCCTCGAAGATGCTCGCGATCGAGGCGTCCAGGGTGGCGTTGAACTGCTCGTCGGTCTGCTCGTCCGACAGTCCCTCGAGCAGAGCCCGGGAGAAGCTGGCGATGAGCCCGTGGTTGCGGGCCAGCCGCTCGTTGGCCTCCTCGCGGGTGTACCCGCCGGACAGGGCGACCACCCGCAGCACCCGGGGGTGCGCCATCACATCGGCGTAGAAGTCGTCCACGGTGGGGATCGTGAGCTTGAGCATGATCTGCTGGTCGGCGGGCACCTTGTCCAGGTGAGCCATGATCTCGGCGCGCAACAACTCCTCGGCCTCGGTCTTCTGGGGGCTGCGGATGTCGACCTCCGGCTCGAGGATCGGCACCAGGCCCGCCGCCAGGATGTCGGCGCCGATCTGGAACTGCTGGGCCACGTTGTCGGCGACCCCGGTCGGGTCTGCCATCTTGATCACCGAGCGCATCTTCGTGCCGAAGACGCCGAGGCCCTTGGCTCGCTCCAGCAGCGCGGCCAGCTCGGGCATTGGCTTCATCAGCTGGACGCCGTTGGCCTCCTCGGCCAGACCCTTGTCGACCTTGACGATCGGGATGACCCTCTTGGTCTCCCAGAGGTACTGCGAGGACGGGACGCCCTCGATCTGCCGGTCCATGGTCCCCTCGAACAGGATCGCGCCCAGGACCCGGTCCCCGGTGAACGCCGGGCTGGTGATGATGCGGGTGCGCATCTGGTGCACCAGTTCGAACATCTCCTCGTCGGTGCTGAAGGCGTCCTTGGGGATCCCGTACTGCGCAAGTGCCTTGGGCGTGCTTCCCCCGCTCTGGTCGAGGGCCGCGAGGAATCCTTGGCCGTTGGCCATCTTCTCGAGCATGTCCGCGTTCATGTGCGTTCCTTCCGGTGTGCGTGGTCGGTTGATCTGCGCTCCAGCATATGGGCTGGGGAGGCCGTAGGCGCCCAGTCCGGGTAGGAGGCACCGGTCGCGGCTGTCAGCTGCGCGGTGCGGTGCGCTGGGACACCAGGTGCGCCAGCGCGGCACGGCCGGGGACGCCCAGCTTGCGGAAGACGCTGGACAGATGGAACTCCACCGTGCGTGGCGAGAGGAACAGCGCCTCGGCCACCTCCCGGTTCGACCGCCCCTCGGCGACCACCTCGGCCACGCAGCGTTCCTGGGGGGTGAGAACGGCGAGGATGTCCGGGACATCGGTCTCGGGCGCGGCGGATCCGGTTGCCCGCAGCTCGCGCGTTGCCCACGTCGTCCATGGACGCGCGCCGAGGCGCTCGAACGTCGCGGCTGAGCGTCGCAGCTGACGTCGAGCCTGGCCGGGTTGGTGCGTGCGGCGTAGGTGCTCGCCGAGCAGCAGCCGGCTTCTGGCCTCCTCGAACGGCTCCTGCGCGCAGCCGTGGGCGGCCAGACAACGCTGCCAGTGATCGTCGGCCGCAGACGCGGGTCCGGTGAGCGCGAGGCAGCGCGCAAGCACCGCCGCTGCCAGCGGGTCGCGCAGCGGGCCCAGCAGCTCGGCAAGGGCGTCGGTGAGGGCCCGCGCGGACGTCGAGTCACCGCAGCGGACGTGGACCTCGACCAGATCCGCACGTCCGGGCAGGGGAGCATCGCGCATGCCCCGGCCGAGGAACCGCGTGCGCGCCAGCGCCTCGCCGTGCGCGACGGCCTGCTCGGGGCGTCCACCTGCCAGGGCGTCGAGCAGCCAGGCCCGGTCCGCGTGGGCCATGGCTCGCTGGTCGCCCACGCGCCCGGCCAGCAGGCGCAGGTCGCCCGATGCCTGACGCAGCCCTTTGGTGTCGCCGGTGAGCGCGTGCAGCTCGACGAGCAGGGACAGGGCCGAGAGCTCCTCCGGGCTGGCACGCACCGCACGGGCAAGGCTCAGGCCGTCGGAGACCAGCGCGTGCGCCAGCGACCAGTCTCCGCGTCGCCGGGCTCGCCAGGCCCCGATGACCTGGATGCCGGACAGCGTGTTGCCGCGGTCGTCGGCCAGGCGCAGCGCAAGGTCCGCCAGACGAAGGTCGCGCTCGCTGCCGGTGGCCAGCAGGAGATCGTCCAGGACCACCACGTTGATGAGCTCCGCCAGCGGGGTGTCGGAGGCAGCCACCCAGTCGCGGGACCGGTCGATGGCGGTGTCCAGGAGCGCCGCAGCGTCGGCCACCTCACCGTGCTGGACCAGTGCGGTGCCCAGGATGGCCGCGGCCAGCCACGGCGGGGTGTGCGGATCGATGTCGATGGGCGCTCGGCACCAGGAGTCCAACGCTCGGGCGGCACGCAGGCCGGTGTCGGCGTCCCCGGCTGCCCACGCGGTGGCGGCGGCGTTCCACAGCAGCCAGACCACCAGCCGCGGGTTGGAGGTCCGAGCATGGTTCGCGGCGATGAGCGCCGCGCTCGCCGAGGCGCCGAGGTCATGCTCGGCCAGCACCTCGGCCCGCAGCCACTCCCGCCAGACGGTGTCGGACGGGTCGAGCTCGCACTCGGTCAGCAGGGCGAGCAGGGGGCCGCCGCCGTCGATGGAGGTCGACTCCGACAGCCAGGTGCGTGCAGCGGCGATGGCCCGGCGTGCCCGCTGCTGCGGGTCGGTGGTCACGTGTGCGGCGGCCTCCCAGCCCAGGGCCGCAACCTCGGGCTGGTTGCGGTTGTGTGCCCGGATCGCCTGCTCCTCGAGCCGGACGGCTACGGCTTCGTCCCCGGCATCGGCGGATCGCTCGAGGTGCCGGATCAGGACCGAGGGAGGGGCGCCGATGCGCTCAGCCGACCTGGCCACGGTCCGGTGCATGGTTCGCAGCACCGACGGAGACGTCCGGTCCAGCACAGCCGCTCGAACGAGTGGGTTGGCGACCTGCCCCGTGCCCGCTGACCAGTGGACGAGGCCCGCCCGTACCGCCGGATCGAGGTCGTCCAGGCCGAGCCCGTCCGCGGCGAGCACCGCGCCCACCAGGTCCGCACGTGAGGTGTCGAGCACGCACAGGGTGAGCAAGGCCCGCGCCGCGCGCTCATCGAGGGCGTCCACGTCCCTGCCCCAGGCATGCCGCAGCTTCTCGTCCAGCGGCAGCGGGTCCGGCAGCGGTTCCTCTCCGCGACGCTGGGCCGGGGTGAGCAGTCGGCGGCACTCGAGGATCGCCAGTGGGCAGCGGGCGAGGGCCTCGGCCACCCGGCGCGCCTGCTGGAGGGACACCTCGCTGCCCAGGACGGATTGGGCCAGTGCGGCTGCGGCATCCACGGGCAGCGGCGCGACGTCGACCCTGTCCCACCGCAGCAGGCGCGGGTCGGGGTCTGCTTGCGGGCGGGTGGCGCCCACCACGAGGACGCGAGCATCCAGCAGCCGGCCGATCGCCAAGGTGAGTGCGGCCAGGGAGTCCTCGTCCGCCCACTGGAGGTTGTCCAGCGCCACCAGCAGCGGCGCCCGCTCCGCCGCGCGCCGCAGCAGGTCGTGAAGCGCTTCGGCGAGACCCGGGATCTGCAGCTGTCCCGGGCCGGCCACGGCGTCCAGGAGCGCACGCTCGTCGGTGGGCAGCACGTCGAGCAGCGCGTGCAGCGGCCGCACGACATCGTGCACCAGAGCCAGCGCCATCTCGCGCCCACCCTCGGGAGCCGTGCCGCGAACGCTCGTGAAGCCCAGGGACTGGGCGCGCCGCTCGGTGACCTCCAGCAGCGCGGTCTTGCCCATGCCGGGATCGCCCGAGAGCAGCAGCGCCCGCGGCTGCCCGCCTTGCGCGTCCTCCAGCGCGTCGTCGAGGACGGCCCGCTCCGGCGAACGGCCCAGGATCACCCTCTGATCATGGGCGAGCGCCCGTGAGGTGACCAGAGCCGGATGGCCTCGGACTCTGGTGGTTCCACGGAAGCGTCGGGGTGGGTCGGCGACGACCATGGAGACGAGTGAAGGAGGAGTCATGGCACGGACCATCGAGAGCAGGACCGAGCAGAGCGTGACGCCGGGAGCCCCGGCACGCGGCAAGATCGCCTTGCCTGAGCGTCCCATCGAGCTCCACGAGATGCCCGACCTGACCAGGCAGGCCCCAGAGGTCGAGTACGGGCAACCGAGGCGCACCTGGCTGCGCTACCTCGCCGTCGGTGTGACGGTCGGGGCGGTCGGCATCGGCGCGGGGCTGCTCATCACCAACTGGATGGACACCGGCCCCGAGTTCACCAACGACTACAGCCTGGCGCGGGAGCACTTGGCGCAGGCGCCGGGTGGGTTCGCCGCGGTGCCGGGGACGTTCACCAACGAGTACAGCCTGGCGCGGGAGCACTTGGCGCAGGCGCCGGGTGGGTTCGCCGCGGTGC
>CAYHHE010000027.1:0-8048 GCA_964356295.1 uncultured Actinomycetes bacterium | reverse complement strand
CGGGTCCGTTCACGAACGAGTACAGCCTGGCGCGGGAGCACCTGGCGCAGGCGCCAGGAGGGTTCGCCGCGGTGCCGACCCAGTAGGGGTGGCCTCGGTGGGCCCGGCGGAAGCGCCCGGGGGTGAGGCGCAGCCGCCGGGCCCATGTCGGCGGTGCGAGCCGCGTAGGCTCGCCTCATCAGAGTGGCAACAGGTGGCGGCACCACGCCTGCGTCCTGGCGAAGGCGGTTGTGACCCGCGGCATCGGCATCGGCCTCGTCCTCGGCAGCGGCGGCCTGGCCGGTACCGCATTCCACGCAGGCGTGCTCACCGCACTGTGGCGGGAGTGGGGCTGGGACGCGCGCGAGGCGACGATCGTGGTGGGCACCTCTGCCGGGTCGACGTCCGGCGCCCTGCTGCGGGCGGGCTTCCCGCCGGACGACTTCGTCGCGCGGATGACCCGGCAACGGCTCTCGGAGGAGGGTGAGCGCGTCGTCCGGGGGATGCCCCCGGTCCTGACGGCACCCACCGGTGACCGGGCGCGTGAGCAGTCGCGCCGGTGGGCACCGGCGTCCCCTGAGCTGCTACGGCGAGCGGCTCGCCGACCCTGGTCCGCCCGCCCGGGAGGGGTGCTGTCGGCGGCGCTGCCTGCGGGACGGATACCGACCGAGGATGTGCGGGCCCCGTTCGAGGGCGTGTTCGACGCCTGGCCGCAGCAGGCCCTGTGGATCTGTGCCCTGCGCCTGTCCGATGGGCGTCGTGTCGTGTTCGGCAGGGACGATCTGCGCGGTGACGCGGTGTCGGTGGGTGCCGCCGTGGCCGCCTCGTGCGCCATCCCCGGGTACTTCTCACCGGTGTGGATCGGCGACGAGCGCTACGTGGACGGAGGCGCCCATTCGCTGTGCAACGCCGACCTGCTGGCAGGGCAGGGCCTCGACGCGGTCATCGTGAGCGCTCCGATGTCGACCAGCGACCGCCTGCACCCCAGCCGTGACCACGTCTGGCGCAGCGCGGCGCGCGGTCAGCTCGCCGTGGAGGTGCGCCGCATCACCCGATCCGGTACGCCGGTGCTCGTGCTGCACCCGGAGCGGGCCGCCCGTCGGGTGATGGCCGGGGCGGGCCTGGACGCCTCGCGTCGCCCGGCGATCGCCCGCCAGGTGCTGGCATCGGTCAGCCAGACCCTGCGGCAGGGCCATCGGGTGCGTGACCTGCTGGGGTGACGGCGCGAGCGCGGGGCCCCGGCCCCGGCTACAGGCCGCTGCGGCTGCGCAGCTCGGCGAATGCCGAGGCGAACCCATCGACGATGGACTCGTAGTCCGGGACGAGCACCCGGTCGCAGGCGATGCCGATGACGACCCTGCCGTCGTAGCTGTAGATGGTCACGCTCATCGGCTGGTCTCCGGAGACCGGTGCCCACCCCACGATGCCCTCGACGCGGCTTCCGGCCATGTAGACCGGCATCGGGGGGCCGGGGACGTTGGTGAGCACGCCGGCGTTCCGGTTGGCGAACAGGTCGACGACCATCTCGTAGAGCCGGTGGCTCAGATGGGAGAAACCCTCCTGGACGCGGAAGTCGATGACGGCCTCGTGCCCGTGCTTGATCCGCGCCATGCGACGCTTCACCACCGACAGCACCCGCATGGGGTCGGGCTCGTCGGTCGGTAGCTCGAGCTCGACCAGGGCGAAGCCGTTGCCCAGCTCATCAGGCAGCGACGGGTTCAGCGGCTTGAGGTTCATCGGCACCATGAAGGTGACCGAGCCGCAGTGCGCGCGGTGCGAGGTCAGGTACTCGTGCAGGGTGAGGGCCAGGCAGGTGGACAGCACGTCGTTGATGGTGGCCTGGTTGCCCTTGGCCACCTCCCGGATGCTGGCCAGCGGCAGCGGGTCGGCCCAGGCGACGCCCTTCTCGGTGCTGGCGGTCCCGGTCCACAGGGTGGGGTCGTTCCGGGTCCCGAGCACGAGCTTGCGCACGGCGTCCAGCTCGGCCGGCGCGACCGAGAACACGTTGAGGACGCTGCCCCCGCGGGGGAAGGCTGCCTCGATGGACGTGCGGGCTGCGCTCGCGGCCTCCCTCGTGAGCGAGGCGCTCTCGGAGGCGAGGGTGTGACCGGCGCCGACCACGTTGAGGGCCCGGGCCAGCGCGCCGGCCTCACCGACCGCTGCAGGGACCCGAGTGGCAAGCTCCCGGGCACCACGACCCGCGTCCGCGGCGACCTGGCCGATCCCACCCGCATGGGCGCGCACCTCGAGCCCGGCCGCCCGCAGGCGTTCCATGCGCGACTTGCGCGGCTCCTCCGGGCGTACACGCTTGGTGATGACGGCAGGCACCAGGACGGAGTCCCCGTCCGCGCTGCCGTCGAACAGGGTCATCGCGAGCTCCACCATGCGGATACCGTCGGCGATCGCGTGATGGCTACGCATGATGATCGCGCTGCCGTCGAGGTAGCGGTCGACCCACAGCAGGTACCAGAGTGGCTTGTCGCGGTCCAGCGGAACCGTGCGATGCTCGGCGACGAGCTGCTGGAGCGCGCGGGGGTCGTCCGGGTCGTCCAGCGTCACGTGGGTGACGTGGTCGTCGAAGGAGAACTGCTCGTACTCCTCCCACCACCATGACCCGTCGTCCTTGACCGCCCGGCTGTGGAAGACGGGGTAGCGCCCGACGAGCCGCTCCGCGTAGACGTCTCGCACCCGGTCCCAGTCCAGGGGCTCGGCGGTCCAGATCACCGAGTCGACGACCATGAGGTTGTTGGGCCGGTCCATCTCCAGCCAGAACGTGTCCTGCACTCCCAGCGGCCGACGTTGCCCCATACGCGCCCTCCCGACGATCGGGAGACATCGTAGGTGGTGCTGGTCGGTTCGCGCCCGGCTCCCATGTCGCCCGGCCGGGCTGCCGTAGCGTCTGCTGACGTGGCGCGATACCCGGGGGAGGGGCCTCGGCCCGTGCTCGTCATCCACGGGATCGGCACGCGCGACAAGGAGAACTACCTGGCCGAGATCGCCGGGATGAACACCGCGCTGGGTGATCGGGTGCGGCTGATCCCGGTGTTCTGGGGGGACATGGGCGCGCCGACCCAGCCGCTGGACACGATCCTGCCCTACCTGGCCTGGTCCGACCGAGAGGTCCGGGTGCCCCGCGAGAGATCGGCGGAGGTCCGCTCCGCTCTGGCCGGCCGCGACCTGAACCACGTCCTGGACACGGTGGCATCGGGGTGGCGGCGGCGCAGTGCCGAGTCACGGCGCAGGTTGATCGCCGCCATCTACGGCTTGGTCCGCAGCCAGTACCAGTGGGCGTCGGGGGAGTTCACCGGGGACCTCATCGTGTACCAGCGGCATCAAGGCGCCATACACAGCCGGATCTGGCAGGCAGTGCAGTCCCACGCGCCGGGTCACGGGGTGGCGGATCGTCCGATCGACGTCATCAGCCACAGCCTCGGCGGCGCCATGGTCTTCGACCTCGCGGTCGGCGGTGACCCCGCGCTGCACGTGCGGTCGCTGCTGACGTGTGCCAGTCCGATCTCCTACTTCCACATCATCGGCTGCTCGCCGACGGGCCTCGACCCGATGTCGACCGGCCGTCCCGTGACAGTGCCCCCGTCCATCGAGGCCTGGACGAACTTCTTCGTGCCGCTCGACCCGTGGGCGTTCCTGGCAGCCCCGGTGTTCACCCTCAACAACGGCCGCCCTCCCGAGGACGTCGAGGTGTACGCGGGTGAACGCGGTGACCGGGTGCTCGCTCATGCGGCGAGCTACTACTGGACGCACCCGGTGTTCCTGGACCGGGCCCGGGAGCGGCTCGGTGCCAGCGGGACGAGCGGGTAGCCGCACTTGACGAGGCCCGTACCAACTTGACTGGGCTCACAAGCCTTGTCAAGTTGGCACGGGCGTACCTGACGTGATCATTCGGGGCTGGCGTGGGGCCGGGGGGCTGGCGTGGTGCTGAGCAGGTTGCCGAACCGGTGCAGCGTGCGGCTGATCGACTGCTCGCGCAGGTACCAGCGCAGCTCCAGCCGGCCGCTGCTGACCACCGGCTCGTCGATGACGTCGACCTCTGCCTCCGCGGCGGCG
The DNA here is from genome assembly GCA_964356295.1 of uncultured Actinomycetes bacterium. GTDB lineage: Bacteria > Actinomycetota > Actinomycetes > Jiangellales > Jiangellaceae > CAVQGZ01. The sequence continues at coordinate 4,004 of CAYHHE010000027.1, read as the reverse complement.
GCCCGAAGGTCGAGGCTGGCGGTGCCGACGTGACGGATGCGTGCGAACCGGTGCCCCGGCAGCCGGCAGATGAAGGTCGGCTCGTCCTCGACCACGGCATCCGGCGGATGGCTCGCCTGGCGGCTCGCCGTCGAGACCAGGGGATGCACGCCCGCGGTCTGGGCGGCGCGCAGGGTTCGTCCAAGGGCATCGGGGTCGGCGTCGGCACCGGCGCGGACGAGGACGTCCGGACGTGGCAGGTAGCGCAGCGCGTTCTGCTCGCAGAACAGACCGATGGGGTCGTGCGCCCGGCCGTAGTGCTCGTGCCACCAGAACCCGTCGCCGGTGTGCTGGTCCTTGACGGGGTCCGGGCGGTCGCGCCAGACGCCGAGCTGGAGCAGGTAGTCCGGGCCGCCGGCCTTGGCGCCCGGTCCGATGCTGGAGCGTTTCCACCCGCCGAAGGGCTGGCGGGCGACGATCGCGCCGGTGATGTGCCGGTTCACGTAGGCGTTGCCCACCTCGACGGCGTCCAGCCAGTGCTCGACCTCGTCGGGGTCGAGGCTGTGGATGCCCCCGGTCAGTCCGTACGGCACAGCGTTCTGCAGCCGGATCGCCTCGTCCAGGTTCGCTGCGCGCATCAGCCCCAGCACCGGGCCGAAGCACTCGGTGTGATGGAACGCCGACCCGTCCGCGACGCCCTCCTTGATCCCTGGGCTCCACAGCGCGCCGGACTCGTCCAGGCATCGCGGCTCGAGCACCCAGCGTTCGCCCGGCTCGAGTCGGGTCAGGGCGGTCAGCAGCTTGCCGTGCGCAGGAACGATCACCGGCCCCATGGTCACCCCGGGCTCGCCTGGCCAGCCCAGCCGCAGGCTGCTGGCCGCGTCGACGACCTTGTCGCGAAAGCGGGCGTCGTCGGCCAGGTCGCCGACGAGGATGGCCAGGCTGGCAGCGGAGCACTTCTGGCCGGCGTGACCGAACGCAGACCTCACGAGATCCGCGGCAGCCAGGTCGATGTCGGCCTGCGATGTGATGATCATGGCGTTCTTGCCGCTGGTCTCGGCGAACAGCCGCATGTCGGGCTTCCATGACCGGAACAGCCTCGCTGTCTCCCAGGACCCGGTGAGGATGACGGCGTCGGCGCCGGTCACCAGGAGCCGGCCGACCTCGTCGTCCGGGGTGCGCACGAACTGGAGGACATGGGGTGGGACGCCGGCCGACCAGCACGCCTCGGCGACGATCTCCGCGCACCGTGGGGTCTCCAGGGACGGCTTGAACAGCACGGTGTTGCCGGCCGCCAGCGCGGCAAGCACGCCCCCTGCCGGGATGGCCACCGGGAAGTTCCACGGGGGCACGACCGCCACCACCCCGTGCGGCGCGAACGTCACGCCCTGGCTGCGCTGGAGTGTCTCGATCTCGAGAGCACGCTCGGCGTACCAGCGGGCGAAGTCGATGGCCTCACTGATCTCCGGGTCGGCCTCGGCGAAGGTCTTGCGTCCCTCTGCCGCCATGGTGGCCATCAGCTCGCCACGCCGGGCCGCGAGCTCGTCGGCAACCCGACGCAGGAGGTCGCGTCGCTCGCGTGCCGGACGCGCCGACCATTCCGGCGCCGCGGCGCGCGCGGCCGCGAGAGCCTCGTCCACGGGCCCGGGCACCGTCGTCAGGGGCGTGCGCACCTGGCCGGGTGCCATCGCACGCACCTCCTGCAGCCACGCCTGGGTCGCGGGCAGCGACGGGTCGGTGTCGGGCGCGTTGGCGAAGCCGTCCGGGGGCAGCGGGCGTCCGCCCCGATGGCGCCTGGGGGTGGTGTCGATGTCCCACCGACGGGTGACGGCCCGGCGGAACCGCTCTGCCTGCCGGGCGAACTCAACGGACCCAGGCTCGAGTGTCCAGAGATGACGCAGGAAGTTCTCCGGGGAGGTGTTCTCCTCGAGCCGGCGGAACAGGTAGCCGATGGCGATGTCGAAGTCCCGGCGCGACACGATCGGGGTGTACAGGCGCAGCCCCCCGTCGTCGTCGCGGACGGCTCGCGCCTGGGCGGGAGCGATGCCGTGCAGCATCTCCATCTCGACCCGCTCCGACAGGCCCCGGCTGCGGGCCAGCAGGTGCGCCCAGGCCATGTCGAAGAGGTTGTGGCTGGCCACCCCGACACGCAGCCCGGTCATCCGCTCGGGGTCCAGCACCCAGTCCAGGCAGCGCTTGTAGCAGGCGTCGACGTCGGCCTTGTCGGGGTACGGCGCCTGGTACCAGCCGTGCACCTCGGCGTCGACGTGCTCCATCGCCAGGTTGGCGCCCTTGACCAGGCGCACCTTGATGGTGCCGCCGCCGGCGCGGCGCCGGGCCGCCGCCCAGACGCTGAGCCGCTGCAACGCATCGAACGCGTCGGGCAGGTAGGCCTGCAGGACGATCCCCGCGTCCAGGTGACGCAGCTCCGGCTCGTCCAGCACCTGGGTGAAGGCCAGCAGCGTCAGCTCGAGGTCGCGGTACTCCTCCATGTCGAGGTTGACGAAGGTCGGCGGGTCACCGTCCGCCGCGCGCAGCAGGAGCACGCGCAGCCGCTCGATGATGCGTGCGAGGGTGACCTCGAAGGACCACAGGTCGAGCTGGCTGGCGATCGCTGAGACCTTGACCGACACGTAGTCCACCGTCGGGTCGTCGACGAGCGCCAGGGTGCGCTCGAACCGACGCCTCGCCTCGGCCTCGCCCAGCACCATCTCGCCGAGCAGGTTGACGTTGAGGCCGAAGCCCTCGCGGCGCTGTCGGGCCAGGTGGGCGTGCATCGGTCGGGGCTCGGCGTCCACGACCAGATGCCCGACCAGCTGGCGCATCCGGCGCCGGGCCATCGGCATGACCAGGTGCGGTGCCCGGGGGGCGAGTTCGGCGCCGGCGCGAAGCAGGCCTCGGTCCAGCGGGGACAGGAACGCCGGCAGCGGCTGTCCCCGGACGAGCGAGCGCAGCTGGTGCGCGGCTGCCGTGTCGTCACGGTGACGGGCGATGCGGTCGACGAACGCCATGGTGAAGGCGATGCCGTCCGGATCGTCGATGACGCCCTGCAGCCGTCGCACGACGCGCTTCTCCGCGCGCCGCTGGTCGCGGCGGGCGCGGCTCAGCCAGTCCGCTGCCAGGTCGACGGCTTCGTCGGCCAGCACGTCCGGATCGGTGGAGGCGTGCCGACGGGGCGGGCTGGCCGCCGGGTGGGTGACCATCGCACCATCCTGGGCAGGCAGCCCGTCGATGTCCAGGGCCATCCACGCCCGCTCCCGGCGCTTCCGTCGCGTCCGTCGCGTCCGTCATGCGCTCATCGTCCGAAGGTCGGAGGGTCATGACCCTCGAATCGTCGGACGATGCGTCCTTGCGGGACGACCGCCCCGTGCCCGGGCGGGCCGAGGTCCCTACCGTGGGTGGCTGTGACGCATCCCGGTCCCCGGCCCTGGTCATCGGCCGCCGCGCAGGCCTTCGCCCGACGCTGGCACGACACCTACCGGGGTCTCGGTCTGGACGAGGTCGACGATGAGGTGCACCGGCTCGTCCGCGACCAGAAGTGCCTGATGGACGACAGCATCGTGCTGTACGCGGGCACCAACACGCCCAACCCGAGGCTGGCGGGCCTGCTCGGCTCGCCGATCGGCAGTCGTCCCCACCTGGGTCCACCGGGGGACTCCTACAACCGCGGCATGCAGGACGGCTCCCGCCTGGCCGCGCTGTCCGCTGTCGTGCTCAGCCGGCTGCTGGGCGCCGCCTACGTGGAGACGCGGGTGGCGTCGGGATCGGTCGCCAACCTGTACGCCTACCTCGCCACGACCAGGCCCGGTGACCGGGTGCTGGCCTTCTCCGACGCCGCCGCCGGACACGTGACGCACCACGCCGCGGGGGCGGCCGGGCTCGTCGGGCTCGAGGTGCACGAGATGGCCTTCGACGTGCAGCGGATGGATGTCGATCTCGACGGGCTCGTGCAGCAGTGCCGCCGCCTCCGCCGGCCGGTTCCAGTGCCCGCTGGAGGAGGGGGCGCACCTGATGAGCGGGTCGAC
>CAYHHE010000026.1:11293-30904 GCA_964356295.1 uncultured Actinomycetes bacterium | reverse complement strand
CACCTCGGTGGAGCAGTACGCGCACCCGTCGCTGATGGACGAGTTCATCCGCACCCGGGACCAGACCTGCCGGGCACCCGGCTGCACCCGTTCGGCGTGGCGGTGCGACTGCGACCACATCGAGCCCCACCCGGGTGGGGCGACCAGCGTGGCCAACGGCTGCTGCCTGTGCCGCCGTCACCACCGGCTCAAGACCCACGCCCCCCGCTGGCACATCGATGCCAGGAACGGAACCCTGCGCTGGGAGACCCCCACCGGCACCATCGTGCACACCGCCCCCCACGACTACCGCACCACCGACCCCCCCGCCGACCCCGCCGACGCCCCCGCCTTCTGAGGCACACCCCTGAGAAGATGGCGGGATGAGTGAGGGCGCCCCATTCGCCGGAATCGTCGACCAGTTCTACCCGTACCGCACACGCTTCGATGTCCACGAGCGCATCCCCGAGGCTGGGTTGGCTCGCGCCGACCTGCTCGACGAGCTTCGCGAGATGGCGGCAGAGGAGGACCGCCTCGGCGACGCGGGACGCTGCTCGGGGTCCATCTACTCCGGCGACCACGAGCACTACCACTTCCTGACTGAGGCGTTCGAGGTCTTCGCGCACGCCAACGTGCTCCAGCGCGACATGTACCCGAGCGCGAACAAGTTGGAGGCCGAGATCGTCGCTATGACCCTCGACATGCTCGGCGCCTCGACCGTTCAGGATCATCATCCCGGGCAACAGCCCTGCGGCGTCATCACGTCGGGAGGCAGCGAGAGCCTGATCAGCGCTGTCTACGCCTACCGCGAGCTCGCCCGCGAGGAGCGCGGCATCGATCGACCGCAGATGATCATGCCGGTCACCGCGCACGTGGCCTTGCAGAAGGCGGGCCACTACTTCGGGGTCGAGGTGCTGCACGCTCCGGTCGGCCCGGACTACCTCGTCGACGTCGACTGGGTCCGTGACCACGTCACCGAACGCACCATCCTGATCGTGGGGTCTGCCGGCTCCTATCCCTACGGGCTCGTCGACCCCATCGAGGACCTGGCGGCACTCGCCGACGAGCGAGGGATCGGCATGCACGTCGACGGTTGCCTCGGAGGGTTCCTGCTGCCCTGGGGCCGACGTCTCGGGTACCCCATCCCGGCGTTCGACTTCACCGTGCCCGGCGTGACGTCCATCTCGGCCGACACCCACAAGTACGGGTACGCGCTGAAGGGGACCTCGGTCCTGCTGTACCGCGACACGAGCCTTCGCAGGCATCAGTACTTCACCGCCCCGGACTGGCCGGGCGGCCTGTACGTCTCGCCGGGCCTTTCCGGCAGTCGATCCGGTGGCCTCATCGCGGCCACCTGGGCGGCGATGGTCACCATCGGGCAGCAGGGGTACCTGGAGGCAGCCGACGCGATCTTCACCACGTCCGGGCGCATCCGGGCCAGCGTGGAGTCGATCCCGCAGCTGCAGGTCATGGGCGACCCGACCTTTCTCGTCGCCTTCCGGACCACTCCCGAGCTGCTCACCGAGATGGCGATCTTCCACGTCAACGACTTCCTGATCGAGCACGGATGGCGGATGAACGCCCTGCACCTGCCTCCCGCGCTGCACTTCTGCGTGACCCGACCCAACACCCGACCCGGCGTCGCCGAGGCCTTCGATGCCGACCTTCGCGCCGCTGTGGCGTACGCGACGACCCCTGGACTCGGGGCCCCAGACAGCGGCGCCCTGTACGGCTTCGGCGGCACGTCCGAGGGGACGGTGACCTTGGACGGCCTGCTCAGCACGGGTCTTGATCTCATGTACGCGTTGCCTCCGAAGGGCGTCTGAGGGGTGGGCAGACCCTGGGTGCTCGCCGTCGACCTCGGCAGCGGCGGACCGAAGGTGGGAGCCGTCGGCCTGGACGGCGACCTCCTCGCGACCGCCTTCACCGCGGTATCGACGGTCCGCACCGAGGATGGGGGCAGCGAGCAGGACGTCCACCTGTGGTGGCATGGCATCCGCGAGGCCGTCCGCTCGTTCGTCGACGCCGGTGTCGTGCGGGGCGAGGACCTGTACGCGGTCGGGCTGACCGGCCAGTACGCCTCTGCGGTGCCGGTGGACGCCGACGGGCACCCGACAGGGCCATGCCTGTTGTGGTCGGACCATCGCGGTGCACCGTACGCCGAGCGGGCGGTCGGTGGCCCGGCCGCCGGCTGGGCACCGGACGTCCTGGTCCGGGGGATCCGCTACGCCGGAACCGTCCCGCTACCCACGGGGGAGTGCCCGCTTGGTCATGAGCTGTGGCTGCGGCATGGGCAGCCAGACGTCTACGCGCGAACCGCCGTGCTGCTCGAACCGGTCGACTACCTCGGTCTGCGGTTCACCGGTCGCGCAGCAGGCACACCTGCGTCGATGTGGATGAGCGCCGTCGTGGACACCCGACCTGGCCGGACGGCGCGCTACGTCCCGAGTCTCGTGCGCCGGTACGGGCGTGATCCCGCTCGACTCCCCGAGCTGGTGCCGACGGGGTCGGTCCTGGGTGGGGTGCTGCCCTCGGTGGCCGACGAGATGCGCGTGCGACCCGGGGCGCCGGTGGTCTGCGGAGTCCCCGACCAGCACGCCGCGTACGTGGGGTCTGGCGCCACGGAGGACTTCCGCGCCCACCTGGTGGTGAGCACCACGTCCTGGCAGAGCTGTCGCACGCCGTTCCGCCGGATGGACCCGGTCAGGCTGCTCACGTCCATCCCAGCGGTCGAGCCCGACTCCTACCTGGTGTTCAACGACCAGGCATCCGCGGGGTACTGCCTGGCGTGGTGGAGCGACCGGCTGGGGGAGGCCGCAGCCCTCGCCGGCGGCAAACCACCCGGCTACAGCCAGACCCTCGACCTGGCCGCCCGCGCGGCCCCGGGGTCCGGCGGCGTGCTGTTCGTGCCGTGGCTGCGGGGGGAGCGGACACCGGTGGACGACCGGACGGCCCGCGCCGCCTTCCTCAACGCCTCAGCGCACTCGTCCCTGGCGGACATGACGCGCGCGGTGCTCGAGGGGGTGGCGTTGAACAGCCGCTGGCTGACCCAGTCGCTGGAGCGGTTCATCCGGCGGCCGGTGCCGTCCATGCGGATCCTCGGGGGCGGCGCCCAGTCCGACCTGTGGTGCCAGGTCTTCGCCGACGTGCTCGACCGCCCGATCGAGCGGGTGGCCGACCCGTGGCACGCGCAGGTGCGCGGTGCCGCCCTGCTGGCCCTCGTGGGGCTCGGGGAGCTGACGCTGGACGAGGCTGCCTCCCGAGTCCGGGTGTCCGACCGGTTCCTGCCCACTCCTGGTAGCGACGAGGTCTACGACCCGCTGTTCAAGGAGTTCACCGGTCTGTTCAGGAGTCTGCGCCCGCATCACCGGCGGCTCAACGCCGTGGCAGCAGCCCGGTGACGAGCCCTCCGTCGACGACGAACTCGCTACCGGTGGAGTAGGTCGCGTCAGCGACGATGAACAGCACCATCCGCGCGACCTCCTCGGGGGTGCCGAACCGGGGGATCGGCTGCCGGCTGGTCACCCGGGCCTCGTCCATACCGGCGGTCATCGGGGTGTCGATGGGTGCCGGATGGACCGAGTTGACCCGGATGCCATCCCTCGCCAGCTCGAGAGCGGCCACCTTGGTCAGTCCCCGGACGCCGAACTTGCTCGCTACGTAGGCCCCGAGCAACGGGTACCCGGCGAGGCCCGCGGTCGAGGAGATGTTGACGATGCTGCCGCCGCCCGCGCGGCGCAGGGACGGTATCGCGGCCTGGATACCGAGGAAGGTGCCCACCAGGTTCACCTCCAGCACCCGCCGGAACGCCTCGGGCGGCATCTGCTCGATCAGCCCACCGTCGGCGACCCCGGCGTTGTTCACCAGGATCGACAGCGGCCCGAACCTGGCCTCGGTCTGGTCGACCGCAGCGCCCCACTCCGATGCCGACGTCACGTCGAGGTGGACGAAGTGAGCGCTCGACCCCAGTGCCTCTGCCGTGACACGCCCCTCGTCGTCCAGGACGTCAGCGATGACGACCCGGGCTCCTTCGCTGGCGAGCAGTGCAGCCTCGACCGCGCCCATGCCGCGCGCCCCGCCGGTGATCAATGCAACTTGGCCGTCGAGTCGTCCCATGACCACCACGCTATGCACCAGGCGGTGTAGCGTCCGACGATGTCCCATCTCCACGCCGACGCATGCGTCATCGGCGCGGGGCCGGCGGGGCTCGCTGCTGGGAAGGCGCTGGCCGACCGCAGGATCGAGTTCGACTGGTACGAGAAGGGCTCGATGGTCGGTGGCCTGTGGCGCATCGACAACGACAACGGCCAGGCGGTCGCCTACCAGACGCTGCACCTGAACTCCTCGCGGCAGCGAACCCAGTTCCCCTCCTACCCCATGCCCCGGGACTGGCCGGACTACCCGTCCCATCGGCTGGTTGCGCAGTACTTCCAGGGGTTCGCCGAGGACAACGGGCTGCTCGACCGGATCGCGTTCAACTCCGAGGTGACGCGAGTGGAGCCACTGCCCGGCATGGGCCGCCCGGGGGATGGCCGATGGGCGGTCACCTGCAACGGTGAGCGTCGGACCTACCGCAGCGTGCTCGTCGCCAACGGGCACCACAGCGTCGCGAGCGTCCCGCAGTTCCCCGGCGAGTTCACCGGGGAGTGCTTCCATGCCTCGGCCTACCGCGACCCGACCGTCTTCGTCGGCAAGGACGTGCTGGTCGTCGGGGTGGGCAACTCGGGGATGGACATCTCCTGCGACGCCGCAGCCGTGGCCCGCACCGTCTACTTGGCCACTCGGCACGGGGTGCATGTGCTGCCCAAGTACGTGCTCGGACGGCCGATCGACCACTTCGCCGGGCGGGCGAACGGCTACATCCCGTTCGCGCTGGAGCGGTTCGGCTACGAGGCGCTGCTCCGCCTCACGGTGGGTCGCCCGCAGGACCGCGGCCTGCCGCAGCCGGACCATCGGCTGCTGGAGGCGCACCCGACGGCATCGGCGCAGCTCTACGACCGGGTGGGTCACGGTGACATCGTGATGAAACCGAGCATCGAGGAGCTGGACGGCGACAAGGTGCGTTTCGTCGATGGCAGCGTCGAGCACGTCGACACCCTGGTACTCGCCACCGGCTACCGAGTCGCGTTCCCGTTCCTCGCCCCGGAGGTGGTCGATCCCGCCGGTAACCGAATGCCGCTCTACCAACGCATCGTCAGCCCGGACCGACCCGGGCTGTACTTCATCGGCTTCATCCAGACGGTGGGAGCGAACATCGCCCTGATGGAGTACCAGTCCGAGTGGGTCGGCGACCTGATCCTCGGGAGGGCAGCGCTCCCGTCGAGGGAGGAGATGCGCCGATGGATCGAGCATGACCAAGCCGCCATGGCCCGGCGCTACGTCCGCTCGGAGCGGCACACCATGCAGGTGGACTACTGGCGATACGTCCGGGCGATGAAGCAGGAGCGGGTGCGGAGAACCGACCCGTCGTCGCTGGACGGGCTTCGACGCCTCTTGGCCGGACTGAGGGCATGACGTGCGAGCCGTCCTGGCTGACGTCTCCACCGGCCCCTACCTCTACACCTCGCTGGCAGCCCGCCTGAAACCGGACGCGGGCTGGAGCCGAGGAGGGCTGCTGTCCCTGCGCGATGACGTCGAAGAACCGGTGCTCCCGCACGTGCCGGGATGGGTGCGGCTGAGACCGGAGATCGCCGGCATCTGCGGCACAGACATGAGCCTCGCCCAGGGCAGGTTGTCCATGGTGCTCACCGCCTTCGGTGCCTCCGCGCGGACGATTCCCGGGCACGAGGTGACCGCGGTGGTTCAGCAACTCGGATGGGGGTGCCATCGGGTGTCCGAGGGCGACCGGGTGGCGCTCGACCCGGTGCTGGCGTGTCGCCAGCGTGGCTTCGACCCGCCGTGCCGGAGCTGTGCGGAGGGCAGGCCGTTCGTCTGCGAGCGCTTCGACCTTCCGGGCGCAGCCGGTGCCGTCGCGCCGACGCACGGCTGGGACGCTGCTGTCGGCGGAGGGTGGGGGGAGAGCCTGGTCGCCCACGAGAGCCAGCTCCACCCAGTCGGGTCGCTGCCGTCGCGGCGCACCGTGCTAGCCGAGCCGGCGTCGATCGCGCTGCACGCGGCGCTGCAGTGGCAGCGGCGCGGGGACCGTGTCGTGGTCATCGGTCCAGGAACGATCGGGCTGCTTGTCACAGCGGTGCTGCGCGTGCTGCACGCAGACCTGGACATCGTGGTCCTGTCCCCAGGGGAGTTCGGCGCGGCGATGGCCCGGCAGTCGGGAGCGAGCAGGGTGCTGCCGACGGGAGGGCAGGCAGTCGAGATGCTCGCCGCCAGTGACGGTGGCCGGGTGCTGCGGGCGCGCCTGACTCGCACGCCGATCCTCGAGCGTGGCGTCGATGCGGTCTTCGACTGCGTCGCGCATCCCGACACCATCGACCTCGGTCTGCACCTGCTGCGCCCCGGCGGCATGCTCGTGCTCGTGGGGGGAGCGGGGAGGCAGCCGGTCGACTGGTCGTTGGTGTGGAACCGTCAGCTGACCGTCCAGGGGACGGTTCACTTCGGGCCGGAACCAGCGCTGGCCGGGCGGCACACGATGGAGCAGGTGATCGACTGGCTGGGCGACACCGCCTTCCCGGTGGACCATCTCGTCACGCACGTCTTCGGTCTGGACGAGTGGAGGCAGGCACTCGCCACGGCCCTGGCAGGCCCGCGGAGCCAGGCGGTGAAGGTCGCGCTGCGGCCCACACCGGACCTTCCGCTGGTGGAAGGCTGACGCCGCACCGGTAGGCTCGTACCGTCTGAACGGACGGTGAACGCGGAATGAACAAGACAGGTGCAGCGCAGCTGTCTCGGCGACCGCTGCTGCCCATCGTCAGCTGGCTGCGCGCCTACCCGCGCTCGGACTTGCGGGGCGACATCACTGCCGGGGCCATCGTGGCTGCACTCGCAGTCCCCCAGTCGCTCGGCTACGCCGCGATCGCGGGCGTGCCTGTCCAGGTCGGTCTCTATGCGGTCCCGACAGCGCTGCTTGCCTACGCCGTGTTCGGCACGTCGAGGCAACTCGTCGTGGGGCCCGTCTCCACCGTGTCCGTCCTCAGCGGATCGATGGTGGCCAGCCTCGAGCCGGGTGACGAGGCGCAAGCCGTGGCGTACACCGTGGCGTTGGCTCTTGGATCCGGGATCGTGCTGATCGGCGTCGGCCTGCTCCGGGTCGGCTGGGTTGCGGAGTTCCTGTCCAAGCCCATCGTCACCGGATTCGTCTGGGGGCTGACCATCCTGGTGATCGTCGGAGAGATCCCCAAGATGATCGGTGTACCGGTGCCGGACGAGGACGTCCTCGGTCGAATAGGCGCTCTGCTCTCCGGATTCCTCGTGGCCTGGGACTTCCTCACGGTCGGGATCTCGGTCATGTGCCTGCTCGTCCTGTTCGGCCTGGGTCGGCGGATGCCGCGTGTGCCGTGGGCCCTTGTTCTCGTCGTCGTCGCGACCGGGCTGTCGATGGTGCTGGACTGGGAGGGGTCAGGGGTGGCCGTCGTCGGGGAGGTTCCGGCTGGGTTGCCGACGCCCGGGCTTCCCGGGGTGGACCCCGCGCGGCTGGGGTGGATCGTGGTGTCGGGGGCAGCCCTGGCCCTGGTCGGTCTGGCTGAGGGATTGAGTGCTGCTCGGCTGTTCGCCAACAGAGGCGGGTACCGCATCGATGCGGACCAGGAGCTGATCGCCGCTGGTGCCGCCAACATCGCCTCCGGAGTCTTCGGAGGGCTCGGTGTCGCGGGGAGCCTCTCCAAGACGGCGGCTGCGGCTGAGGCGAACGGCAGAAGCCAGATTGCCGGGGTCACGACGGCGGCCCTGGCGCTCGTCGTGATCGTGGCCTTCGCGCCTGCGCTGGAAGCTCTCCCGCTGGCCGTCCTCAGCGCGATCGTGGTCAAGGCTGTCTGGGGACTGATGGACGTGGATGCGTTCCGGCGATACCGACAGGTGCGGCGACTGGACCTGGTCTCCGCCGTGGCGGCAGCAGCCGGCGTGTTGGTGCTTGGACCGCTGCAGGGACTTGCCGCGGCGATCCTGTTGTCCCTGCTCGGACTGGTGTACAACGCCAGTCGGGTGCACCTGGACGTGATGGGGCGGATCAGCGGTGAGAAGGCGGCGTGGGGCAGCATCGCCGATCACCCTGAGCGGCGCACGATCCCCGGTATCCGGGTGCTCCGGTTGGACGAGCCGCTGTTCTGGGTCAATGCCGCGACATTCCGTGACAGAGCGATGGAACTCGTCCTGCAGGAGGGGGATGTCCAGGCTGTCGTGCTCGATCTGGAAGGGACCGGCGTCCTGGACACCACCAGCGTCGACATCTTGGCCGACTTCGTCGACGGGCTGCACACGATGGGGATCGACGTGTATCTCGTACGAGTGCGGCTGCCCTGTCGGGACCTGTTACGACGCTCAGGAGTGATGGATGTGATCGGCGAGGACCACATCTGGCACAGCATCTCCCAAGGCGTGCGCCAGGCGCGGCGAGACCATGACATCACGGCTGAACTCAGACCCACCGGGCCAGCGGCGCTCAAGGTGCCGCAATCCGGGGAGGACGAGTTCGGCCACCGGTGGACACCGTTCGGCTCCTGAGGCACGAACGTGAGACGCACCAGGGGCGACCACGTGCTGCACGGCTACTCGACCATCAGGAGCTACCAGCGCGACTGGCTCCGTGGGGATGTCGTGGCCGGGGTGACCGTCGCGGCCTACGCGGTCCCGCAGGTGATGGCCTATGCCGAGCTGGCGGGGCTTCCCGCAGTGGTCGGCCTGTACGCCATCCTGGTGCCGCTGGTGGTGTACGCCGTCCTCGGCTCGTCGCGTCAGCTCTCGGTGGGCCCGGAGTCGACCACCGCGCTGCTCACCGCGACGGCTGTCGGGCCGCTGGCGGCCGGCGACCCGGCCAGGTACGCCGCCCTCGCTGCGACGCTGGCCCTGCTGGTGGGCGGGTACTGCGTGACCGCCTGGGTACTTCGGCTCGGGTTCGTCGCTGACCTGCTCTCTCGTCCAGTGCTGGTGGGCTACCTGACCGGCGTCGCCGTGACCATGATCGTGGGACAGCTCGGCAGCGTCACCGGGGTCGAGGTCGAGGGATCCTCGGTGTCGCAGCTGGTGGCCTCGTTCGCGCAGAACCTGTCGACGCTCGACGTGACGACCACGGCGCTGTCCACCACGACGCTGCTCCTGCTCCTCGGTCTGCACCGGTGGCGGCCTCGCTGGCCGGGGCCGCTGCTCGTGGTGCTGCTGGCCTCCGCGATGGTCGCCCTGCTCGGCTGGACCGACACGGTGGCCGTCGTGGGCGCCATCCCCTTCGGCCTGCCCGAGGTCGCAGTCCCGTCGGTCACGACGTCGGACGTCGGCCTGCTCGCCCTGCCCGCACTCGGTCTGATGATCGTCGGGTACACCGACAACGTGCTCACCGCACGGTCTTTCGCCGGCCGCCGCTGGGAGGAGGTCGACGCCAACACCGAGCTCCTGGCCCTCGGGACGTCCAACCTCGGCGTCGGACTGACCCAGGGGTTCCCGGTGAGCAGCAGCGGGTCGCGGACGGCCCTGGGCAGCGCCTCAGGCAGCCAGACACAGGTCTACTCGCTGGTCATGCTCGCCAGCATCGTCCTCACGCTCGTCGCGTTCCGGCCGGTCCTGGAGTACTTCCCGCTGGCCGCCCTCGGGGCGCTCGTGGTCTACGCCGCCCTTCAGCTGGTCGACACCGCCGCGTTCGGGGCGCTCTGGCGCTTCCGTGCCACCGAGCTCGCGCTGGCGGTGAGCACGACCGTCGCCGTGCTCGTGCTCGACATCCTGACCGGGGTGCTGGTCGCGGTCGGCCTCTCGGTCCTCGAGCTGCTGTACCGGGTGGCCCGACCCCACGACGCCGTCGAGGGGATCGTGCCAGGGCTGGCGGGGATGCACGACGTCGACGACTACCCCGAGGCGCAGACCATTCCGGGGCTCGTGGTCTACCGCTACGACAGCCCGCTGTTCTTCGCCAACGCGGCCGACTTCCAGCGTCGTGCGCTGGCGGCGGTCGAGCAGGTCGAGCAGACGCAGGGGCCGGTGCGGTGGCTGCTGCTCAACGTCGAGTCCAACGTCGAGGTGGACAGCACCGCCGTCGCCACCCTGGAGGAACTTCGCCGGCGACTCGAGAGCCGAGGGATCGTCCTGGCCCTGGCGCGGGTGAAGCAGGACCTCGCCGACCAGCTGTTGCGTGCCGGGTTCCTGCAGCGCATCGGGTCGGACCGGGTCTTCCCGACGCTGCCCACCGCACTCGAGGGATACCGGGCCTGGACCAGCGCAGAGTAGGGCTCGGGGACGCCTCAGGGGTGGCTCAGGGGATTCCCCCGATACCCGAGCCCGCTGGAGGCCCTACCTTCGGAGCATGACCACTTCGACGCCGTCCTGGCAGCTCCAAGGCCTCGTCCGCCCACGCAACGACCGCGTCATCGCCGGGGTCTGCTCGGGGATCGCCCGACGCTACGGCCTGTCCGCGACCACCGTCCGGCTGCTTTTCGTGCTCTCGCTCCTGCTTCCCGGACCGCAGTTCATCATCTACGTCATCCTCTGGGTGCTCATGCCGGAGGAGCCGTGGGCGGTCCGCGCGGCATGACGGTGACCTGGGACGTCGTCCCCATCCGCAAGCCGGCGGACCTGAACGTCATCATCGGCCAGTCCCACTTCATCAAGACGGTCGAGGACCTGCACGAGGCGCTGGTCGGCACCAGTGGCCACCTGAGGTTCGGGCTGGCGTTCTGCGAGGCGTCCGGTCCGAGGCTGGTGCGACACTCGGGCAACGACGACGCGCTGGTCGACCTGGCGGTCCAGAACGCCCTGGCCATCGGCGCCGGCCACTGCTTCGTGGTGCTCATCGACCAGGGCTACCCGCTCAACGTGCTGCCCGCCATTCGGGCCGTCCCGGAGGTGTGTCAGATCTACTGTGCCACCGCCAACCCGGTCGACGTGCTGGTCGCGGTCACCGACCGCGGACGCGGCATCGCCGGCGTGATCGACGGCGAGCCACCGCTGGGTGTGGAGACCGAGGCCGACGTCACGTCCCGGAAGGCCCTGCTGCGGGCCATCGGCTACAAGCTGTGACCTTCCCTGTCGCGGACGAGCGCGTCCCGGAGGTGATCGCCGACCTCGGGCTGCCCGGGATCGTCGACATCCACGTCCACTTGCTGCCGCCACGGCTGCAGGCCCGCATCTGGGAGCACTTCGACTCGGCCGGCCCCATGATCGGACGGGAGTGGCCGATCCAGTACCGATGGCCCGTCCCGAAGCTGATCGAGCACCTGCGTCGGATGGGCGTGCTGCGGTTCCCCACGATGCCCTACGCCCACCGACCCGGCATGGCAGCAGGGCTCAACGACTGGTCGCTGCAGCTCGCCGACGAGCACAGCGACGTCCTGCCGACGGTGACCTTCTACCCCGAGCCGGGTGTGGGGGAGTACGTCCGTGGTGCGCTGGAACGAGGGGCACGCGTCGGGAAGGTCCATCTGCAGGTGGGTGACTTCGACCCTGGTGAGCCGATCCTGGACGCGGTGTGGGGCCTGCTGGCCGATTCCGGCATCCCGGTGGTCATCCACGCCGGCTCCGGACCGGTGCCAGGTCGGTTCACCGGCCCGGAGCGCATCGGGTCGGTCCTGGCGCGGCATCCGGGTCTGGTGGCTGTCATCGCTCACCTCGGGTCGCCGGAGACGACGCAGTTCCTCGACCTCGTCCAGTCCCGGCCGACCACCTACCTGGACACCACCATGGCGTTCACCGACTTCATGGACCGGATCCGACCCACCACGCCGGAGGAGCTGCGACGGCTGGCCGACCTGGGGGACCGGGTGCTGTTCGGCAGCGACTTCCCCAGCATCCCCTACCCCTACGCCCACGCTGTCGAGGCCCTCACCGAACTCCGAATGAGCAGGGACTGGCTGCGGGCCGTCCTGCACG
The DNA here is from genome assembly GCA_964356295.1 of uncultured Actinomycetes bacterium. GTDB lineage: Bacteria > Actinomycetota > Actinomycetes > Jiangellales > Jiangellaceae > CAVQGZ01. Next base: position 18,967 of record CAYHHE010000026.1, on the reverse strand, counting down.
ACAACGCCGCCCGGCTGCTCGACCTGCGCTGACTCAGGCCGGACGGCACTGGCCCGAAGGGAACGTCCGGTCTTGCATGAGGGTGGAGGTGGTGGTCATGGGTTCTGCGACGACTACGGCTGTTCACTGCCCCGCATGCGGCACCGGTCTGCTTTCCCCGCAGGACATGGACCCTCGCACCGGGATGGTTCGCTGCTCCTGCGGTCACGAGGCCTTCGTCGGGTACATCGCCGAGCTGTCCTACCTCGACCGGCGTGAGGAGTGGCTGCGCGCTCGGATCGCCGGGGGGGACGCCGCACCGTCCGCGGACCTGGTCTCGCGGTACGGGGTCTGGGACCCACGGGCGCCATCGACGCCGGTCGCGACCCCCGTGGCGACGCCGTCGCAGCCGGCCGGTCGGGGGACGGGTGTCCAGACCCTCCTGCTGGGGATCGGCGCGCTGCTACGGCGTGAGGAGTGGCTGCGCGCTCGGATCGCCGGGGGGGACGCCGCACCGTCCGCGGACCTGGTCTCGCGGTACGGGGTCTGGGACCCACGGGCGCCATCGACGCCGGTCGCGACCCCCGTGGCGACGCCGTCGCAGCCGGCCGGTCGGGGGACGGGTGTCCAGACCCTCCTGCTGGGGATCGGCGCGCTGCTGCTCGTGGTCGCCGCCGCGGTGTTCACCGCAGTGGCGTGGACCCGGCTCGGCGCCACCGGCCAGCTCGTCCTGGTCGTCGCAGCGACCGTGGGGGTGAGCGCGCTGGCGATCGCGCTGCGCCGGCGGCTGCATGGCACAGCGGAGGCCCTGGCCGCCCTCGGGTTCGGGCTGGTGGTCGTCGATCTCGTCGCGGCTCCGGGGCTGGAGATCCTGCCGGCGGACTGGCTCGACGTGAGTTCCCCGTACTGGCTCGTCACGCTGCTGGTGCTGGCCGGCGCGGCCCTGCTGGCCGGTCACCGGTTCGCGCTGCGCTCCTGGGTGTGGCTGGGCTGGATGGCTCTGGCGGGCGCGTCCGGGGTCGGCGCGGCGGTGCTCGCTGAGGCGGCCGGCGGCGGGGCGTCCGCCACCGCGGCGAGCCTGAGCATCACCGCGGTGACCGGTGTGCTGCTGGTGGGCGGGTCCTGGGTGAGCCAGGCGATGACCGCTGACCGCTGGCCGATGGTGATCGGTGGATCGGTGTGCGTGGGCGTCGCTGCCGCCGGTGTCGCCGCCATCGCCCTGTCCGGTGACGCCGTGCTCGCGCCGACGGTGACCACGGTGCTCACGACGGCTGTACTGCTCGGCCTGCTCGCCCTGATGGGTTCGGCGCGACCTGTGGCGCTGACGGTGCTTGCGGGGGTGCTGGTCGGGGTGGCTGCCGGCCTCGTGCTCGCGCTCCCGCTGCCCGACGGTGCCCTCTGGGCGGCTCCGCTGGTCGGGCTGGCTGGAGCCGCGGTGCTGGTCGGTGCGGTGCTGCGCGGGCGGGGCTCGGTCGGTCTGCTGATCGCCGTGCCGCTGTGGCTCACCTGGCTGGCACTGCTGGTGAGCCGGGAGGGCGTGCCGCCCTCGCCGGTTGTCCCGGATGCCGCCGGGATCGTGCTCGGTGTCGTCGCCGTGGCGTGCCTGGCCGCTGCCTGGCTGGGGCAGGGCTCGACCAGCGTGTCCTGGCTGGCGTGGCCGGCGGCACCACTCGCCCTCGCTGCGGCCGCCCTGCTGGCTCCGCAGGGGTTCCCCGACGTGCTCGAGGCGTGGTCGCTGCCCTTCGCTGCGGCCCTTCTCGCTTCCGGGCTGGTCTCCTGCCACGGCAGGTCGGCGAGCAGCCTCGAACGCGTCGGTCCCGCGCTGACGGTCGCCCTGCTGCCCTCGGCACTGGCCACCTGGACCGCCCCCTGGGTGACCGGGAGTGACAACGACCCCACCGGTCACCTGGTGCGGCTGGTCCTCGTGCTCGCGGTCAGTGGCGTGCTGGCGGTCGTCGGGGCCAGGATGGACGCGCTGGGGGTGCTGCTGCCGTCCGCGGCAGCGCTGCTGGTGGCCGGCCTCGCGCAGGTGTGGACCGGGCTGGACGCGCTGCCTCGATGGGTGGCCTTGGGCCTGGTGGGTGGCCTGCTGGTGCTCGCCGGAGCCCGCTTCGAGTGGGTTCGGGGCGAGGGACGCCGTGCCCGTGCATGGGTGCACCAGATGAGCTGAGCACGTCTCGTAGGCTCCGACGGTGGTCGCGGACCTGCGGGTGCATCGGCCGGCCGAGGAGGAGTTGCCTCGGGTCGCCAGTCTGGTGATCGACTCATACGTCGGTGGCGGTCTGATAGCCCCGGACAACCCCTACGTCGCCGAGCTGGCCGACGTGCGTGGCCGGTGGCTGGACGCGGACCTGCTGGTCGTCCGGGGCGCGAACGGCGTGGTCGTCGGGACGGTCACGTTCTGCCTCGCCGGGACACCGTGGGCGGAGATCTCCCGTCCGGGCGAGAGCGAGTTCCGCATGCTCGCGGTCGATCCTGCGTCCCGGCGGCGGGGGGTGGGCCGTCTCCTCGTCCGGGCGTGCCTGGATCGAGCGCTCCGGTCCGGGTCATCGGCCCTGGTCATGTCCACGACGCCGAGGATGACAGCCGCTCACCGGATGTACGAGCGAATGGGGTTCGTCCGGATTCCCGAGCGCGACTGGTACCCGCGGACCGGTGTGCACCTGTGGGTCTACGGACGCGCTGTGCCAGGCTGAGTCACATGGGGAGGCGTCGGGTCGAGATCGTCGTGCCGGGGTGGCTGGACCGTCGTCTGGACGAGGAGAGTCTGCTGCCCACCCGCCCGGAGCAGATGCGGTTCGTCATCGGCCTGGCTCGCGCCAATGTCCGGGAGGGAACAGGCGGGCCGTTCGCTGCGGCGGTCGTCGAGCACTCCAGCGGCCGTGTCGTGTCCGCGGGGGTCAATCTGGTGATGCCGCTGGGCAACTGCACCGCCCACGCGGAGATGGTCGCCATCGAGCTCGCCGAACGGGCAGTGGGCGAGTACGACCTCGGTGCGGGCGGGCGCGAGCACGACCTCGTGTCCAGCGTCGAACCCTGCGCCATGTGCCTGGGCGCGATCGTGTGGTCGGGGGTGAGCGGCCTGGTCTGCGGCGGACGTGATGCCGATGCGCGGGCCATCGGGTTCGACGAGGGGCCGAAGACCGCCGACTGGGTGGACCAGCTGGAGTGCCGCGGCATCGGTGTCGAGCGCGACGTGCTCCGGCCGGAGGCGGTCGCGGTCCTGCAGGAGTACGCCCGGTCGGGTGGCGTGATCTACAACGCCAGGAGGTGAGCGCGGCAGGCCCGCTGCTACATCACCAGCAGGCCGCGCTCACCGAAGATGTCCCCGGCGGCACGTACCTGCTCCTTCGACGGGGGCTCCACCCCGTGCAGCGGGTAGGTCCAGCCCAGCGCCTCGTACTTCTGCTCCCCGAAGTCGTGGTACGGGCTGATCTCCACCCGGTCCACGCTGCGCAGCGTGGCAACGAAGTCCGCGACAGCGGCGACGTTGTCCGGCTCGTCGGTCAGGCCGGGCACGAGGACGTAGCGCACCCACATGCGTGTGCCCCGGTCGGAGAGCCGTCGAGCGAAGTCCAGTGTCGGCTGCAGCTCCCACGACGTGAGCCGGCGGTAGGTCTCAGGCTTGCCCGACTTGATGTCCAGCAGCACGAGGTTGGTGAGGTCGAGCAACTCGTCCGGTGCACGCTCGCCCAGGGACCCGGCGGTGTCCAGTGCGGTGTGCATCCCGAACCGTTCCTTGACCCCACGGAACAACTCGGTGACGAAGCGGGGCTGGAGCAGAGGTTCGCCGCCGGAGACCGTCAGCCCACCACCGGAGATGGAGATGAACCGGGCGTACTTGCCGATGTCGGCGAGGACGGTCTCCACGTCCACGTGCTCACCCAGACGCATGTTCCACGTGTCGGGGTTGTGGCAGTAGAGGCATCGCAGCGGGCAGCCGGACAGGTAGACGGTGTACCGCACGCCTGGACCGTTGACCGAGCCGACCGTCTCCGTCGAGTGGATGTACCCCTTGACCGTGCCATCGGCCTGCGGCTCGTCCTCGTGGTCGAGGAACGAGGCAGGTTGGTGGATGCGTGCGTCGAGCTCGACGGGCGCGGGAGGCTCGGTGGTCACGGGTCTATCGTCGCTCACAACGAGTCGGAGCCCAACCCGAACGGGAAGGGCTCCGACTGCGGCGTTGTTCGGCGGGTGCGCTCAGACCTCGCTGTGGGCTGACTTGCGGCCAGACGACACGACCAGCGCGGTGCCGCCGGCGACCAGACCCCCGGCGACCAGGGCGATGGCAGCCGTCTGCGCACCGGTCCGGGGCAGGCTCGCCGTCGTCGGGCCGGCGGCCGTGGTCGTCGGCTTCCCTGATGTCGTGGTGGTGGTCGGCGGGTTCTCCGGGTTCGCGCAGATGGCGGATGCCGGCGGGTAGGTCACGGTGGTGGAAATCGACGGGTTGGTCGCGAACTCCACGGTCACGCCACCGGGTGCGCGGGTGAAGGCTCCCTCGTCGGTGGTCGACTCCTCCCACACCGGGTTCTGCTCCGTGCCGGTGTTCACCCAGCCCGGCCAGTCCTGCGGGGACTCGCTCGCGCCCGGCCACAGCACCTGGGCGCTCTGGCCCGGCGCCGGTACCGTCGTGTTGATGACGACGGGGTCCCCGCTCGGGTTCTTGAACGTGATGGTCATGGGGTTGCCGACGAACTGCCCGTTCTCGCCGAAGTCGGCCTGGTACTGGAAGTACGGGATGTCACCCACGCAGACGCCGGACGCTGCCGTGGGGAAGTCGGGCGGGTACGCGGGCTCCTTCTGCTGCGCGAGGGCAGCGGATGCTGCTCCCAGAGTCAGCAGGGCGGCGGCGCCCGCCACTGTGCCGGTGCGACGAAGGGCTGTACGCATGCGTTCCTCGGCTCACTCGTAGTGCTAGACATATGGAAAGTAGCACCGAGGGGCGCCCGATCCATCATCTCTTCGGACGAAAGTTACGAAGAGGTGACCCGGATGCTCATCGGGGCGGAGGGCGGGGGAGGGGTCACAGGTTCATGTGGAAGGTGCGGTTGATGACGTCCTTCTGCTGCTCCTTGGTGAGCCGGACGAAGTTCACCGCGTACCCGGACACCCGGATGGTCAGCTGCGGGTAGCTCTCCGGGTGCTCCATCGCGTCGAGCAGCGTGTCGCGGTTGAGCACGTTGACGTTCATGTGGAAGCCCTCGGCCGACATGTAGCCGTCCAGGATCCCGACCATCGTGGCGGTCTTCTCGTCGGTGGTCTTGCCCAGCACGCTCGGCATCAGCGACGCGGTCAGCGAGATGCCGTCCTCGGAGTCCTCGTAGGGCAGCTTCGCCACCGACAGCGCCGCGGCGACCAGGCCCTTCTTGTCCCGGCCGTGCATCGGGTTGGCACCCGGGGCGAAAGGCTCCCCCTTGCGGCGGCCGTCCGGGGTGTTGCCGGTCTTCTTGCCGTACACGACGTTGCTGGTGATGGTCAGCACCGACTGGGTGTGCACGGCGTGGCGGTAGGCCGGGTGCTTGCGGATCTTGTCCATGAAGGTCTCGACGATGCGGACCGCGATCTGGTCGACGTCGTCGTCGTTGTTGCCGAAGCAGGGGAAGTCGCCCTCGGTCTCGAAGTCGACGATCAGCCCGGTCTCGTCCCGGATCGGCCTGACGGTGGCGTACTTGATCGCGGACAGGCTGTCGGCCACGACGGACAGTCCGGCGATGCCGCAGGCCAGGGTGCGAGCCGGCGCGTAGTCGTGCAGCGCCATCTCGATGCGCTCGTAGGCGTACTTGTCGTGCATGTAGTGGATGACGTTGAGCGCGTTGACGTATGTCCGCGCCAGCCACTCCAGGACGTCGTCGTACTTGCGGACCACCTCGTCGAAGTCCAGGACATCACCGGTGACCGGGTCACCGACCTCGGCGACCTGCTCGCCGGAGATCTCGTCGCGGCCGCCGTTGAGCGCGTACAGCAGGGCCTTGGCCAGGTTGACCCGGGCGCCGAAGAACTGCATCTGCTTGCCCACCGGCATCGCGGAGACACAGCAGGCGATGGCGGTGTCGTCACCGAAGCGGGGACGCATGAGCTCGTCGTTCTCGTACTGGATGGACGAGGTATCGATGGACACCTGCGCGGCGAACGCCTTGAAGCCCTCAGGCAGAGACGGGGACCAGAAGACCGTGAGGTTCGGCTCGGGGGCGGGACCGAGGTTGTACAGGGTCTGCAAGAAGCGGAAGGACGTGCGGGTGACCAGCGGACGCCCGTCCTCACCCATGCCCCCGATGGCCTCGGTCACCCAGGTCGGGTCACCGGAGAACAACTCGTCGTACTCCGGGGTGCGCAGGAATCGGACGATGCGCAGCTTGATGACGAAGTCGTCGATCATCTCCTGCGCCTGCTGCTCGGTGATCCGGCCCTCGGCCATGTCACGCTGGAGGTAGACGTCGAGGAACGTCGACACCCGGCCCAGCGACATGGCCGCACCGTTCTGCTCCTTGACCGCAGCCAGGTAGGCCAGGTATGTCCACTGCACGGCCTCCTGGGCGGTGGCGGCCGGGCGGGTGACGTCGAAGCCGTAGGTCGCGGCCATCTCGACCAGCTCGCCCATGGCACGGATCTGCTCCGAGAGCTCTTCGCGGTCGCGGATCACGTCGTCGGTGGAGTGCAGGACCGCCAGGGCGTCCTTCTCCTGCTTCTTGCGCTCGAGCAGACGGTTCACGCCGTACAGCGCGACCCTGCGGTAGTCGCCGATGATGCGGCCGCGGCCGTAGGCGTCGGGCAGTCCGGTGACGATCCCCGACTTGCGGGCAGCCATGATCTCGGGGGTGTAGGCGTCGAAGACCCCGTCGTTGTGGGTCCTGCGGTACTTGGTGAAGATCTCCCGAACCTGCGGGTCGGGCTCGTACCCGAAGGCCTTGAGACCGGACTCGACCATCCGGTACCCGCCGTTGGGCATGATCGCCCGCTTCAGCGGCGCGTCGGTCTGGAGCCCGACGATGATCTCGTTGTCCCGATCGATGTAACCCGGAGCGTGGCTGGTGATGGACGCCGGGGTGTGCACGTCGACGTCGAGAATCCCCTTGTCGCGCTCGATGACCATGAGCTCGCTGAGCTTCGCCCAGATGCCCTTGGTGCGGTCGGTCGCCTCGCGGAGGAACGCCGAGTCGCCGGTGTAGGGCTCGTAGTTCCCCTGGATGAAGTCGCGCACGTCGACGGTGATCCTCCACTGGGTGCCGCGGAAGTCGCGCCAGGCGTCGAGGTCGCTGGTGTCGGTCGTGGTCTGCGGAACGGCGGTGTCAGTCACGCAGACAAGGATGCCCCATTCCCCACGTGGTCATGCACGTCTCTGGCGAGGCGCGGTCTCCAACAGGTGCCGATGCCCGACCGGCGGTCGTAGAGGCTGCGGATCCACAGCAGCGTGATAGGCGCGGCGATCAGCCACATCAGCAGCAGCAGCGCCGCCGACGACTAACCACAACGGATCGAGGCAGGAGGAGTCGTGATGACCAACGGATCGAAGCGGCGGATCGTGGTCGGGATCGACGGGTCGGAAGACAGCAAGCAGGCGCTTGCGTGGGCGATGGAGCAGGCGCGGCAAATGGGCGGCCAACGCGGACATGCTCGTGGTGGGCAGCCATGGGCGCGGGGAACTCCCGGGGATGCACCTGGGCTCGGTGGCCGGCTACTGCGTCCACCACGCCCCAT
>CAYHHE010000026.1:0-11193 GCA_964356295.1 uncultured Actinomycetes bacterium | reverse complement strand
CTCCCGGGGATGCACCTGGGCTCGGTGGCCGGCTACTGCGTCCACCACGCCCCATGCCCGGTCGTCGTGCTGCGCACGGCTGCTCCGTGAGGAGACGGCCGACTGCCGGTCGCGTGCCGGCGGATCTCTGAGACAGTTGGCCCGTGAAGTCCGGCATCGACCTCTCCCACCTCGATCCGTCGGTCCGTCCGCAGGACGACCTGTTCCGGCACGTGAACGGTGCCTGGTTGCGCGACGCGGAGATCCCCCCGGACCGCGCCCGCTACGGCGAGTTCGTCCGGCTGCGTGACGAGGCCGAGCAGCACCTGCGGGCCATCGTGGAGCGCCTGCTGGCTCTGGCGCACGAGTCGGGGACGGACGAGCAGAAGATCGCCGACCTCTACCGCGACTACATGGACACTGATCGGATCGAGCAGGACGGCGTCGAGCCGCTGGATGAGGTGTTGGCCGAGGTCGACGACATCGGTGACGAGACCGATCTCGTGCGCGTCGTGGGCAGGCTGGAGCGCCGCGGGGTACCAGGGCTGTTCGGCGGCTACGTCGACACCGATCGCGGGGACTCCACGCGGTACCTGCTCTACCTCAACCAGGGTGGGCTGGGCCTGCCGGACGAGTCCTACTACAGCGACGAGCGGTTCACCCAGATCCGTGCCGACTACGTGGTCCACGTGGGACGGATGCTGGACCTGGCGGGCGTTGACGGACCCGAGGACGCCCACCGGGTCATGGAGGTCGAGACCCGCCTGGCCACCGCCCACTGGGACCGGGTGTCCACCCGCGACGCGACCGCGACGTACAACTTGGTGCCCCGCGACGAGCTGGACACCCTGGCGCCGGGGGTGGCGTGGAGTGCCTGGCTGGAGGCCATCGGCGGCGCCGGCCACGAGCTGGACGAGGTGGTGGTGCGCCAGCCCAGCTTCTTCACCGCGCTGGGTGCCGAGCTGTCCGACGTCGACCTCGACACGTGGCGCTGCTGGCTGCGGTGGAAGGTGGTCCACGCCTGCGCGCCCTACCTGAGCGAGGCCTTCGTCGCGGAGAACTTCGACTTCTACGGGCGCACGCTCACCGGAGTGCCGCAGATCAGGGACCGCTGGAAGCGAGGTGTCTCCCTCGTCGAGTCCGCTCTGGGAGAGGCACTCGGACGGCTGTACGTCGCCGAGCACTTCCCGCCGGGCGCCAAGGCACGGATGCAGGAACTCGTGGCCAACCTGGTCGCGGCCTACCAGCGGCGCATCTCCACCCTGGCGTGGATGACACCGAGCACCCGGGAGCGCGCGCTGGAGAAGCTGGCGGCGTTCACTCCGAAGATCGGGTACCCGGACACCTGGCGTGACTACTCGAGCCTGGAGATCGTCCCGGGAGACCTGCTGGGCAACGTGTCACGGGCCGTGGCGTTCGAGACCGACCGCGAGCTGGGCAAGATCGGTTCTCCGGTGGACCGCGGGGAATGGCACATGACCCCGCAGACGGTCAACGCCTACTACAACCCGGGGATGAACGAGATCGTGTTCCCTGCGGCCATCCTGCAGCGCCCGTTCTTCGACGCCGAGGCCGACGACGCGGCGAACTACGGGGGTATCGGGGCGGTGATCGGTCACGAGATCGGTCACGGGTTCGACGACCAGGGGTCGAAGTACGACGGACTGGGCAATCTCCAGAACTGGTGGACCGAGGCTGATCGCGCCGAGTTCGACGCCCGCTCCGCTGAGCTGATCACGCAGTACGACGCCTATGAGCCGGCGGACACCCCCGGGCACCACGTCAACGGTGCCCTCACGGTGGGGGAGAACATCGGTGACCTCGGTGGTCTGGCGATCACCGCCGAGGCGTACCGGATCTCCCTCGACGGGGCGGAGCCGCCGGTGATCGACGGCCTGACGGGCATGCAGCGGCTGATGTTCGGCTGGGCGCAGGTGTGGCGGGAGAAGTCGCGGCCCGAGGAGGCCATCCGGCTGCTGGCGGTCGACCCGCACAGCCCGGCGGAGTTCCGCTGCAACGGGACCGTGCGCCACGTGGCGGAGTTCTACGACGCCTTCGACGTCGGTGACGGTGACGGGCTCTGGCTGCGCCCGGATCGTCGCGTGAGCATCTGGTAGCGGGGAGGGACACCGGATGCGCTGGCTGGCGCGGGGGGAGCCGCACCTGCCACCGGACACCTCCTGGCTCACCTCGTTCGAGGCACGCCGGGCGTCGTCGATGCGGTTCACCAAGCGGCGCACCGAGTACCTGGTGCGGCGACTGACCGCCAAGCACGCCGTGCTGGCCACGCTGGGCTGGCAGGTCGACGTGACCACGTTGGCCCGGGTGTCGGTGCCGAACCGGTTGACCGGTGCCCCGTACGTCGAGGTGGACGGCGAGCCGCTCGGTCTGGACGTGTCGTTGACCGACCGGGCCGGTTGGGGGGTGTGCCTGGTCGGGCCCGACCTGGGGGCGGTCGGATGCGACGTGGAGCTCGTGGAGCCTCGTTCGGCGGCGTTCGTCCGCGACTTCCTGACCCCGGCCGAGCAGGAGGTGGTGGGCTCAGCGTCCGACGAGGAGCACCGAGACGCACTGGCCAACCTGTTCTGGTCGGCGAAGGAGAGCGCGCTGAAGGTGCTGCGGACCGGTCTGCGGCGCGACACCCGCAGCGTGGAGGTGCACCTGGCCGAACCCGGCATGCGCGAACAGAGCCGCTGGTCCCCGCTGGAGGTGCTCGGTGGGGCGGCACCGATGCCGGGATGGTGGGTCCGGGAAGGCCCCTGGCTGCTCACCGTCGCTTACGACAGGCCCGGGCCCGCGCCGGAGGGGCTGGAGCGCCCGTCGGCGTTGCGGGACGCCCAGCCGCGGCACACGTGGATGCAGCAGCCCCTTGTCGAGCCGGCGGCTGGACCGGCGGCGCAACCGCCGGTTCAGCCGTAGGCGGCCATCCGTCGCTCCAACGTGTCGATGACGTACGGCCGAAGGTCCGCGGCCTTGATGATGTGGTCGACAGAGCCGACCCGCTGCGCACGCTGGATGGTGTGGATGCTGTCGAACTCGCCGGCAACCTCCCCGAGCTTCTCCGCCCTCACCCGCTCGGACAGCTCAGCCAGCTCGGTCCGCAGGGCCGTTGCCCCCTCGCTGTCGGCGGCGGCGACCTTCTCCCGCATCGTCACCACACGCGGGTCCGTGTCGGTGCGCACCTTGACCTCGCGAGCGAACACGGTTGCCGCTGCCGGTGCCCCCCCGATGACCGAGGCGTAGGAGCCCTCGACCGCGGCGACCTCCATCGACTCGTTGAGCCGCTTGGAGAACACCACGAAGGCGCCGCCGTGGTAGCGGGAGATCACGACGAACACGATCGGACCCTTGAAGTTGGTGATCGCTCGTCCGATCTCCGAGCCGTACTCCAGCTGCCAGCGTCGCATCGACTCCGGGGAGCCGTCGAAGCCGGACAGGTTGGCCAGCACCACGAGCGGACGGTTGCCGCTGGCGGCGTTGATGGCCCGGGCGGTCTTCCGCGACGACTGCGGGAACAACGTCCCAGAGGTGAACGTGGCCGGTCCGTCGCCGGGGACGTAGCCGCGGCGGGCGAGGGTCCGAGACTCGAGCCCGAGCATGCAGACCGGGATACCTCCGACGGTGGTGTCCCACACGACGGAGATCTCGGCCTCGCGCCAGTCCTTCCACCTCTCGAGGGGATCGCTGTCGGTGTCGGACACCGCGCGCATCACCGAGCGGACGTCGAACGGCTTCTTGCGATCGGCGTTGCGCTCCTCGGAGAAGATGTCGCCCACCGAGGTGAAGTCCGAGCCGGGCACCGGCGAGTGCGGTGCGGTCCGGACGTCCCGGTCGGCGGGGTCGGTGGTCTTGTGGCGACGTGGGAAGCGTTCGCCGGGGACGACGTAGCTGTGGTCGTAGTGCCGCAGCAGCACCCGGCAGGCCTCCTGGATGGTGGGGGCCCAGTACTGCCCCTGGCCGTTGACGCCCATGATCCGGTCGTAGCCGCCGATGCCGAAGTTGTCCTCGGCCGAGACGCCTCCGGAGAAGTCCAGTGCCTGCTTTCCGGTGAGCACCATGGCGCTGATCGGCGTCATCACCAAGATGCCCTTGGTGTGCATGAGCATGGTCGCCTCGCCGTTCCAGTACGGCTGAGCGCCGACGTTGATGCCGGTGACGACCACGTTGAGCTCGCGGCCGGCCTGGGTGTACTCGATGATGCGGCGCAGCACCGCCGAGATCCAGTCCATGTTCTCGCTGCCGGAGTCCATCGCGATGCGGGCACCGGAGGACACCGCGAACCACTCCGCAGGGATGCCCTTCTCCTCGGCGAGATCGAGCGCGGCGATGATTCGGCGACACTCGGGCTCAGCGAGGTTGCCCAGCCCGGTGGTCGGGTCGCCGAGGATCGCGACGCGGGTCATGCCCTCGGGCACCGTCTCGGTGTAGTTGGTGATCAGGCCGAACACGATGTTCGCGGTGTTGTTGCCCAGAGGTCGTGTCCCGACCTCGATCGTCTCGCCGTTCTCGTCCAGGTCGTGCTCCACGAACTTGCCGGGCGGGAAGTCCGCCTGGGTCCCTGGTCGCGGGGCCAGCATCCGGACCAGCTCGTAGGGGTAGGGGACCCCGAACCGCTGGGCGCGCAGCACCTTCTGCCGATAGGGGGTCAGCGGCCGGATCGGCTGGTCGCCGACCGGTCGGACGCGCACTGTCACACCTTCGCCGGAGGTGCCCTCGACGTGCAGGACCGCCTCCTCGAACGTGCCGTCGGGACGGGGGATGCGTACCCGCATCACGACCTTCTCCAGCCCGGTACCGGCAGCGAGTGGGGCGAACTGGCGACCCATGTTCGGCCAGTGGTGGCGGGGGACGTCGAACGGTGGACGGATGTAGAGGACCAGCCGGTTCCCGCTGGGCCGCTCCCTGGTCGGGAGACTGGCCAGGGCCTGACGCATGGCGGCCAGCGCGGACATCCCGAGGCGCTCCAACGCCGGGTAGTGCACAGGGGTGCCGGGCCCGTCGTCAGCCGGGGTCAGGTCGCGGACCTCGGCGACGGCGAAGAGCCGCGCGTCCTTGGGGTTGTCGTGGGCGACCCCGCGGAACAGGTAGACATCCTCAGGAGAGGCCAACCGCTCCAGCGCGAAGTTGGACAGCCGCCACAGGTCGAACCGCTTGCCCAACATGGGGTGCAGGTTCCGGTACAGCATGTCCTCGTGGTAGGTGCCGTCCTCGCGTTGCCGGAACGTGAAGTGCTGGGTGCGCAGATGCTCGGGGACCTCGCCACCGGTGTGGGTCACCGTCAGGTCCACTCGCCGCACCTGCCGACCGAAGTCGCACTGGTCGAGCATGCCGTGGACTTCCTCGGCCATGACATCGGCGTGGGGCAGCACGCCGCTGCGCCAGGCCACGACCTCGATCACGGGCTGGTGCTCGGTGGGGACGTCGTAGAGCTCAGCGCGAACCGCGTCGGCGAGCTCGGGCAACTCGCTCAATTGGACGTAGCCCACCAGCAGGTAGATGTGAAGGTTCTGGTGGTCGTAGATGGCCGACCCGACAAGCCGACCACTGCGCTCTGAGACGTGCAGGTCGCGCAGGGGACGGCTGCGGTAGAAGCGCCTGGCATGCACCTCGAGCAACCGCCGGCGCAGCCCTGGGCTTGCCGCGCTCCAGCGGTGCAGCATGATGCTGCGCAGCGGCTGTGGGCAGGCCACCAGTGCCTCGACGTGCGCAGCTGCCGCCGCCCCGTCGGGCTCGTCCTCGAGGGCGTCCATCCGCCCTTCCATCTCGAGGCTGACCTCGGCAACGGTCTGCGCCAGCTTCGGCTCGTCCACGTACCGGAACCGCACGTCGCGGGCGAGGTCAGAGATGACCTGGTAGCGGCCGGCGGTCGCGCGCGCGAGAGAGTCCAGGCGCGCTCGCAGCTCCGGGCCGAAGGTCGGGCGCAGCCGGTCGACCTCGTTCAGCCATCGGGTGAGGATCGCGGAGACCGCCGGGGCGAGCTCCCCGACGCGGCTGAACGAGCGCCACATCCAGACCACCGCGGCCTCCAACTCGGGGCTGCGGTCGAGGCTCGGGACGCCGTAGCGGGCCAGCGCTCGCTCCAGACGCGGTCGGAACTGCTCGGGGAGCACGGCCCGGTCCGGGTCGAGCCACTGGAGGTAGGACAGCAGGAACTCCTGCGTGCTGGTGACCAGCGCGTCCTCGAGCCCGTCCGGCGGACGCGGCCGGTACAGGGCCGCGATGTCGGTGAACAGGTCCAGGAAGGTGTTCTCGCAGTCCAGCAGGGAGGCCTCCGCCGGCTGGCAGGCGCGCTCGAGCGCCCTCTGCTCACCGAGCAGGTGCTTGGCGCCGCCGGGCTCGAGGTCGTAGCCGAGCAGGTAGCGACCCAGTGCGCGGTAGACAGGCCGGCACACCTCCAGCTCGGCCGGTGGGCGCTCAGCCAGCCCGTCGAAGGACACCCGATCCGCTGCCGGAGCGGTCGACTCCACGCCCTCGGCGGCCTTGATCCGCAGCAGCGGCGCTCCGGTGTCCACCTGAGCCTTGGGGCTGACGTCGATGCTGGAGACCAGACCACCGAACGGTGCGGTGACGGTCATCTCCATCTTCATGCTCTCCAGCACGGCGATGGGGTCGCCCTCGGAGATCCGCTGGCCCGGCTCGACGAGCAGGTCGACGACGAAGGCGGGGGCGGCCGCGCGAACGACTCCTCCGTCGTCCCGCAGGACGGTGTGCGCGGTGCCGTCCACCTCGACCCGGGTGACTGGTCCCTCGCTGACCGCGACCACCCGATAGCGCCGACCAGCACACGAGACGACCTGCTCGAACTCGTTGATCTGCTGGACCTGCAGGTCTGCCGCCCCTGCCTCGCCGACGACCCGGTACGTTCCAGGCGCGGTGAGGTAGGCCTGCAGCCGGTAGGGCTGACCGCGGTAGCGCAGGTTGACCGCGTGGCCGACCTCGTCGGGGTTCTCCGGGCGTCCCCGGGCGGCCTGCGCGTGGAAGGTGGTCTGGGCGACCTCGTGCTCGGCGTCGTAGGCCTCGACTGCCGCCACCAGGAGGGCGACGGGATCGGGGGCGGGCAGATGGTCGCCGGTGGCGGTGAGCCGGTCGAGCCAGCGGTTGTCGACCTTGCCGGAGAGCACCTCGGGGGTGGACAGCAGGCCGAGCAGGAACGACTTGTTGGTCGTGCCGCCCTCGACCACGACGACGGACTGCGCCAGACCGCGAGCAAGGCGGGAGATCGCCTCGTTGCGGTCACGACCCCAGGCGATGACCTTGGCGACCATGGAGTCGAACTCTGATGCGATGACGTCGTCCTGCCGGACGCCGGAGTCGACGCGTATCCCGCTGCCCTGCGGGGGACGCCACATGGCGACCCTTCCGGGGGCGGGGGCGAAGCCCTGCTCGGGGTCCTCGGCGTTGAGTCGAGCCTCGATGGCGTGCCCGATCACCGGTGGTTGCTCGCCGTCGAGCCGTGCGCCCTCGGCGACCTGGATCTGCATCTTGACCAGGTCGAGCCCGGTGGTTGCCTCGGTGACGGGGTGCTCGACCTGCAGCCGGGTGTTCACCTCCATGAACAGGAAGCGCTCGCCGTCCTCGGAGACGAGGAACTCCACGGTGCCGGCGTTGCGGTAGTCCGAGGCCTCGGCCAGGCGGATGGCAGCCGCGCGTATCTCCTGCTCCTTCTTCGGGGTGAGCACGGTGGAGGCGGACTCCTCGAGCACCTTCTGGTTGCGCCGCTGGACGCTGCAGTCACGAACGCCCGCCGCCCAGGTGGTGCCCTGTCCGTCGGCGATGACCTGAACCTCGACGTGCCTGGCGGTCGGCAGGAACTCCTCCATGAAGATGGTCGGGTCGCCGAAGGCGAACTCGGCCTCCGACCGGGCCGAGGCCAGCGCCCCGGCGAGGTCTCCCGCCTCTCGCACGACTCGGATGCCGCGTCCGCCGCCACCGGAGGAGGCCTTGAGCACCACGGGGAAGCCGAGGGTCTCGGCATGCTGCACGGCCTGTTCGGCGCTCTCAACGGGACCACCGCTCCACGGCACCACAGGGACGTCGGCCGCCTCTGCGATGCGCTTGGAGGTGACCTTGTCGCCGAGGCGTCGGATCGTCTCAGCGCTCGGCCCGATGAAGGTGATGCCGGCCTCCTCGCAGCGTGCCGCGAACGAGGCGCGCTCGGACACGAACCCCCACCCGACCCATACGGCGTCCGCCTTGGCCTTGACGAGTGCGTCCATCAGGCCCTGCTCGTCCAGGTAGCGGGACTTGCGACGGTCGTCGGCGGGGTCCACGAACGTCGCCGGCCCGAGGAGGACCGCCTCGTCGGCCTGGCGGACGAACCAAGCCTGCGCGTCCGGGTCGGTGTAGAGCGCGATGGTGGTGATGCGCTGCTCGGGGTGCCGTTCGGTGTTCAGCTCGGCGACAGCGTTGAGCAGGCGCACGGCCGGCTCCCCGCGGTTGACGATGGCCAGCCGCTGGATGGTGGTCAACGTGGTCCTTTCCTAGTCCGCCAGCACGGCGCCGAGAGTGGCCGCCTGGTCCTCCGGCAGGGGTGGGCTGTCCGGGAGCACGACGGTCTCGTACCCCGTCATGTGCATCACGACCGTGCCGTCCTTCTTCTGCACCACGCAGTCGAACCCGTTCTCGCTCGGGCGTGCGGTGCAGATCAGCGGGGTGTCCTCGCTCGGCGTGCCGAAGATGCGCAGGGATCGGACGATGGACGGCAGGCCGTACCGTCCGTCATGACCCATCTCCCACATGCCTGCGGTCTGGTAGCAGATCTCGGCCAGCCGTGGACCGATGACCGTCGGTTGGTCGGACGGGGAGTGGTTGGCCGGCAGGTCAGCGGCGAACCGCGCAACTGCCCCCTGACCGTCACCGCCGAGGCGCCACACGCCCTCCATCACCTGGTAGGCCGGGCCGTGGAAGTAGACCTCGTAGACCTGGTCCGCGGTGAGCTCCTGCTTGCCCTTCAGGGCAGGCTTCGGCTGCTTCTCGGGCTTGGGAGCGCGCGGCGACAACCGCACCCTGGCCCGGCTGTTCACCGTGACCTCGGGCTTCTTCGCCCCCGGCAGCATCCGCTCGGTGGACAGCTTGCACTCGGCCACCAGCCCGTCCGGGTCGTCCGGGTCGGGCAAGAGCAGCGCGGTGATGGTCACGGTGCGCGGCTCGTCGCGGAAGTACTTCACCGAGGCGGGGATGTCGATGTCCTCGACGGCGACCACGTGCCAGTCCGGCAGCAGCAGCCGGGAGACCTCGGCGAAGCCCTCGACGTGCATGACACCGGGCAGCATCGCCGTCTTGCCGTCCTGGCGGTGGTCGTCGAGGAACGGCTGCTCGGTCGGGTCCAGCGTGGTCTGGACGGTCAGACCGTCCAGCACGTCGGCCTTCACCACCTCACCGACCATGGGACCGGCATGCTCGACGTCGATCGCGGCGACGTCCAGCCCTCCGGTCGGGCTGGCGCTCGCCGCACCCATGGCACCCAGGGCACCAGCGACCACGACCTCGCCGGCAGGTGTTCCCGAGGTGAGCTCGCGCCGGATCCACGCCACGCCGGCGTCCGGCGGGAGCATGTCGACGCCGAGCGCCTCCATCACGGTCGCAACCGAGCCTCGCGCGGCCATCCCGATCTCGCCCCACGCCGTCCAGTCCAGGGCGTACCCCTTGGTGCCAGGTCGGGTGGTGCGGAAGGCGCTGGTCGTCTTGCACAGCAAGTCGTTGGCGGCTGCGTAGTCGGTCTGCGCCTGGTTGCCGAAGCGCCCGGCAACCGAGGAGAACCCGACGGTCGCTGCGATGGGCATGTCCCCGGCGGCGGTGAGCAGGTTGAACCAGCCGTCGCTCTTGACGTCGACGACCAGGTCGAACATCCGCGGCTCCTTGCTGGGCAGCGGGCGGTCCTGCAGGATGCCTGCGGCGTGCAGCAGCACGTCGATGCGGCCGCTGGACTCCCGGATCTCGTCCATGACTGCGCCGACCTGGGCAGGGTCGGTCAGGTCGATGGCGTGGTAGCGCACCGTCCCGCCCGCGTCCTGCACGGCCTGGATGGCGGCCAGGGCAGCGGTGGACCGCTCGTACTTGGCCAGCTCCCGCTCGATAGCGACCGGTGTCGGCCGCTCGCCCTTGGCCTTCAGCTCTCCGGCAACCTGCATCTTGAACGCGTCTCGGTCCTCGATGTAGGCGCGCAGGTTGGCGTCGGTCGGGTCGGGCTCCGGGGTGAGATCGATCAGGTGGAAGGTGCCACCACCGGCGGCGGTGGCGAGGTCGGCGACGATGGCGGACACGATGCTGCCGGCCGCGCCGGTGACAACGGCGACGGTGTCGGGTGTGAGGGCGATGCCGTCCGGTCCCGGCTCCTGTGGGAATGGGCGATCGGCCAGGCCGACGGTCCAGCGGGCGTCGTCGGCGTAGCCGACCTCGACGCACCCCGGGTCCCGCAGAGTCTCCGCGACGAGCATGTCGGCCAGCGCCGTTGTCTTGCGGCTCGGCGCGAAGTCGACGACCTTCACCACCGGTGCGTCTTCGAGGCGCTCGTTCGACTGCGCCTCGATGAGTCGCTCCTTGTGGTACGCCTTGGTGAAGCCGGTGACCGTGCCACCCAGAGGCGAGGTGGCGCCTTCGGCGTTGAAGCCGTGGTAGCCACCAAGACGCGTGGCGCTCACCAGGAACGGGTTGTTGTCGTACAACGCCCGCATCGTGGTGTAGAGGGTCTTCACCCGACGGCGGATGGCCTCTTGCCAGCCCGCGAGGTCCATGGCCTCGATCGGACCCTCGTCGTCCATCGCAGCCAGCCAGTACACCCCCTGGACGGGGCCGTCTGCGGCGAATGCCTGGACGGCGCCGAGCAGGTGGTCGGTTGCCACACCGGGCTCGAGCGCGAGCACCGTGGCTCCGAGCTTGTCGAGCTTCTTGGCCAGGGCCTTGCCGATGCCGCCGCTGTCGAGCATCACGACGATGCGGCTGTCACCGTTCAGCGTGACCCCGGTGGGCAGGCACTGGTCCAGCGACGGGCGCAACGCCGGGACGGGAACGCGCCGCGGCACCTTCTCGGTGGCAGCGAAGTCACCGCGCACTGCCGGCTCAGCATGCACGCCCTCGCTCACCCCACCCGCGGCGATCTTGACGTTTTCGCCGGTCGGCGCGGCGGTTTGGGGCTCTTCGGTCGAGATCGTGGGGGAGGAGTCGGGTTGGATGCCGGTCTTGTCCCGCACCCAGCCGATGACGTGGGTCAGGGTG
>CAYHHE010000025.1:24682-33192 GCA_964356295.1 uncultured Actinomycetes bacterium | reverse complement strand
CACGACCACCACCACGCAGGCGCTCTGATCAAGGGTCAACCACCACCAGGGCGCTTTGATCATGGTCGGGACGGGGCGAGCACCGGTGGCGAGGCGCGTGCGAACAGGCGCGAAGTCCGCGCGGCGGGTCCAGGCGGGGCGCGAGCCCCGCATCAGTCGGTGGCCGACCGCTCGAGGTCTGACACGACCGGTGCGGCGTCCGGCTCGGCGAGCACCAGCGTGAGGACGTCGACCGGCAGACCGGCGAAGGCAGGACGTTCCCGCGTCAGGGCATCGAAATCGTCGAGGAAGGCCTGCGCCGCGTCCTCGAGCCCCGCCGGGACGTAGAGCGTGGTGGCCGGTGCCCCCAGCGAGGTGTTGCCCACCGTGGCCACCTCCCAGCCGGAGTCCTCGATGGCCTGCGCGGCCCGGGCAGCAAGCCCGGGCACCGTGGTCTGGTTGAGCACATCCACCGGGGCTCGGGACGTGGCGTCCGAGGGCCGCGGCCGGACCTGCAGGGACGGTGACTCCTGCGCCGACGGGCTCGGGTCAGGCGCGGGAGAGGTCGCGGCCGGGGTTGGAGACGACGTCGCCGCCGGTGGGAGGAGCGCCTGGTCGGCAACCTCGATGACGGAGCGGTCACCCAGGGAGTACAGGACGAGGCCCACGACGACGACAGTGCCGAGGACCACGATGACCGTGGTCCACACCGGGCGCACGCGCCCACCGGATGCCACGGCGCGCGCGGAGGTCAGACCTCCATGCCGAGCCGCCGGGCAGTGCGGGCACGCTGCCGGGACGAGCGGAGCCGCCGCAGCCGCTTGACCAGCATGGGGTCGTACTCGACAGCCTCGGCGCGGTCGATGAGCGCGTTGAGCACCTGGTAGTAGCGGGTGGCCGACATGTCGAACAGGTCACGAACCGCCTGCTCCTTCGACCCGGCGTAGCGCCACCACTGACGCTCGAAGTCGAGCATCTCCCGCTCGCGCTCGCTCAGGTGCGCCGACGCCCGAGTCGCGGCGGGGTCGGTGGTGACGGCATGCGCTGCTGGAGGCTCGTGTGCCATGTCGGCTCCTGTGGCGCTGGTCGCAACGGGGCCCTGGGGCCCAGGGTTGGCTCACCCTAGAGCCGAGTTACACCGTTGTCATTCCTTGCCCCGGTGTGGCGCGCACGTCCGCGCGGTCAGGATGCGCAGGTGGCCGTGTCTGCCGTGGACGTCTCGCCGGTCGGCAACTCGCTCTCGGGGACGACCCAGTCGACCCCGCCCGTCGGGTCCGGCTGGGCCGGCCCCGGCGCCGCGGGCTGCACGAGCACGGTCCGCAGGTCGGTGACGTCGAAGCCCTGGCCGAGAACCAGCGTCACCTCCTCGAGCGTGTCGTCCGGGACGAGCACGGCACCGTCCACCGCCGCGGCCACCGTCCGCGCCGCCTCCTGCGACCCGGCCGGGTAACGCACCTCGGTCCCCGGCTGCGCGGTCCCGATCGCGAGCCGCAGCACGCCGAATCCCTGCATCTCCAGACCCGCGCCGGCAAGGGTGGCCTGGTCAGCGAGTCCGGTGGCGTTGACGACCGAGACCAGCACCTGCTCGGGTGCCACCAGCACCGGGGCTGCGCCGGAGGCCTGCAGCGGCCAGGCGGCGTCCCGGGCGAGCAGCTGGACCAGCAGGCCCGAGCGGTCCTCGTCCGGACTCACGGTGAGCAGGTCGTCGTTGTACACGTTCGGCAGGGTGACGAACGAGACGCTGGCCGGCTCGATGCTGGCCAGGCTCCGCGCGATCGACGCCGTACGGGGCAGCCAGGCCAGACCGGCGTCCATGGTGAGCGACTGCGTGGCGGCGTCCAGGCTGCGGATCAGCCGCAGCGGGTCGACCAGCAGCGCGCGCGAGGTCGCCTCCCGGACCAGCGATGCGAGGAAGGCCTGCTGACGCTCGATGCGCGCCAGGTCGCTGCCGTCACCGAGGCTCTCCCGCGCCCGCACGAACGCCAGCGCCTGCTCCCCGCCGACGCGGCTGACCCCGGCCGGAAGTGACAGGCCGGCCTTCGGATCGTCCACCGCCTCGGTCAGGCACACCTCGACCCCGCCGAGGGTGTCCACGGTGCGCTGGAACGCGGCGAAGTCGACGACCACGAAGTGGTGGATCGGCAGGCCGGTCAGTGCGCTGACCGTCCGGATCGTGCACTCGGGCCCGCCGATGGAGAACGCGGCGTTGAACCGGTCCTGGTAGGGGTAGGAGGTGCTGCCGTCGGCCATCGTGCAGGACGGCAGGGTGACGAGCAGGTCGCGCGGGATGCTCACGACGACGACGTGCTGCCGGTCCGCCGCGAGGTGCACCAGCAGCGTGGTGTCGGAGCGGGCTCCGTCGATGAGCGCGGCGGACCCGAAGGCGTCCCCCTGGCCCTCACGCGTGTCCGACCCCATGACCAGGATGTTCAGCGGCTGTCCGGAGTCCTCCTCCAGCGCCGGCTCAGGCGTCGCAGTCCGCGTGGCCTCCGGTCCGGGCGTGGGCTTCGGCCCGCCGGCCGGCAGGACGACGACGTCGGGGTCGGACAGCGCATCGTTGACGTCGACCACGGTGATGTTGGCACGCAGCTTGACGGCGACGGCCCCGGCACCGGCGACCAGGGCGACGAGCAGCGCTGCGACGGCCCAGAGGCTCCCTCTGCGGCGTCGGCGTAGACCCGTCTGCCCGGTCATGGGCTGGTCAGGCTATCGCGATCATCTCCGGTGCACCACGCTGAGCAGCACATCCAGCAGCGCGAGGGCGTAGGCCTGGGCCGCGGTGTGCCCGGCATGGGTACGGACGGATGGGCCGGGCGTGGCGTCCTGCGACACCTCGCCGCGCACCTCGCACAGATACCCCTCGTCGGTGCGGCGCAGCGCAACGAATCGGTCACCGAGGTGGTCACGCAGCTGGTCCTCGCGGGGCAGCCACAGCGCCTCGTGACGCTCGATGCTGTCCAGCGCCCACTCGACGGTCCCGTTGAAGCCGATGACCTCGCCAGCGGGGAACTGGTGCACCTCGATGGTCATGTCCGAGAGCACGAACACCTGCTCGTCCATCTCGCGGTGCGGCAGGACGAAGTGGTCGCCACGCCGCGGCTCCCACCGCAACCCGGCCATCGCCAGCTGCTCGGCGAGCCCGACGGAGATCATGGGACCAGGGTGGCGCCCTCGTGCGCCGCGCGCACGGCGAACACCTTGATGTCGCGTCCGGCGGTGCTCCGGTACATGGCGTAGCCCGGGTACATCTCGATCATCTGTGCCCAGACCTCCTCGCGATCGGCGGGGTCGGTCACCGGACGCGCCAGCATGGCCACGGCGCGCCCGTCGATCTGCACGACCGCCTCGGGGGTGGCCTCGAGGTTGAGCGCCCACGCCGGATGGTGCGGCTGGCCGAAGTTGCTGCCGACCAGCACGATCTCCTCGCCTCGTCGACCGTAGAGCAGCGCGACGGTGCGCGGCTGACCCGACTTGCGGCCCGTCGTGGTGAGCAGCAGCTGTGGGAGGGAGTGCCTGCCGATCAGTCCGAACCGGCCGCCGGTGGCCTTGATCACGCGTGCGTCCAGCGGGGCCAGCCGCGCGGCCACCCGAGCGAACCACCGCTTGGCACCCACGTACCTGACGAGGTCGCGGTAGGTCACGTCACCAGTATCCATTGTGCTCACGGGCTCACAGGCTCACTGTGGAGGCGTCAGCCGAGCGCCCCCCGGCGACGAGGTCGTCACGCCCCCTTCTACCGTGGAGTCATGGCTCGCCACTCCCTGGGAAGTCTGACCGACTACACCGACAACACCGCAACAGCCCGTGACGTCGACGGCACCGCGGTCGTCGTCTGGCGCTCCGGCGAGAACGTCTGCGTCGTGCGCAACCACTGCTCCCACCTGGGCCTGTCTCTGACGAAGGGCCCCGGAGGCTTCCACGCCAAGGACGGCCAGATCGTCTGCCCGTGGCACAGCTCCCGCTTCGACATGTGCAGCGGCGAGAACCTGGACTGGGTCGCCGGGTTTGCCGGGCGCAGCATGCCGGGCTGGTCGCGCAGGCTGGTCGCCATGGGACGCAAGCCCAGCCCGCTCACCACCTACGAGGTGAGCCGCGACGGCGACGAGCTGTTCCTCGACCTCTGACGCCCCGGCGCGCGCGCCGGCGCCCGTCGGTCCGCGCACGTCGGCGCCTATCGTCCGAACAACTGAGGGTCATAGCCCTCCCGGCTTCGGACGATGCGATCCGGTCGGGGCGCAGCCGCGGGCGCGGGGATCGCGGGAGCGGGGATCGGGCGGCGGCCCCGACGCACGGCGCGCGCCGGCGCCTATCGTCCGAACAACTGAGGGTCATAGCCCTCCCGGCTTCGGACGCACGCGGCTTCAGCGCGTCCGCGCAGCTGCGCGCCCGTGGGCCGTGGCGGATCTCGCAGCGATCCGTCCTGGCTGCAGCGCCAGGGGGTCCGTACCCTGACCCCGTGAGCACGCCGGGGACGGGGACGCCGCGCTGGGCGCGCGCCGGACTCCTCGCGCTGCTCACCGTGCTCATCTCCATCGGCGGGCACGCGCTGGGCGGCGGCGAGGTCCACCTGTCCCTCCCGCTGATCCTGGGCGGAGCAGCCCTGGGGGGCATCTGCGTTGCCGCCGCGGACGTGCGCCGCTCCTTCCCGGAGATCCTCGCCGTCGTCCTGCTCGCCCAGCCCCCGCTGCACCTGCTCGCCTCGATCGGCGCGCACCACGGCACGGCGGGACCCCCGTCCAGCAGCGTCTCGGTCACGATGGTGCTCGCCCATGCTGCCGCGGCACTGGTAGTCAGCGTGCTGCTGGCCGACGCCGAGCGGGCGCTGTGGACCCTGGCGGGGCTCTTCCGGTTGGTGCCGATCCCACGGCCGGTCAGCCTTCGACCCCTCGTCCCTGCTCGGGTGAGCGTCCCGGACGGCGAGCCGACGCCGCTGGCCGGTGTGCTGCTCGCAAGTTCTGTCTCCCGACGTGGTCCTCCGGTGGTGCTCGGCGCGCACTGAGCGCGTCCGACCTGGCTCCCGACGCCGTCGGGAGCCCCACTCACCGTTCACCCACCACCGAAGGGGATACCCATGCGCACCAGACGATCCATGCTCACCACCCGATTGCTTCTGCTGCCGGCCGTCGCAGTCGCCCTCGTCCCGCTCGCCGGCTGCGGCGCCGACGACGACTCCGCCGCGACCGCCGAGACCACTGCGGACGCGGCAGCCGCAGCCGACGACGCAGAGTCCGTCGACGACGTCATCGCCGTCGAGGACGCCTGGGTCAAGGCCTCTGCCGAGATGATGACCGCCGCGTTCGGCATCGTCACCAACGCCGGGGACACCGACCTCACCATCCTGTCCGCCGAGACGACCGCCTCCGACGTCACCGAGCTGCACGAGGTGGTCATGCAGGAGGGTCAGATGATCATGAGGCCGAAGGAGGGCGGGTTCGTCGTCCCGGCAGGCGGCGAGCACGTGCTCGAGCCCGGCGCCGACCACGTCATGATCATGAACCTTCAGGACCCCGTCGAGCCCGGCGAAGACGTCGAGATCACCCTCAGCCTCGACGACGGCAGTACCTACACCTACACCGCTCAGGCACGCGAGGCCGACGTGGGCAAGGAGGAGTACGTGCCTGACGGCGGGTCGATGGACGGCGGCGAAATGGAGGGCGAGATGTCCTCGGAGGGGATGGAGGGCGGGGACTCCTGAGCACCCGCGCCCGATGAGAACTGACCCGCACGCCCCCAAGCCGGACGCCACGCGTGGCGGGCTGTCGCGGCGGCGCTTCCTGTTCGGAGGCGCCGCCGCGGTGGGTGGCGCCGCGATAGCCACCACCGGCTACGCGGTTGCTCGCGCCACCGAGCCGGAGTCCCCGCCTCCGGACGCGGCCGGCCAGTCCCGCGAGCCCTTCCACGGTCCTCACCAGGCAGGCATCGCCACGCCGACCCAGGCCGTGGGCGCCTTCATCGCCTTCGACCTGCTCCGGGAGACCGATCGCGAGGCGGTGCGCCGGCTGATGCGGCTGTGGACCGAGGACGGTCGTCGCCTCACCCAGGGCCAGCCCACCCTGGCCGACACCGAACCCGAGCTCGCCCTCGTCCCGGCCCGGTTGACGGTCACGGTCGGCTTCGGCCCCGGACTGCTGGACGCCGTCGGCATGCCCGACCAGCGTCCGGACTGGCTGGCACCGCTGCCGCCCTTCCCGACCATCGACGAGCTCGAGGACCGCTGGAGCGGCGGCGACCTGCTGCTGCAGATCGGTGCGGACGACGCGACCACCCTGTCCCACGCCCAGCGCATGCTGGTCAAGTCGGCTCGTCCGTTCGCGACGGTGCGCTGGGTGCAGCCCGGGTTCACCCACTCTCCCGGCACCGTGCCCCCGGGGTCCGCCATGCGCAACCTCATGGGCCAGGTGGACGGCACCGCCAACCCGTCCCCCGGGACACCGGAGTTCGACCAGATCGTCTGGACCGCCCAGGGGCCCGACTGGGTGCACGGCGGCACCGGCCTGGTGCTGCGGCGCATCCGGATGGAGCTCGACACCTGGGACGCGATGGAACGTTCGGGGAAGGAGCAGGTCATCGGTCGCACGCTGGACAACGGCGCCCCGCTGACAGGAACCGACGAGCACGACGAGCCCGACTTCGAGGCGGTGGGACCCGACGGGCTGACGGTGATCCCCGAGTTCGCCCACATCCGGATGGCGCACAGCGACTCGCCGTCCATGAAGTTCCTGCGTCGTCCGTTCAGCTTCGACAACGGGCTGCTCCCGGACGGCCGGCCCGACGTCGGGCTGCTGTTCGCCGCTTACGCCGCCGACCTCAGAACCCAGTTCCTGCCGATCCAGCAGCGGCTGGCCGAGAACGACCTGTTCAACACCTGGACCACCCCGATCGGGTCCGCGGTGTTCGCCATCCCACCGGGATGCGACGAGCAAGACTTTCTCGGCGAGACACTTCTCGGCTGAGGCACGCGACGCCCCCAGTCAGCCCACCACCCAGTCCTTGGCGTGGTGCAGCTTGTTCATCCGGAAGGCGCGCAGCCGGACGGGGACGAAGAAGCCGGCGAACGGAGCCATGCGCCGCAGCCAGCCGGCGTCGGTCACCACGCCGAGCCGCTGCCACTCCGGACGCTGCAGGACACCGTCGGCCGCGCTGTGCCAGTCCCCGTCCTCGTAGGCGAAGTCGTGCTCGATGATGGCCAGCACCCGCAGCGAGTCCGAGCCCGCCAGCCAGTCGGCCAGCGCGGGCCGCACGACGGCGGAGTACTCGTCCGGCGTGACCAAGCCACCGGCGCGCAGGCCGAAGACCCCGTGGGGGACGTCGTCGACGAGTTCGATCATCGAAGGCCATGCCCTCCCAGCGACTGGAGAAGAGACTGAGGGTAGTCCCCGGCACCCCTGGATCGCGACACCCCCGGTGCCCCTAGGCTCGTCCCGGGTGCTTGAGACGGCGAGCACGAGGAGGGACGGTCATGAGCGATCTGGACGCTGCCTTCACGCAGGCGCAGGCCGACGTCACGGCACTGGCCGCAGACCCCGGCAACGAGGCCAAGCTGAACCTGTACGCCCTGTACAAGCAGGCGACGGCCGGTGACGTCTCGGGCAAGAAGCCGGGCATGTTCGACATGGTCGGCCGGGCGAAGTACGAGGCCTGGAGCAAGGTCAAGGGGCTGTCGTCGGACGAGGCCAAGCAGCGCTACATCGACTACGCGGGCGAGCTCGGCGCCTGACCGACGCCGGCCCGCGGTGGGCCGACCGGGCTCACCGGGACGGTACGAAGGTAGCGTCCGTGCCGTGCCGTCCCCGATGACTCCGCAGGAGTTCCGGACCTACGGCTACCGGCTCGTCGACTGGGTCGCGGACTACTGGGAGTCCCTCGAGCACCGCCGGATCCTCCCCTCGGTCGCCCCCGGCGAGGTCCGCTCCCGGCTGCCCGAGCACGCCCCGGAGGAGCCTGAGCCCTTCGAGGAGGTGATCGCCGACCTCGACCGGGTGGTGATGGACGGGCTGACGCACTGGCAGGCGCCCGGCTGGTTCGCCTACTTCCCGGCGAACGCCTCGCTGCCGTCCGTGCTCGCCGAGCTCGTGGCCGCCGGCCTGGGCCAGCAGGGCATGTTGTGGGCGACCAGCCCCGCGGCCACCGAGATCGAGGCCCACGTCCTGGACTGGCTGGTGGACCTGCTCGGGCTGCCCGAGTCGTGGCGCAGCAGCGGGCCCGGGGGCGGGGTCATCCAGATGAGCGCGTCGGACTCCACGCACACCGCCCTGGTCGTCGCCCGCCAGCAGGCCAGTACCCGCGCAGCCACCGACGACCTCGTCGTCTACACCTCGACGCAGGCCCACTCCTCGGTGGAGAAGGGCGCCCGGGTGGCCGGCTACCGGCACCTGCGCACCATCGAGGTGGACGAGCAGTACGCGATGCGTGCGGACGCCCTGTCGGCCGCGATCGACGCCGACGTCCGGGCCGGGCTCACCGCCGCAGCCGTCGTGTCGACGATCGGGACGACCGGCACCACGGCCGTGGACCCGGTCCGGGCCATCGCC
>CAYHHE010000025.1:0-24582 GCA_964356295.1 uncultured Actinomycetes bacterium | reverse complement strand
TCGGCGATGATCTGCCCGGAGCTTCGTGGGCTGCAGGACGGCATCGACCTGGTCGACAGCTACACGTTCAACCCGCACAAGTGGATGTTCGTCAACTTCGACTGCAACGTGTTCTACGTCGCTGACCGCGCGCCCCTGCTGCAGACGCTGTCGATCCTGCCGCCGTACCTGCGCAACGAGGCCAGCGAGTCCGGTGCGGTGCTGGACTACCGGGACTGGCACGTCCCGCTCGGGCGACGGTTCCGCGCGCTCAAGCTGTGGTTCGTGCTGCGCACCTACGGCGCCTCGGGTATCCGGCAGGCCATCCGCGAGCACATCCGGTGGGCGCAGGACCTGGCCACGCGGCTGGACGCCGACCCTCGATTCGTCGTGGTCGCCCCGACCCCGCTGGCGCTGGTGACCTTCCGGCACGTCGGCGGCGACGAGGCGACCCGGCGCCTGGCGGCGGCCGTCAACGCCTCCGGGCACTCCCACGTCACCCCCTCGGTCATCGACGACACCGCGGTCATCCGGGTGTCGATCGGCGCGACCACGACACGCGAGGAGCACGTCGAGCGGCTGTGGCACCTCATCGACGCCGAGGGCGGTCCGACGTGAGCGCCCGGAGCCGCGGATGGCTGCTCGTCGCGCTGGCGGTCGTGCTGCTGATCGCTGCCGGCACGGTCTACGTCGGCCCGAACCGGCTCGTCCTCACCGGCCAGAAGACGCTGGCCGAGGTGACCGAGTCCACCGACGGCGACCCGCCGGAGATCACCGTCCGGTTCACCACCCGGGACGGTCAGCGGGTCACGGCCACGACCAGCCTGCTCGCCGGGCTCCCCCCGGTCGGGGCCGGGGTGTTCGTGCGCTACCAGCCCAGCGACCCGTCCCAGGTGGCCATGGAGAACTACCGCGTGTCCAGCCCGGCCGCGACGCTGCTGCTGATCGGCTTCACGGTGGCCGTCGGCACCGCCTGGGTCACCTGGCGGCGCGCGCGCACAACGGCCCGATGAGCGCCTGACACAAGCCCCCGGGGGAGCGCGTCAGGGCCTCACGATCACCAGCGACCGGACCGCCACGTGCGGGTCCTCCAGGGCCAGGTCCGCCAGCACCAGCCGCGGCGCCGGCTTGGACGCCAGAGCGCTGTCACCACCCGCGCGGATGACGGCGGCCAGCAGCATCACCGTGTTGGGTCGGAACGGGCTGAGGTCCAGGTCGAACGTCACCACCCCGGACGTGTCGCTGCGCAGGGCAGGCCCGGTCAGCGTCTTGCGGCGGGTGGCGGCGTTGGTGCCGACGAAGCGCCAGCCTCCCGCGAAGGTCCGCGTCGTGGTGCCTGCCGAGGAGTTGAGCACCTCGTCCACCGCCGCCGCCCACGGAACCGAGCCGGCGAACCAGGTGGCGGGGTCGTCGCGGCGCGGGACCGGGTCGGCGGGCAGCCGCGTCCAGCGCAGCAACGTGACCCGGACGTCGGCGGCGGGCCGTGGGTCGAGCCCCCGGTGGTGCACGACCACGTCGACCTTGTGCGGCACCGCGCTGACCACCTGGGACACGCTGTCGGCCGGGCCCTCGTCGATCTTGGGTGTGTAGTCGATCAGGTCGGCCTCCGTCGGGAGCCGATCGGGCTCGGCCGCGGTGGCCCACGGCTCCCGGGTGGCGTGCGGCGCGACCATCACCGTCGCCCAGAAGCCGGCGTCGATCTGCACGTGTCCGGTGACCGGGTGCGTGGGGGCGCCCAGGTCACGCAGCACGTCCTCGAAGTACAGGTCCCACTCGCCGGTGGCCCGGACGCGGTCGTCGCCGAAGAACGAACGCAACGCGGCCTGGAAGCGACGTAGGCGCTGCGGGGGCCCGGGCGACACGAGCGTCAGGGTTCCAACGAGTACCGGGATCGGCAGCGGCGTGACCCTGGGCCTGATGTCCGGGCTGCCGTGCCACGACCTGGGCGTGCTCAGGTCGCGCTGGGTCTGCATCGCGCGGTCCCGGTAGCGCAGGTCGTCGTCGTGGGCCCGCAGGTAGGTGAGGTCCACCGCGTCCTGACCCAGCCGCACCTCCCACAGGCCGCGAGCGGAGATGGCCGCGCGCAGCAGCCGCAGGTCACCGTCCTCGAACAGGGCCAGGTCCTCCACCGTCGCCTCGGGGAGCCCGTTGAGCAGGGGTCGCCAGTCCCACCGCGGCGGGTCACCCAGATGGCGCGTCCCGTGCCAGACCCCGATGGTGGTGCCGACGTAGACGTCGTCTGGACGCTGCGGGTCGCAGCGCACCGCGGTCACCGGTGCCTGCACCTGCGCGCGCAGGCCCGTTGGGTGCCATGTGCTGGTCCCGTCGAACCACCACAGCGTGTCGACGGCCGGGTCGTCGGGGTCGCCGAGAGCACCGAGGTAGGCGGCCCCCTTGGGCCCGTGGAGCGCCCCGGGGGCGTCGAGGTTCGGCTCCACGTCGGTCCAGATGACCGCCCCGAGGATCGGTCCGGTGGAGCTGGTCGAGCCCTTCTTGGGTTTGCGGGTCTTGTCGAGCACGACGTCGGGGCTCCAGGACCCGGGCCCGCCACGGGCGTCGCTGTCCGCAACCCGCACCAGGCGCTCCAGCTTGCTGTCGCCGAGGATCCAGGCGACGTCGGAGGTCGCCCACTTGCAGACGGTGATCGGGTGGCCGAAGTCGTCCTGACGGGCGTCGAACGTGGCCGCGGTGATCGGGTCCGTGCCGGTCGGCAAGGTGTCCCAGGTCGCCCCCCAGTCCTCGCTGTACCAGACGCGCGTGGTGCCGATCAGCACCTGGGTGTGCGTGGGCGAGGCAGCGGCGCCGCGGGTGTGCGCGATCGTCGCCACCGTGGAGTAGAAGGCAGCGGCCTTGCGCTCCTTCTTCGCGTTCGCGTGCTCGCTCCACACCGCCGCCACGCGGAAGTACAGCAGCTTGTCGAACTGCATGCCGTCCGAGGAGGTCCAGTCCCCGTCGTAGTACTGCCGGACGTAGCGGGTCGGGTTCAGCGGGTCGAAGGCGATGCCGCCACCGTCCCCGCCCCCCGTGTGCCGCCACACCGCCGACGAGGCGCGCTCGACGACGCCGTTGTCCTGCAGGCCCAGCGCGACCCGACCCTCGCAGGTGGGGTGGGCGGCGACGTAGTTGGACTGGATCACCGCCATGCCGGTGTTGCGGGCGACGAAGCCCGAGCTCTGCTGCGGGAAGACCGATCGGAAGACGCCGCCGTCGCCGGCGGCCCACAGCTGGTTGCCCGCGTCGGCGAAGTGCAGGTCGTGGACGTCGGCGTGGCAGCCCACCCCGATCCGCACCGGTGGGCTCGCGTGGCCGTAGGTGAGGGTTCCAGCGGTCAGGCCGACCTGCGCTGAGAAGATGGCCGCGTCCTCCGGGTACGACTCGCCGGTCACGTTGACGTTCTGGCCGGTCACGGCTGCCGCGTCCGGCGGGCTCTCGAAGACCGAGCCCCCGAGCACGACCTGGGCGGGGTTGTTCGGGTCGACCGCGATCGCCAGGTCGTACCCGCCTTGGCTGTCGACCATGTCCGGCACGCCCGCCACCTGCGCGGCGGTCGGGTCGGCCGGGTCCGCCGGGGAGGTGATGCGGAACAGCGCCGGTGGTTCGTCGTCTCCCTGGTCGTTGACCAGGTACAGGGTGCTCGGCGGTGTCGCGGCGGCGATAGCGCTGCGCCGTCGCTCCGCCTGCGGGGTGTCGATCTTGCGGAAGTCGGTGTCGCCGTCGTCGCGGACCCACAGCCCGCCCTGCTTGTCGCCCTTGACCCAGGCCCACAACCGGGCCGGGGGTCCGCCGGCGACCGCTGGCGTCCACAGCACGTCGGTGACGATGGCGTCGAGGTCGCCGAACGGCTTACCGGCGACGCGGTCCCAGACGCTGCCCTGCCCGGCACCGGCCGGTCGCTGGACCAGCCCGGCGGATGTGGCGGCGACCACCGTCGTGCCACCGGGCTGGACGGCCAGCCGGTAGACGCCCTTCTCGAGCAGGTTGGGGGCTTCCTCCACCCATGGGTCCGGGTCGGGCGAGGTCACCGGGCCGGTCGAGACCAGCATGCCGATCCCGCCGAGCTTCGCTCCCGGGCGGGCGAAGGTGGACGGCGTGATCTCCCCGGTGCCGACGAGAACGGTGTCCTTGCTCTCGTCGTCCGGTGCCGCCTGGTCGAGCAGGACGAGGATGGCCCCGCAGGCGTGCCGGTGCGCGGGGCGGACGATGCCCGGCGTGGCGGTGGGCGCCAGCCCACCGATGGACTGCCAGGACTCGCCACCGTCGCGGGAGTACCAGATGCCGCCGTTGGCGGTGCCCGCGTACAGCCGCTGACCGCCGGGGTGGACGAACAGGCAGCGGACGCGGCCGGTGACCCGCGGGTTGCCCGCCGCCTGGCCGTGGACGACAGTGCTGGGCCCGAGCGGCACCCACAGATCGGTCCGGCTGTCGGCCGCCGCGAAGACACCCACGCGACCCGGTCCGCGACCGGCCGTGCCCGCACCGGCACCGCGGGACGCTGCGAGCGCGGCGGTGATGTCCAGCTCGGTGCGGCGTGGGGTCAGGAAGCGCGCGCGTCCGGTCGCGTCGTCGCGCTCGACGGCTCGGCGCTGGTACGGCCAGTCGTAGCGGCTCATGGGGTCGTCTCGGATCCCTCGGGCGTGGCGGGCCGCACCCGGATCCAGCCGTCGCGCAGCTGGGCCGGTGTGTCCGGCAGCAGCGCCGTCTGGGTTGCCGCGAGGATCGCGTCGTTGCGCCAGCTCCCCGGGGTGTCGCGCCACCAGAAGTCCTGGTCCTCACCGAACACCGACACCTTGGGCAGGCGTACCTGACCCTGGGCGGCGAGGTCGGTCTCGACGAGCACCGGTCCGGTGCGCAGCGCCGGGGCGATGCGCCCGAGGCCGGGTGCTACCCAGTCGCGGGCCAGGGCGAAGGACGAGCGGGGCAGGATGCCGCTGGACAGGAACGCCTTGCCGCCCGGATGCATGAGCACGGTCAGCGTCACGGTCTGGCCCAGGTGCAGGTGCAGGGTGTCGCTGTCGCCGAGGGTGGAGCCGGGGGCGCCGACCACGTAGGGGTGGTCGATGACCGTGGCCGGCGGCAAGGGCTCCCCGGGCTTGAGCAGGCCCAGCTGTCCTCGGCTGCGCCCCGCGTCGAGCGCCAGGTCGGCGACGGCCTTGTCCACCGGGCGGAACCGGCTGAAGTCGTCGTCGACGAAGAAGCCGAGCACGCCGTCGTCGGTGCGGGTCAGCTCACCGAGCCGGACCGGGAAGGCGACCGCCTGCAGGTCGCGTTCGGCCGCGTCCCACTCGGCCGCCCGCTGTGGGTCGCTGAGGTCGATGTCTTCCGGTGGGCGCAGCTCGAGCCGTAGCTGTGCCCGGACGACAGCGATGGGGCGCCCGACGAGCCCGGCGACGTGCTCGGCGCCGAGCGCGGCGAACGTGTCGACGGTCCACAGCGTGGTGTCGATGGCCCGCAGCAGCGCCGACAGCGCCGACTCGTCCTCGGCCGGTCGCCCGGCCCGGTGGCCGGCGTCGGCCGCGATCAGCCCGACCGCGAACGAGCCGAGCGGCTGCTGGGCCGCGGCGAGCCCGTAGCGGGGGCCAGCGTCGGGCGGGCCGTCCCGGCCGGGAGCGATCTCCCAGACAACTCCCCCGCCGACCGGCTCGTGCAGCAGCTCGCCGAGCGGGCTGCCGTCGACGCCGAACACCTCCAGGCTCTCGTCGAGGTGGTCCGGGAGCAGGAAGCCGGCGACCGGGTTGACCTGAAGGGTCGCGTCGACCTGGTCGACCCGGGCCTCCACCCCCTCCGCGCCGACCACGGTGGCGGCGTCGACCAGCCGACACTGCCAGCGTGCCGGACGGGTCAGCCGCGGTGGCACAGCGAGGGCGCCGGGCTTGTCGTCGACCGCGTCGCGGACGGTGACCGCCACCTGGTCCACCGGCAGGTCGAGGACCCGGCCGAAGGCGTCCACCAGCCGGGCCCGGCTGAGCCGAAGGCTGCCTGCCATCAGCAGGGTCGGCGGTCCCAGCGGCGTCGGCTCGGTGCTGCCCGAGCCGTTGGCCACCCGACGCACCCCGTCGCGGTAGGGGATGCCGAGCAGCTGGGTGCGCACGCCGTCGAGCGCCGCGGTCACGACGTCGCTGCGGGTGACGGCGTTGGCGAGGGCCGCCAGGGCGGCCTCCTGCTCGTCGGTGGCCTGGCTGGCCATCGGGTCCGCGTCGTCGCGGGCCTGCTCGGCTGCCAACCAGTCGACGACCGCACTGCGCAGCGTCGTCGCCGCACCGGCGGTGAGGATGGCGCGCCCGCGCACCTCTGTCGTGGTCAGGGCCCCGCCGTCGCGGCCGGCGCCCTCGAGGTCGACCGTCCCCAGGCTCCAGCCGTCGATGGACGGCGTGCCCGGGCCGGTCAGCGCCACCTCCCACTCCAGCCAGAGCGGGACCCACGGCTGCGCCCAGCAGGTGACCCCGACCGGGTCGGGGTCGGCGCCCTTGACCAGGGAGAACGAGTGCACCCGGTCGGAGAGCTGGACCGCGGTGATCCTTGGCTGGGTGATCGGCTGGGCACTGGCCCCGCCTGCGGGTTCTCCCCCAGGGCCGATGACCGGGGGCTGCGCGGGACCCAGGGTGCCGAATGCGGCGGTGGCGCCGTCGTAGGTGGCGTCGGCCCCGAACCGGATCGCGGCCTCGGCGAGCAACCGCTCCCGCACGACACCGACGCCGGTGGGTGTGCCGAGACCGATCGTGGGCGCGGCCGCCGCAGCGAGCCACGACGTGTGGTACGGGTCGTGCAGCGCCACCTCGCGGGCCAGCGCCAGGATCTCCGGGGGCACGGCGCCGTTGTCCAAGGTGGGGACGAGCGCCGAGCCCTTCAGCGCGCCCTGGGCCTCGTCCATCACCTGCGTGGGCCATCGGCACGTCAGCTTGCCGTCTGCGGAGGCGCGGCCGTCGTTGGCGTGCCGCAGGCTTCGCCCGGCCCCCCGGACGGCGACCATCGGGTCGGCCGGGAAGGAGTGCCGGATCGCCGGGCGGTCGACGACCCGAGGCTCGGTGGCCGCCATCGTGACGGGTCGGCGCTGCCACTGGTGGTCGAGGATCTGGTCGTAGGCCGCGACCACCAGGTCGTGCCTGTCGAAGGCGTAGAAGATGTCGGTCGCGAGCCGGCTGCCGGAGGTCGACCCGGCGCTGGCCACCTGTCCCGTGGTCCGCGCTCCCTTGCGCGTCGCGGTCGTCCCGCGTCCCACCGACCCCGACGTCGGACCCAGCGTGCTGCCACCGGCGCGTCCGGGTTCGGCGCGCTGCAGGAACCGGTCGGTGCCGGATATGCCGGCAGGCAGCGAGGTGAAGGCGCGGGAGTGCTCGACCTCCTCGATCTCGACGATGCCCTCCGGGGTCCCGATCCGGTTGAGCCGTTGGGCGGTGAACGCCTCGAGCAGCCGCTCGGTGTCGCGCCGCTGCGATGCGGGTGCGGACGGGACGCTGGCCAGCGCTGCAAGCACGTCACCGTCGTGCTCGCCGAGCGCCAGCCGTGCCGCCTTGGCCGGCGGTCGGCGGTCGACCTTCGGGGTCGAGCGCACCGGGACGCCGTAGACGGCGCCGTGGAGCAGGCAGGACCGCAGGTGCCACGGTGTGCTGACGTAGCGGTGGATGGCGTCGATCGCGTAGGCCGACGATGCGACGACATCGGAACGTGCGGTGAGTACGTGGTCGCTCGGTTCGAGCCCGGTCGCCGATGTGGTCGATGCGGCCGCTGGGCCTGAGAACCTCGACGCCTCTCGCCGGGTGAAGCGACCCTGCACCGTCAGTCCGAGGGGGCCACGCATCGCCTCCAGCGAGGCGTTGTACTCCTCGAGGTAGCGGGCGTCGCCCCAGTCGGGCAGGAGGCGCCACCGCAGCGTGTCGAGCAGCTCGGACAGGCTGTTCGCGCTGCGGGCACTGTCCAACGGGTCCGAAGCCGGGTCCTGCCACCAGCCGGCGACCAGGTAGGCGATCGCGTCCTGGTCGACGCCGTTGGGCGCGAGCTCGTCGAGGTCGTCCAGCGGGTCGTGGAAGGCGAACCGGTTGCCGACAGCGTCGTAGACGCTGGCCCAGACCGCCGATCCGCCGACCGTGCCGGTGAGCTCGGCCGGGGTCAGGACGACCCCGGTGGGTTCGGCGGCCGCGGCGGCGGGCGAGCCTGGGGACCAGTCCCGCAGCGGGACCACCGCGGCTCGCTCGGCTTCGAGCACCCATCCGGTGATGTGCGGTTGGTTCCGCCCGACCTCGGGGACCAGTCGCAGCACGACCCAGCGGTCGGGAAGCGGCGGCAGGCCGAGCCGGTTGCGGGTACGGTCCGGCTGCTCGGTGAGCCGACCGCGCAGCAGCGCGTCGGGCATCGCCCAGTGCAGGTGAACCCCTGCAGGTCGCGGCGTGCCCTCGTCGAAGAGGTCGGGCATCGCCTTGTCGGGGTCGGTGCCCGCCGGCGCTGTGGGGTCGGCGAGCAGCAACGGCAGCCGCACCATCGCCTCGGTGCCGCCGGGCTCGACGTAGAGCGCCTGCACGTCGATCGGCACCAGCAGGCGGAGCTCGCGGACCAGCTGGGGGTCCCAGGTGGCGATCTCGCCGATGGAGGCGTGCGCGCGGCTGGCGGCGAGGAACCTCTTGGAGCCGATCGCGACGCGAAGCCGCTGGGGGTCGATGTCACTCATGGCTGGTTCCCCCGGTCCCGGTGCGCGTCGACCTGCGCTGTCAGCTCGACCTCCCACTGCTGCAGGCTGGTGGTGACGTGGAAGGTGTCGAGGTCGAAGAACTTGACCGCCTCGCGGTCCTCCGGGTCGCCGAACACCTGGCGGTACGGGAAGCGCAGCAGCTGCAGGGCGACCTCGTGAGTGGGCGGGGTGGGCGTGGTCATCTTGGTGGCGGCGACCTGCGCCATCCGGTCGCGCAGCCGTCCCAGGTCGATGACGCCGGGCGCGTCCGCCCGGAACGGCACCGGGACGCTGGTCTCGGGCTCGAGCGGCAGGCCGGTGGTCACGTCACGAAGGTGGACCTCGGCGGTGCGGGCCTGCGGGGGTGCGTCAGTGTCCATGCGGGCGCCGAACTGGATGCCCTGCCGG
Organism: uncultured Actinomycetes bacterium; assembly: GCA_964356295.1. Taxonomy (GTDB): domain Bacteria; phylum Actinomycetota; class Actinomycetes; order Jiangellales; family Jiangellaceae; genus CAVQGZ01. Next base: position 15,536 of record CAYHHE010000025.1, on the reverse strand, counting down.
GGCTCCTCGATGTGCACGACCTCCGGGACGCCGTCGATGAGCACCAGCAGGACCGCCGGCGCCAGGCGCTCCATCCGCAGCACCTTCATGCGGTTGGGGTCGGACTCGGCGACGGTGCTGAGCGCGTCGTCGGGCAGGACGTCCACCCGGTAGGCGCGTACGTGCAGGTTGGGCCAGCCGGAGACGGCCCGCGATCGCAGCAGGAAGCCGGTGATCGTGCCGCCTGCGTCGGCCAGGCGGTCCTCGCCCAGGGGGGTGCGGATGGTGCGTTCGGTCTCGTCGACCTCGTCGCGCAGCGTGGGGTAGACCGTCTCCAGCTGGGCGCGGTCGGTGGTCGTCACCGTGCCCACCGACAGCGCGCCCTGGACGAGCGCATCGGTCCAGTTGCGGTCGAGGTAGAAGAAGCGGATCGACTCGGGGGGCAGCAGGTCGGCGTCCGGCACGAGGTAGCTGAACGGCACACCCGTGAGCAGCCGCAGGTTCGCCAGGAACCGGCGCAGCTCACCCGGCACGACGTGGTCGCCGTCGCCGGGGTCGGTCTCGACCAGGTCGTCCAGGATCGAGATCGACGCCGTCTTCGCCTGCTCGAGCATGGCCTTCGCGTCGAGCTTCATCGTGCCTCCTCCTCGAGAGCGTCGATGAGGTCGTCGAGGGCGTCGCGAGGGCGCTGCGCATCGGCCCTGAGCACCGGTCCGCCGGGTTCGGGTGTGCTGATGCCGGGGACGGCCATCTCGGCCAGCCGCCGCACCTGCGACGTCAGACCGTCCTGCAGTGCGGCGAAGGTGGTCTCGTCGACACCGTCGCGCTGCGCGACCGGGACGGCGGTGCTCCCCAGCGCCGCCACGACGCCGACGGTCTGGCTGGCCTTGTCCAGCGCGGCCAGGTCCAGGCCCAGACCTCGAGCGACCAGCTCGTCCAGCGCCCGCGGGCTGAGCCCGGACAGCCCCTCGATGGGGCGGCCGGGGTCGGCCACCGGCCGGGTCGGCCCGGCGAACGCGACCGGCTCTCGGGAGAGCTGGTCGACGACGAAGGTCGACACGAGGTGCCCGAGGTCGCGGGCTCCGAAGGGGATGTCGATCACCCAGGGCAGCGCGTCCTTGGCCAGGGCGCGCAGCCGGGCGACACCGAACTGGTCCTGCCGGAACCGCAGCAGGCTCGCGGTCACCGACAGCTGGGACAGCGCCAGCAGCCGGCCGATCTCGAACGCCGCGGCGTAGCTGAGGTCCTCCCGCCCGTCCGGGACCACCCGGCGCAGATGGTCGGCGCTGTGCGCCACGCTGAGCAGGCCGTCCTGACGCGGTTGCTCACGGTCGGTGGGATGGGGGACGAACGGGCCGCGGTACCACGTCTGCGAGGCGTCCCCGCGGCGGGTGCGGTGCTCGAGCCGCAGGTGCCCGGTGGCGACCACCGTCGTCGGGGTCGGCGCGGGCGGGGTGGCCGGGTCGAGCACCGGCAGGGTGCCGAGCAGCCCGACGTCGAGGTCCTGCATGAGGGTCTCGAAGGTCGCGCCCTCGCTCGTGGTGAACGACCAGTGCGCCAGCACCGGGAACGACAGCACCCGTTCCTGGGCATAGATGGAGATCGGGTAGTGGAAGCCCGCCTTCATCGCGTCGCGGACGACGGACGCGGCGTTCGGGTCCGCGGCAGCGGCGGTGATCGCCGCGGTGGCCTGGGCCGGGCTGCTCACCGACCAGTGCGACGCCGCCGACCGCGCGGCCACTGCTGCGGTCCCGTCGAGAGCGGCCCCGCCGGTCGGCTGCTCGCGGACGGTGATGCCGTCGCGCGGCGACGCCTCGAACCGCGCCCCACCTGCGACGTAGACGTCGGGGTGTTCGGCGATCGTGGCCAGCACGCTCCAGTCCTGGGCCAGCTCGAAGGAGAACTCCGGTACCGGCGGGCTCGGCGGCGGCAGTTCCTGCAGCTGCCCCTCGAGGTTGACCAGGCAGGCCTGGTAGCGCACCGGCGCCTGGTTCGCCGCGTCGAACACCGGCAGCCGGTTGGCCAGCACGACAGCGAGGAAGCCGTCGTCGTCACCGTTGGCGAGCTCGGTGTCGTTGATGTCGACCTCGCGCACGTGGGTGAGCAGCGCCAGGTCCTCCTGGCAGGGGAAGATCTTGCGGAGGACGGTCTCGGTGACGGTCAGGCAGTACCCCTGCTCGACGTCCCGGTCGCCGGGGTTGGGCAGCGCGACCCCGGGCGTGACGCACTCGGCGACCGGACGGGGGGCAGCCGAGAGCTCCGCCTCACCCTCGGCCACCACGACGAGTGCGAGCCAGGGCGTCGTCACGGGCTGCACACCGCCGAACGGGTTGCGCTCCCAGGGCAGCGTTCGGCGCTTGAGCACGATCTGCGGCAGCCGGTCCCCGAACGCGCCCTCGGCGTTGGCCGGCGGGAAGCTGGAGAGGATCTGGTCGGTGGGCATGGTGTAGCGCGGTGCGCTGACGGTGACGTTCGTGCGCTGGGTGCTGACCGGGAACGGGGTGCCGTCCTGGCCGCTGACGAGCTCGTAGGAGCCGGCGGTGACCGGCGGCAGGACACTGGAGCGCAGGATGAAGTGACCGGTTGTCGGCATCAGCGCTCCTGTGCGGTGGTCGTGTCCGGGGCGGTGGGGCCCAGCCAGGCGAGCCGGGTGGATCCTCGGCCGCTCTGGGCGACGGGGTTCGTGGCGGCGTCCAGGCCGCGCCGGGTGATGATCGCCAGCGCCTGGTCGGCGGTCATGCCGTCGGCCCCGAGGACGCCGGCCAGCGACCAGCCCAGATCGCTGGCGACGGTGACCGTGAGCGGCTCCCGGTCCTCCCCGCGCTCGGGCACCACGTCGTAGGCGACGACGTTGCGCTGCTCGCCGGTGAGCACGTCCGGGGCAAGCGGCCGGCCGGCAGCGTCGGTGGCCCGAGCCGCGCCACTGAGGGCGAGCAGCAGGTCGCGGCCGTCCTGCACGTCGCCGAAGGCGTTGGGGTCGTCGAGCACGAGGACGACGGTGGTCACCGGCGCGGCGAACCTCGTCGTGACCGTGCTGACGCCTCGGGCCAGCTCGGCCCCGGCCACCCAGCCGGCGTTGCCACGCTGCCGATGACGGCGGATGCCCTCCCCGCGGCTGGTGATGGTGCATCCCGAGCCGAGCGCAGTGGACCAGCCGACGTAGGGCAGCTGCATACCGGCGTGCCATCCCCACAGACCGGCCTCGGACAGGGGACGGGAGGGGTCGGGGTCGCCGAGGGCGACGACGGCGATGCGTTCGGTGGCACGCACCACCGGCCACTCCTTGTCGACGACGAGGTCTGCCACCACCTGCCCGCCGTCGGCGACCGCGACCAGCCGGACGACGGGACCGTTCACGCCCAGGCGCGGCCGGTCCTCGTGGCGGCCGACGTCGTGCCGGGCGTTGGGCAGCCGCAGGACTGCGACGTCGCCGGGGTCGAGCACGGCCCCCGGCGCGCCGCGGCCCACCCGCCGGCCGGCCCGCAGCCCCGCGGTGAACGCAGCGAGCCGCCCCTGCGACTCACCACCGCGGGTGGCGACCAGCGCCGGTGCCCCGCGGGCGTGCTCCGAGGGCGGGACGTCGCCGGTGGGCAGCAGCGTGCCGCGCCGCCGCGAGGTCATCGACGCGACCGCCGGTGGCTCCACGACGACCAGCCCGGCAGCGATCGACACGCTCCGGCCGGCCTCGACGGAGGCCAGCGTCGGCGGGGCCATCCGGGTCATCCCCGCCGACTCGCGCACCGTGGTCCTCGGCCGGGTGCCGGCGCGGGAGGCGTCGGCGAGGGCGATGGCCCCGCTGGCGGGCAGCACGGCGATGGCCTGTGCCGGGTGGACGAAGGAGTCCACGGCCGGACGGGCCGGCGCCGTCCCCTTTGCCGGGACGACGCTGCGGGTTCGTTCGCCCAGCCCTTCGCCGAGGGCGCCGACCATCGGCGGGGTCTGGCGCTCGCCGCGCAGTGCCGCGAGCGCGGTGGGGCTGGCGGTGGAGGCGAGGTAGAGCCCGGCGGCTGCGAAGGCGGCGTCGATGTCCGCCGGTCGGGTGACCAGCGCGGTGATCCGGGTGCCTGCGGCCCGGATCGCGTCCTCGTCCCTGGGTCGCCTCTTGAACGGCAGCGGCCGCCGGTCGTTGATCTCGACCTGGTGGTAAGGGATCTCCGGCCCGCCGGCGGAGATGGCCGCGACGGCGGCGAGGTCGAGCTCGCAGAGGGCGTCGATCACCTCGCCCTTGGGCAGGGGTCGGTTGTCCTGGTCCTGCGGCGGGCCCCACACCCCCACCGGGAAGGAGCCGAAGGGCCGCGCGGTGACGGTGAACGGGAAGGTGAGCGGGTCGTCGGACCCCCGAAGGACCCAGGTCATGGAGATGCGGGGGGACATCGCGCCCTGCCCCATCGGCGCCACCCCGAGAGTGCGCGACGCGGGCAGCGTGGCAGGCACCTCGAACACGCTGCTGCCGGACCGTGAGGTGTAGGTGTGCCGGTCGGCGGGCACCACGCTGGTCAGGATGAGACCGAACTCCGCGACGACGACGTAGGGCCGGTCGGGCATGCCGTCCGGTGTCGGGTCACCGCTGCCCGACGGCTGGGCGCCGAACGTGGTGATGGCGGTGAGGGCGTGCGCCCCACCGCTCGGCGCGGCCTCGAGGTACTTGTCGATGAAGGCGGTCGAGCTGAGCACCGGGTCCTCGTGCTTGGCCGAGGAGCCGAACTCGACCTCGATCTCCACCGGACCGACCTCGACGGTGGCGGTGCCGTGGAAGTCCGGCCCCTCGACCATGACGCGCGCGCCGAGGGAGACCGAGATGGTGATCTCGCCGAAGAGCCAGGTGTCGATGGTGACGCCGGCGGCGATGTGGACGTAGGCGTTGACCCGGAAGAAGAACGGGTCGAAGTACACGATCCCGTGCGCGCCGAACGACAGCTCGGCCCAGGCCGGGCCGAAGCGCGCGGAGGCCTCGAAGTCGCCGCCGGCCATGACCGCTTCGGAGGTGAGAGCGAAGTACCCGCCGGCCGTGACGGTGATCGCGCTGCTCACCGACCAGCTGATGCCCAGCCGAGGCACCACGGGGTAGCCGGCGCGCTGGAAGTCGGGGTGGTAGCCGCCCATCGTGAGCACGAACTCGCCGGCGTTGGGGCCGGCGAACCAGATGACGAAGGCGAAGCCGCCGGTGAGCTTGACGTCGCGGTAGAGCAGGTAGGAGTTGTCGGTGAGCTGTCCCTGCACCCACAGCACGCCCTCGGAGGAGGAGAACCTTGCGAGCAGGGCGAGCTCGATCGACACCAGGGCGATCTCGGGCCGCGGCAGGGCCACCCGCGCCAGCCCCAGCAGCGAGATGTCCAGGCCGTCGCCCACCTCGACAGCGACGACCGCGATGCCCTCGACGATCACGAAGCTGGTGAACGACAGCCCCGCGGCGAACCAGAAGGTGCCGGGCTCCATCGGGAAGTACGCCCCGAGCGCCCGCAGCTGCTCCATCGGGTTGCCGGGCGAGGCGGCGGTGTCCAGCGCCTGGATGAGGGGGTAGTCGCCGAACGTGGACAGGTCGGACGGGACGACCAGGGCGCGGTTGATCCCGAAGCCGCCGCCGATACCGGTGAGGAAGAACGCCGGGGGCCCGCCGATGGGGCCGACGATGGCGCCCACGGCGAAGAACGCCACGAAGCGCTCACCGGTCCCGGGGTCGGTGCCCTCGCCGTACCCGCCGTAGATGGTGATCCCGTACACGCCGAAGCGGGCCAGCAGCATGCCGAGGTACTCGGTGTCCCCGGTGGTCGACACCGTCTTGAGCAGGCCGCCGGCGATGACCAGGCCGGACATGTCGGCCGAGACCGTGAGCCCGGCGAGGTCGACGTCCCAGGCGCTGGGGTTGAAGAAGTCATCCTTGGACACCAGGTAGGTGATCTGCAGGTCGTCGACGGCGCACGTCAGCCCGAACATCGACACCGAGCCGTCGAGGAACAGCGAGATGCTGTCCACCCGCTGCCGCGGCATCTGCACGCCGAAGCCGATCTGCTCGAGGTAGAGCGGGCCGAAGCCGCGCTGGATGGCGATCCACCACGGTCCCGCGCCGTCGCCCGCGCGGAGCGTGACGTGGACCGGCTCGTTGCCGTGCTGCTGGATCGCCAGCGCGGGGGAGAACGTCGGCTTCGGCGGCTGCGGACCGGTGTCGGCGAGGATGCCGCTGGCGATGCTGTTGCCGCCGGAGGCACCGCTGGCCGCCACCGCCAGGTTGGTGAGCTGGATCTGCACCCCGCCTCCGGTCACGCCGGTGGCGTCGATCGCCGCGTGGGTGTGCAGCGCCACCGACTCGACCGTGATGCCGAAGTCGAGCAGCGGGCCGCTCAGCCTCGACACGCGCAGGCCGAGGCCGTCGACGGCCAGGCTGGGAGTGAACGACAGCGTGCCCCCGGCGGTGCTGACCGCCCCGACGAACACGCCGCCGGTCCCGGACGGGGCGCCCTCGATCCAGGAGTCGTCGGTCTCCAGCGACAGGGTCACGTCGCCGCCGACGAGCTCGAGCCGGTCGACCAGCCCCAGCTCCAGGCCGATCACGTCGTCGCGCTCCAGCATGCTGATCGTGAGACCGTCGACTGTCACCGACAGCCCAGCACCGGCCAGGTTCTCGACCAGCGCGAGCACCCGGTCGACCAGCGTGTCGGGGTCGAAGGCACCGGCGAGCAGGTCGTCACCGTCGAGCAGCACGTCCTGGAGCAGGTCCGAGACGGTCCCGCCGCCGATCGAGGTGTCCAGCAGGTCCGCCACCGCGTCGGTGGCGAGCGCGACCGCGGCCACCAGGTCGATGACCGCCTCGACCACGCGCAGCGCGACGGCGACAGAGTCGGTGGTGGCGTCGATGCCGACCAGCGGGCCGTCGCCGGCGACCAGCGCGAAGGACGACGGGTCCAGCAGCCAGCGGGCGGCGAAGCGACGGGTGTCGTCCACGGCGAGCCCGACGGCGACAGCAGCACCGCCGACTCCGGCGTTGCCGGCCGCGACCTGCAGGTAGGGGCGGATCACGACGCCGCCGGTGTCGATGGCTGCCGGGCCGAGCGTGACGGTGAGCTCGTCCAGCCCGCCGGCGGTCAGGGTCGCGCCGAAGGAGAGCGACTCGATGCCCGGAAGGGCGACGTCAGTGCCGGTGAGGTCGACGCGGTGCTCGGCCGGGGTCCAGGTCAGCGCCAAGTCGCCGACCGTCACACTCAGCGCGTTGCCGTCCGCGGAGATCGCCACCCCGTCGGGCACGATGCCCTCGACCATGGGCGCCAGCGTCGTGAGGCCGGTGCTGAGGATCGAGGGCAGCGCAACGGTCAGTGACGCGACCGGGTCAAGGGCCCACGCGGACAGGGCCGCGGCGTCGAAGCGCCGTCCGCCGCCGTCGTCGATGCGCAGGCCCAGTGCGTCCCCGGTGGTGCCGACCGCGTCGCCGACGTCGCCAGGGACGGCGGCCAGCCGGTCGAGCAGGAACGGCAGCGCCGCCTGCGCGGCGGCCGCGAGGCCGCCCAGACCGGCGAACGGCACCAGCGGGATGTCTGCCCCGGTCGTCGGGCGCAGCAGCACGGTGATGCCGGTGTCGCCGAGGGACACGTGGGCGGCCTGCCGGCCGGGATCGGCACCGTCCAGACCGACGTGGACACTCAGCGAGGGTCGCAGCGGACCGTTCGGGCCGATGGCCAGCCCTGCTGCCACCCCTCCGACCAGCCGTCCGGTCGCACCGCCGGTCGGGGTGAACAGGCTGGAGTCGGCGGTCACCTCCAGTCGTACCCCGCCGCCGTCCGGCCAGACGGCGAGGGCGACGCCGGTGGTGAAGACCAGGGGCTCCCCCGCCGTCCCGGGCAGGCCGAGCAGGGGCCGCAGCGCATCCAGCAGCGCCTGCACCTTCGGCGCTGACGTCCCCAGCGACTCGGCGTTGCGCAGCCAGCCCGCGGGGTCGGTCACGAAACCGGCCAACGGCCGGACGGCGCGCGCGGTGTCACCGGCCGCCCCGGTCAGCATGCCGAACGCGTCGAGCGCTGCGTCGATGACGGGCTGGGCGCTCGCGTCCGCGCGCCGCATGATCTCCAGCCCGACCTGGCCGGCGACGCTCGGAGCCGCGCGCACCAGCAGCGCGGCGATCGCATCCCCGTCCGGCGACGGCCACAGCGCCACGGTGTCCGTCGAGCCCCCTGGGTGGTGCCAGCGGAGGTCGACCGCGAACGGGGCAAGGGTCACGACCAGCTGCGCACCGCCGGCAGCGCCCACGGACTCCTCCGGCCCGAACCTCACCGTGCCGCTCAGTGCAGGGCCGGTCGATGCCCCAGGGGTCACCGTCACGTCGGCGGCCCAGCCGAAACGCCCGGCGGCAGGGTCGCCGGCGACCAGCGCGACGGTGCCGGCGTCGAGGTCGACCGCCGATCCGAGCGCGCCGAGCAGGTCACCGAGCGCATCGTCGAGCCGGGCGCGGGCGGACCCGAGCGCGGTGGCGACCAGGCCGGAGGGGTCGCGCACCAGCTGGTCGAAAGCGTCGACGACCGCGCCGCCGCGCAGGATCAGGCCCAGGGCCTCGCCGAGGTCCACCAGGGCCGCGGCGGTGGGGTTGCTCGCCGCATCGGCGACCAGACGCGCCACGACAGTGGCCAGCAGCAGGCGCGGCTCTGGCAGCAGCGGGAGGTCGAGGTCTCCGGCGCCCACGACGAGCCGCTCCCAGGACTGGCCGAGCACCCGCGCGTCGTGCAGGGTGATGGTCGCGGTGCCGGCCGGTGCGCCTTCGCTGAGTGGGACGGTCACGTCGACGCTGACGTAGCGCAGCTCCTGCTCGGGAGTGGCGACCAGCCAGCCGAGCCGGTCGCTGATCCAGACCCTCACCCGCAGCGAGCGGGCCGGGTCGAGTCCGGTCGTGCGGCCGAACCCCGCGAGAGTGAGCCGAGCGTCCGCCTCGACCAGCAGGGTCCCGGTGATGCTCGGGGGCACGCTCAGCACGAGTCCACCGACCACGCTGGACGGCGGGGGCAGTGGGGTGAGGGCGCGCTCGCGGGCACGCGTGGCGAGCCCGGCCGCCACGATCGCGGTGATCGCCCGCTCCACCGCCGGCTGCGTCACCTCCCCGCACCATGCGGTCACGGTGAGCCCGGCCCTGGTGGCCGGGGCGGGAGTCAGCGCCGCACGGAGGTCGGCGGCCGGGTCGGTCAGCTCGGTCAGCGGGACCAGCACGCCGACCAGGTGCCGGCCCAGCGCGAGGTCGGCGTCGTCGGGGTCGTTCTCGTCCGCCGGGGGGAGCAGTCGGTGCAGCAGACGCAGCGCATCCGCCGCCGGCTGCGAGGTCAGCGCGCTGAGCGCGACCGGGCCCAGCGGGGTGCCGACGAGCAGCAGGTCGCAGACCGCACGCTGGGCGTCCACCGCGACCCGGGCGGCATGGCCGGCGCCGGCGAGGGCGACCACGACGAGGCCGTCGCCCAGCGGGGCGAAGGCGTCGAGCACCCGGGAGAGCCGACCGGCCTGCCCGGCGGTGCCGTCGGCGTCGCCACTGGGCAGCCGGCTGGCCGCCCGCGTTCCCAGCGCCACGAACCAGTCGCCGGTCGCCGCGACCGGCGGGGTGATCATCGAGGGCTCGAGCCCGGTCGCGGTGAGATCCACCCGGCGCCCTGGTGAGACGCCGGGCCAGGCCTGCGCGCCGACGTCGACGTAGACGACCGTGCTGGGCGTGCGGCCCAGCTCGGTCTCCAGGTCGATCAGCCCGAGCAGCTGACCGGCGGCCACCCCGGCACGGACGACCCCGACGCCCTCGGGCCCGGTGCCGGGTGGGGCGACCCGGCCGTCACCGCCCACCCAGCGCTGCGTCATCGCCGCCACGCCGGCGGCGATGCTGCGGCCGCGGACCAGGTCGGCGACGTCGCAGGCCACCGCAGCCTCCGACCGCAACGCGAGCTCGAGAGCCTCCGGCGACAGCCCCGGGTCCCCCGGTCGCCACCGCTGCAGCGCGTCGGGGACATCGGTGACCCGCGGCATCAGCCCGGACGGGGGCAGCCAGATCGCCGGCTCGGGCAGCCCCGGCCCGAGCGGGAGTCGGATCGGGTCGTCCGGGTGCCCCGAGCCGACGAGCGGCCCGGACACCCCGCCGGCCGCCCCGACCAGGTCCGCGAGCAGGGACATGACGTCCGGGCCGAGCTCGCTCAGTACCAACCCGGGCAGCCACGAGGCCAGCGCCGCTGGGGCGTCGGCTACCAGGTCGGCCAGCCGCAGCACAGGCAGCCGCCGACCGGTGACCGGTCCCCAGCCGAGCAGGTCGACCAGGTCGCGGACGGTGCCGGGCAGCAGCCCTGCGACATGTCCAAGGAGCAGCTGGACGGCGTCCCACCCGGCTGCGTCCAGGGTGACCGAGCCGTCGGGTCCCACCTGGGGGATCGAGACGGGCACCGTGACGTCCTCGATCCGCAGGGCCAGCTCCGGCAGGTCGATCGCGGCGGTCAGCCCCCCGGTCACCGTCCAGGCCAGGCGCACCCCGATCGGTCCCGAGGTGATCTCGACGTCCTCCGCGAGGCTCAGCGCGACCCGATGGGGGACGACGCCGTTCTCGCGTGCGGTGAGTCGTCCCGACACCCCGGTGAGCAGCGACGCCGTGCGCGCCCCCAGGTCGATCTCGGCCAGGGTGGCCGCCAGCTGGGTCTCGATGACGGTGCACCTCTGGCCGAGTGAGTCGACCGCGGTGCTGGCCGCCAGCGCGATCGTGACAACCGCGTCGTCGACCCATGCGTGCAGCGCGACCGGCCCGGCGAGGGGCACCCGCCACGGGTCGGCTGCCGACCCGCTGCCGGTCACTGCGCTGGCGATCGCGCCGGCGTCGGCGATCGCGTCCCGCAGCGTCTGCAGGACAGCGCTGACCGCGTCCGGGTGGGTGGTGGTCAGGGTCTGCCAGTAGCCGGCGACGGTGCCGACCGGGTCGCCGAGCAGGTCGGCGAGCGCGACGGTCGGGACGTCGAGATGACCGGGCGGCGGGTCGAGGCCCAGCAGCACCCGCGCGGTGGCCAGTGCGTCACCGAGGTTGGCGAGCAGGTCGTCGGCTACGTCCTCGACGGCGCGGCCGACCGCGTCCATCACGGCGTCCGGGGTGGTGAGGTCGAGAACCGGGTAGTCGCGGGTGCCCAGGCGCACCTGGTCGGCGGCCAGCACGAAGGTCAGCCTTCGGTCCGCGTCGAGGGCGAAGCCCAGCCGCAGCGTGTCTGCGCGGGCGACCGAGGGGGTCGTGACGTCGAGAACCCGGTTGCCCGCGTGGCCGACGGCGGCCCAGAGCCCGAGCGCGGGGAGGGCGGTCGCCTGTCCGGTCACCAGGTCGATCCAGCACACCTGGGCGGTTGCCTCGACCCGGGCGTCGTCGCTGCCGAGCTGGCCGGTGAGGGTGGGGGTGAGCCGAGGGTTGCCGGACGGGCCGGTGTCCACGAGCACCCCGAGCCGCGCAGTGGCCGTGCCCAGGGTGAGCTCGACCTGGTCACCGACCCGGGTGCCCTCGAGCAGGTCCGCGAGGTGGTCCAGCCAGGCCTGTCGGCTCGCGGTCGCCGTCAGGAGGTCGCGCGCCCAGGCAGCCAGCGCGCCGACGCCCTGGCTGAGGACCTGCTCGATGGGGAACTCGGGTACCGCGCCGGGCCTGAGGCCGAGCAGGCCGGCCACCGCCTCGATCGAACCGCCGCCGGCCGCGGCGGCCTGCTCGCGCACCAGGGCGAGGATCAGGTCGAGCAGCGCGTCGTCGAGCTGGTCGGCGCCGGCCGCGGACACGACCAGGTCGCGCGGGCTGGTGGCACCTGGGAGCTGCAGCCCGGTCAGCGTCAGCCCGAACGACGGCGGCGCGTCGTCGTCCGAGGTGGGCACGTCCACCTCGAGCCCGATCGAGGCGAGGTGCGCCTGCCCGGGGACCGGGGTGGAGGAGTCCACGGTGACCGACGTGCTCAGGCGCAGCCGTCCCCCGACCCGGCCGAGCAGCAGCACCGAGTCGACGTGACGGTTCTGCTTGGCAGCGGCGAACATCGTCAGCGACACCGTCGTCCGGGACGCCGGAGTGGTAGTGCTGATGGCCACGCCCAGCCCGAGGGCGACGTAGTCCTCGGGGCGCTCGTCGAGGGTGACCGAGATCTCGATCGCCGGGTCGTCGATGGTGACGATGGGCAGCCACACGACACCGTCCTGGGTCGTGCGGTCGGCCCCGCCGAGCGCCTCGTCCACGAACGCCACCAGTGCGTCCCGCTGGTCCTGGTTCGACAGCATCGTCTGCAGCGACTCGTCAGGCGCGCCCAACCACGACGGGTTGGGGTCGCCGGCGGTGTCGAGGAAACCGAGGGCGATGCCGAGGTTCCCGAGGACTCCGAGGTCCTCGACGCGCAGGCTCACGGCGTGCTCACGGGGTTCCGCCGAGCCCGGACTCCCCGGCGAACCGGAAGCGCCCCATGGGCGCGATGACCAACGCCTCACGGGTCACTGCCATGTCGGCCGGGACGAGGAGGTTGCCGCGGGCGTCCTTGCCGCGGGCCCCGGCCAGCTGGGCCGCGAGCGTGAGCAGCACGTCCCAGGCGAAGGCCACCAGGGCGTCGCCCCAGGCGTCCACGATCAGCTGCGGGCCGGTCGGGCGGCGCGCGGTGGCGGCGTACACCCCGGCGGGCCGGTCCGGCCGGCCGACCGCGAAGGTGACGACGACCTCGGCGGGCCCGGTCTGGTCGCAGCGCACCGGGAGCGTCAGGTCCACACGGCCGAGGTCGAGGGCCAGGCGCACGGCGCCGACATCGACCGCGAGCTCGCTGTCCCCCTCGACCCAGACGACGGACGTGCTGCGGGTCGGTCGGAAGAAGCCGGCCGCCATCCTGGCGGCGACCAGGACCAGCTTGGCGGCGCTGTCCGGGTCGACCCGAACGGGGGGCGCCATCTCGCCGGGCCCGACCGCGCCCTTGGTCGCATCGTCGTCCGCCGAGACCTCCAGTGGCGTCGTGCCTGCTGCGGCTCGTCCTGACCGGTCCTTGGGCGGGTTCAGCCAGCGCTGGAACTCCACGTCGATCGGCTCATCGCCCACTGGCCGCTCCTCGTCTCCGCGACGTCGCTTGCTGTCACGGCTAGGCGCCAGCCGCCCGCGTCGAGCCCTGCGGGCGGTGGCACAGAGTCAAGGACCGTGCTATCGCTTCGTCAAGGGCTTTCCCCAACAGGGTTGCCTCGGCGGCGTGAGGCGAGGACGGTGTGCGTGATGGCCTGGTCGTCGTCGGTGGTCCGCTGCCTCGCGTGAGTGTCGAGGCACTGCCTGGTCAGGCCCGCCCACCCGCTGAAGGGGGACCGTCGTGAGCATCAATCGTCCCAGCGCGCAGATCGATGCGGAGCAGTTCACCACCGCCCGACTGGCCCTGGTGCTCAGCCTGGCGTCGCTGTTCCTGGCCGGCTGGTCGTTCATCGCCTCGTTCGACGACCAGGTCGATACGCAGCGCCTCGAGCAGCGGCTGGCCTGCCTGGAACTCCCTGGGGCGAACGACTGCGGCGCGGACGGTCGATAGCCGTCGCGTCGGGCCGTCGGTCCTCAGGGGGTCGGTCCTCAGGGGGTCGGTGTCCCCGCGACGGGCCAGACGACCTTGGTGAGCGTCTCGGCCTCGCCGACCTCCCTGGGGTCGTTGAGGTAGATCTCCCGGGGCGCCTCGGCCGGCTCGACCCCGTGGGCCTGCATCCAGGCCGACAGCGCGTGGTAGGCCGGGGCGAGGTCGGAGTACCGACCGCGGTGCACGGTCGTGACCGCCAGGTGCTGCGGCAGCGTCTTCGCGACGACGTCCCCCTGACCGGGGAACTGCGGCGACGTGGGCATGCACAGCTCGAGGTGACCGCTGGTCTCCTCGTCGATGACGTCGGGGTAGACCGCGAACGGCATGCCGGTCGGTGGGCTCCCAGTCTCGGCGAGGGCCTTCATGAGGTGCCCGAAACCCGCCTCCATCCGCGTCCCGACCTCGGCCAGGTCGGTCTCGATCCTCAGCGCAGCCACGTGCTGCTCCGCCGCGGTCTCCGTGGTGATCTCGTACGACACGAGAGGCCTCCTTCCCTCCATCACGTCCTGCACGAGCGCTGCGGCGTTCGCAGCGTCCTGCGCCTGGGCGAGCAGCGCCTCACGATGGGCTCGCAGCAGGGCCCCGACCTTCTCGGGACCGCCACCGAGCACCTCCCCGATCTGGTCCAGCGACATCCCCACCCCACGCAGCACCCGGATCGCCTCTGCCCGCTGCGCCTGCGACGAGTCGTAGTACCGGTAGCCGCTGACGGGGTCGACGAATGCCGGCTCGAGCAGGCCCCGCTCGTCGTAGAGGCGCAGGCCCTTCACCGACAGCCGGGTGAGCTGCGAGAACCGACCGATCGGCAGCAGCCCGTCCCGCCGTCCTGCCTCGTCCACACCTGAACTGTCCGCCCTCCCCCAGGGGCAGAGTCAAGACCGCAGCGGGTGGGATCATGGACGTCCACGCAACCGCGACACCGCTGCGACCTTGAGGGCGTTCCATGACAGACCGCTACACCCCAGCCGTACCTGCGCCGGACCAGGCCGGTGATGACCACTCCCCCGGTGGCGTCGACCCGCTCGAGCTGGAGCGGCTCACCCAGGCCCTGAGTGCGCGGTTCGCTCCGCACGTGGACGCGGCTGCGGCCGCGGTTCGTGAGGCCGAGAACGATCTGGCCGACTCGCGGGAGGCGCTGGCCCGGGCGCGTCGTGCGGCGGACAGCCAGCAGTATCAGTCCGACCGGCTGGTGTTCATGCGGGCCTCGGTCCGGGACGAGGTGGAGGCGCTGACCCGCAAGACAACCCCGAAGAAGGTCCGCGTCGCTTACCGCTACCTGCTCGCCCGGGCCGTCGAGCTCGCCGAGGGCGAGGTCAAGGGCTACCTCGCCGACCAGGCGGCGGCCCAGCGGGAGAGCCAGCACAGCGTCGAGGCATGTCTCGAGGCCGAGCGGGCAGCAGTCGAACGGCTCGAGGCTGCCCGAGCGATGCAGGAGCGCGTTGACGACGCCGTCCGGACTGCTCGGCAGGGACTGGCCGTGATGGCCGAGAAGCTGGGCGCCGCCGAGCAGCCGCGGGCATCGGCCTGATCGCTGCCACAGAACTCCCGCCCTGGGCCTGATCCCCTGGGGCTGCTCCCCTGGGGCTGCTCAGGCGTAACGCAGGAGGAAGTCCCGCTCGGTGTCGCGGCCTCCCTCAGGGTCGGGAGGATCCTCGGACGGCTGCTCCGTCGTCATGTCCTCCGGCGCTATCGGTTCAGGAAGGACCCGATAGCGCTCCGGGACGTGCCGTTCGTCGCGGTCGTCCTTCGCTGTCCTTGGCTGGGGGCTGCTCGTCCGTGCGGTCATCACCTCACCTCCCGTCACTTGAGAATGCGCCGCGCGAGGCGAGCCGGCCAGGGCAATCCGGCCTCGCGATGGTCTCCCGGTCGACCACGCCGGCCCCGTCGAGCCAGGATTCCCCGCGGGGTCAGCGGATGGCGCTGTCGGCGCCCCGCCCCGTCCATGATCCACGGCGGGATCGGTGCCCCCCACCGATGATCCACGGCGGAAAAGGTGCGCTACGAGCACCAAACCCGCCGTGGATCACC
>CAYHHE010000024.1:0-36582 GCA_964356295.1 uncultured Actinomycetes bacterium | reverse complement strand
GGCCCGTGGGAGGTTGACGTGGCATACGAGCCCCGTCAACCTCCCACGGGCGTACCTGACGTGGTCATTTGGGGGCGCGGCCGGGCCGAGCAGGGGTCAGGACATGGCGCGCTGGAGGTTCTCGTCCAGGGCGGCGAGGAACTCCTGCGTGGTCAGCCACGGCTGGTCCGGGCCGACGAGCAGGGCGAGGTCCTTGGTCATCTTGCCCTCCTCGACGGTCTGCACGCACACCCCCTCGAGAACCTCGGCGAAGTCGGTCACCTCCGGGGTGCCGTCGAGCTTGCCGCGGTGCTTGAGGCCGCCGGTCCAGGCGAAGATGGACGCGATCGGGTTGGTCGAGGTCGGCTTGCCGGCCTGGTGCTGGCGGTAGTGCCGGGTGACGGTGCCGTGCGCGGCCTCGGCCTCCACGGTGCGCCCGTCCGGCGTCATGAGCACGGAGGTCATGAGCCCGAGCGACCCGAAGCCCTGGGCGACGGTGTCGGACTGCACGTCCCCGTCGTAGTTCTTGCACGCCCAGAGGTAGCCGCCCTCCCACTTCAGGGCCGCTGCCACCATGTCGTCGATGAGCCGGTGCTCGTAGGTCAGGCCGGCCTCGGCGAACCTCTGCGCGTACTCGGCCTCGAACACCTCGGCGAAGGTGTCCTTGAACTCCCCGTCGTAGGCCTTGAGGATCGTGTTCTTCGTCGACAGGTACACCGGGTAGCCGCGCTCGAGCCCGTAGGAGAACGACGCCCGGGCGAAGTCGGCGATGGAGTCATGGAAGTTGTACATGCCCATCGCGACTCCACCGTCGTCGCCGAACTGGGCGACCTCGAACTCCATCGGCTCGCTGCCGTCGGCGGGGGTGTAGGTGATGGTGACAGTGCCCGCCCCGGGGACCTTGAAGTCGGTGGCCTTGTACTGGTCGCCATGGGCGTGACGGCCGATGACGATGGGCTTGGTCCACGAGGGCACCAGCCGAGGGATGTTGCTGATGATGATGGGCTCGCGGAACACCACCCCGCCGAGGATGTTGCGGATCGTCCCGTTGGGCGAGCGCCACATCTTCTTCAGGCCGAACTCTTCCACCCGCGCCTCGTCCGGGGTGATCGTGGCGCACTTGACGCCCACTCCGTGCTCGAGGATGGCGTGGGCCGCATCGACGGTGACCTGGTCCTCGGTGGCGTCGCGGTGCTCGATCGACAAGTCGTAGTAGCGCAGGTCGACGTCCAGGTAGGGCAGGACCAGCTGGTCCTTGATGTAAGCCCAGATGATGCGCGTCATCTCGTCGCCGTCGAGCTCGACGATCGGGCCGCCGACCTTGATCTTGCTCACGTGCGACCTCTCACATGCCCGTGACGTCGGCCTGCTTGGCGCGGACCGCGTCGGCGGCCGCGGCGAGGGCGGCCCGCTCCGAGTCGGTCAGCGGGGTCTCCACCACGCGGCGGACGCCCTCGCGGCCGACCTCGGCCTCCACACCCAGGTACACCCCGGAGATGCCGTACTCGCCGTCGACCCAGGCGCACACCGGCATGACCGCACCGGCGTCCTCGATCACCGCCCTGGCCATCCGGGCGGCGGCCGCGGACGGCGCGTAGTACGCCGACCCGGTCTTGAGCAGCGCGACGATCTCGGCCCCGCCGTTGCGGGTGCGCTCCACCAGCTCGTCGATCTTCTCCGGCGGCAGCAGCTGGCTCAGCGGCCGTCCGTCGACGGTGCACCGGGACGGGACCGGCACCATCGTCTCGCCGTGGGAGCCCAGCGTCAGGGTCTGCACGCTGCCCACCGGGACGCCGAGCTCCACGGCGACCGAGTTGGTGAACCGGGCCGTGTCGAGCATGCCGGCCTGCCCCATCACGTGCTGGTAGGGCAGGCCCGAGGCGATCTGAGCCAGTGCGGTCATCTCGTCCAGGGGGTTGGTCACCACGATGATCACCGCGTCCGGGGCGAACCGGGCGACGCTCTCGCTGACCGGTCGGACGATGCCGGCGTTCTTCTCCAGCAGGTCCATGCGCAACATGCCCGGCTTGCGCGGGAACCCCGCGGTGATGACCACGACGTCGGAGCCCTCGATGGCCTCGTACCCCGAGCCGTCGGTCCCGGTGGTGACGCCGACCACGGTGGTCTCGAAGCCCTCCACCGGACGCGACTGGTTCATGTCCAGTGCCAGCCCCTCGGGCTTGCCCTCGACGATGTCGGTGAGTACGACGGTGTCGAACAGGTCGTACTCAGCCAGCCGTTGCGCCGTCGTCGAGCCGTAGAAGCCCGCCCCGACCACCGTCACCTTGCCTGTCCTGTCCGCCATGCCCGCCTCCACTGGTGTGCCGTGCGCTGTGTCGGGTCACCGGGGACCTCCCGCCGACCCGATCCAGAAGCCTAGTCCTGGGCGTGATCAGCCCGGCGGGGGTACGACGATCGCCAGCACCAGCGCCGCCGCCCCGAGGGCGGCGTAGACCAGCACGTCCGTACGACGTGAGCGCAGCACCAGCATGCCGGCGCGTTCCTCGGACAGCAGCGCGCGCAGCGCCGCGGCCAGGCACACCCCGGAGGCCACCAGGACCGCGCCGGGCCGGAACAGGTCGTCGGGGGCGGGGCCCCATCCGACGACGGCCATCAGGACGAGACCGACGGCGCCCACAGCCAGCACGGCGAGGTAGGCGACCGTGACCCTCGGCCAGGGCCTCGGTGCGCTCTCGACCTCCGCGACCCACTCACCGCTCCCCCACTCCTCCAGCTCGTCGAAGGGGTCGACGCCGGCCTGCGCCATCAGCGGTCCCTCATGGCTGCCCCTGACGAAGGCCGGCCGCCTGCTCGGCGGACTCCACGACGTTGGTGAGCAGCATCGCCCGGGTCATCGGCCCCACCCCGCCGGGCATCGGCGCCAGCCAGCCGGCCACCTCGGCGACGCCCGGGTCGACATCGCCCACCAGACCGGCCCCGGTGCGGGTGATCCCCACGTCCAGCACGGCGGCACCCGGCCTGACCTGGCCGGCGCCGACCAGACCGGGGACGCCGGCGGCGGCCACCACCACGTCGGCTGCGCGCAGGTGGGCGCCGAGGTCGCGGGTGCCGGTGTGGCACAGCGTGACGGTGGCGTTCTCCGAGCGGCGGGTGAGCAGCAGCCCGAGGGGGCGCCCCACGGTCACGCCCCGCCCGACCACGCACACCTGGGCACCGTCGAGGGTGACCCCGTACCGGCGTAGCAGCACGACGATGCCGCGCGGGGTGCACGGCAACGGTGCCGGCCGACCGAGCACGAGCCAGCCCAGGTTCGTCGGGTGCAGCCCGTCGGCGTCCTTGCCCGGGTCCATCCGGGCCAGGACGGCGTTGGCGTCCAACCCGGCCGGCAGAGGGAGCTGGACGATGTACCCGGTGCAGGCCGGATCGGCGTTCAGCGCGTCGATCGCCGCCTCGACCTCGACCTGGCCGGCGTCGACCGGCAGCTCGACCCGCAGGCTGGCGATGCCGACCTCGGCGCAGTCACGGTGCTTGCCGGCGACGTAGGCGCGGCTGCCCGGGTCGTCCCCGACCAACACCGTGCCCAACCCCGGGGTGATCCCGCAGGCGCGCAGCACCTCGACCCGGGCGGCCAGGTCGGCCTTGACCTCGGCGGCGGTGGCCCGCCCGTCCAGGATGGTGGCGCTCATCGGCGGCCATCCTGTCACTGGACCGCTGCAGATGGCGTCAGCGCAGGTGCCTGAGCACAGGCCGCGTCAGCGCAGGCCGCGTCAGTGCAGGAAGTGGCGCGTCCCGGTCAGGTACATCGTGCAGCCGGCGGCGCGCGCCGCCGCGACGACCTCCTCGTCGCGCACCGACCCGCCTGGCTGGACGACGGCGCGGACCCCAGCCTGGAGCAGCACCTGCAGGCCGTCGGCGAACGGGAAGAAGGCGTCCGAGGCGGCCACCGACCCGGCGGCGCGCTCACCGGCGCGCTGGACCGCCAGCCGCGCGGAGTCGACCCGGTTCACCTGGCCCATGCCGATGCCGACCGCGGCGGTGTCGTGAGCGAGCAGGATGGCGTTGGACTTCACCGAGCGGCAGGCCCGCCAGGCGAACTCCAGGTCGGCGAGGGTGGCCTCGTCGGCCGGCTCGCCGGCAGCACGTGTCCAGCACACGGGGGTGTCCCCGGGCGCGTCGAGAGCGTCACGCTGCTGCAGCAGCAGGCCGCCGCCGATCGGGCGCCACTGGGCGGCGGCCCGAGACGGCGCGTCCGCCACGAGCAGCCGCACGTTCCTCTTGCCCGACAGGGTGGCCAGCGCGTCGGGGGCGAAGCCGGGGGCGACGACGACCTCGGTGAAGACCTCGGCGACCGCTTCGGCCATCGCGGCGCTGACCGGCCGGTTGGCCGCGATGACCCCGCCGAAAGCCGAGACGGGGTCGGTGGCGTGTGCCTTGGCGTGGGCGTGGGCGATGTCGTCCCCGATGGCGATGCCGCACGGGTTCGTGTGCTTGATGATCGCCACGGCCGGGACGTCGAAGTCGTAGGACGCCCGCAGCGCGGCGTCGGCGTCGACGTAGTTGTTGTAGGACATCTCCTTGCCGTGCAGCTGCTGCGCACCGGCCAGCCCGGACGGCCCGCCGCCGACGTACAGCGCCGCCGCCTGGTGCGGGTTCTCCCCGTAGCGCAGGGACGCTCGGCGGTGCCAGGTCGCGCCGAGCCAGGGCGGGAAGGGGCCCGCGTCGGTCTCGGGTGCCAGGACGCTGCCCATCCAGGACGCGACGGCCACGTCGTACCCGGCGGTGTGCGCGAACGCCTCGGCGGCCAGCCGCCGTCGCTGGGCGAGGCTGAACCCGCCGGCCTGTGCCGCGGCCACCACGTCGGGGTAGCGGTCCGGGGAGACCACGACGGCGACGCGGCGGTGGTTCTTGGCCGCCGCCCGGACCATCGCGGGCCCGCCGATGTCGATCTGCTCGATGCAGTCCTCGGCGGCGGAGTCGGAGGCGACGGTGCGCTCGAAGGGGTAGAGGTTGACCACCAGCAGGTCGAATGGCGCGATCCCCAGCTCCTCGAGCTGCCGGTCGTGCTCGGGCAGGCGTGGGTCGGCCAGCAGCCCGGCGTGCACCGCGGGGTGCAGCGTCTTGACCCGCCCGTCCAAGCACTCGGCGAACCCGGTCACCTGCTCGACCGGGGTGACGGGCACGCCGGCCTCGGCGATCCGGGCCGCGGTGGACCCGGTGGACACGATGCTCGCGCCTGCGGCGTGCAGGGCATGGGCCAGGTCGGCCAGCCCCGTCTTGTCCGAGACGCTGACCAGCGCGCGACGCAGCGGACGCCGGTCGACCTCGCCGTCGCGCCCGTCCTGATCGTGGCTCACGGGATGGTCACCCTCCTGCCGTTGACGGTCCAGCCCTCGGCCAGCATCGCGAAGACGACCTCGGGGAGCAGCACGCGCTCGACCTGCTTGATGCGTTCGTGCAGGGACGCCTCGTCGTCGTCCGGGTGGACCTCGACCGCCCGCTGCGCGATGACCGGCCCGGTGTCGACACCCGAGTCCACCAGGTGAACGGTGCAGCCGGTCACCCGCACCCCGTAGGCCAGCGCGTCGCGCACCGCGTGCACCCCGGGGAAGGCCGGCAGCAGCGCAGGGTGGGTGTTGATCACCCGGTTGGCGAAGCGGCGCAGCACCGCAGGGCCGAGCAGCCGCATGAACCCGGCCGAGACGACGAGGTCCGGACGGTGGGCGCCGATGGACTCGGCCACCTCGACGTCCCAGTCCGTCCGGCGCTGCGGGTCCAGCAGGGGCACCAGGGTGGCGGGCACACCGTGGCCGGCCGCCACGGCGACCGCCCCGGCGTCGGGACGGTCGCAGACGAGCGCGACGACCTCGACGTCGTCACGCTCGTTGGCCGCGGCGACCAGCGCGTCGAACAGGCTGCCGGTGCCCGAGGCGAGGACGACGAGTCGTCCAGTGCCGCTCACGGCGTCGGTCACCGCATGAGGCACGCGTGACTCCTTGCCGGCGCAGGGCAGACCGCGACGCACGCGACGACGTCGAGCGCACGGTCGGTGATGAGCGAGGATAGCCCGGTGGCCAAGGACGGCGGGGATCCGCACGACCCGTTCCGGGTCGACGGGGGCGCCGGCCCGCCGGCGGTGGGCGGCCAGCCTCCCTCCGGCCAGCCTCCCTCCGGCGGGCCGTCCCGGGCGCAGCCCGGCCGACGGCCGACGGGGACGCGACTGACCATCCTGGCTGTTGCCTGCCTGCTCACCGCGGTGCTGGCTCCTCCCGTGGGTGTCGTCCTGGCGATCGTGACCATCGTGCTGGCGGCGCGCAGCGGGGACCGGGCAGGCTCCGCAACCCGGCTGCTGACGGTCGCCGCGGCATCGGCTGGGCTGGTGGTCGGCATCGCCGCCACGGCGCTGGGGCTGCTGCTCGCCGACGAGGTCAGCGAGTACTCCCGCTGCCTTTCCGGCGCCAACACGCGGCTGGCCCGGCAGGCCTGCCAGGACGAGCTCACCGAGGCGCTGGTCTCACGCCTGGGGTCCTGATGCGGCTGCCCGTCGGGCGGCCAGCCATGCGGTCGCGGTAGCGATCACACCAACCACGGCCCCCACCACGCCCGCGACCGCAGGCGCAGTCGGGCCGACCTCTGCGAGCAGACCGGGCCCCATCGGGCCGGTGGCCGCCCAGCAGGCCACCCCGACGACGGCCGCTGACACAGCCCCGGCCACCAGACCCCCCAGTGCCACCGCGAGCGGTCCCTCGTTGGGGGCGCGGCGACGCGCCACCAGGAGCCCGGCGAGCGTCCCGGCCGTGACGAGGGTGAGCACGCCGAGAACCGGGACCGCAACCGGCATGGTCACCGGGACGATGCCCAGCAGCGGGAAGCCGGGCAGCGCCCCGGCGTCCACCCCGTCGGCCCGCACGGTCACCGCGCCACCTATGGCCACGCCGGGGCCGGCGAGCACCGCGACGGCCCAGACGATCACCGTCGGCAGGTAGGCCAGGCTGCCCAGCAGCAGCGCGAGCCCGCCGGCGGGTCCGGGATCGATCTGCTGCAGAAGGGTGCTGGTGGTGTCGAACGAGCTCACCAGGGCGACGCTGACGATGGCTGCACCGGCCGCCGTCAGCACGGCGAGCGCGGCGACCGAGCCGACCAGCGCCCGCCGCAGCCAGCGGGGAGCCAGCTCGCCCAGCAGGGCGCGCCACCCTCCGGGGCGGGCCTTGACCAGCCCGATCCCGGTGCCGGTCAGCGTCACCAGCGCGGCCTGCGTCGCGGCCTGGCCCGGGTCGACCATGACCTCCTCCAGCGTCAGGGCAGCGGCGGATGCGCCGGCCAGCGCTGCCGCGGTCATCCCGGCTGCCAGCAGGAGCACCGCCGAACGCGTGCCGCCTGCCACGGTGGCGGTCTCGGCGGCCCAGGAGCCGCCCCGGACCGCGAGCAGGACACAGACCAGGGTCAGGCCGAGCGGGGTGAGCCCCCACGAGGCGTCCGGGGAGGCGAGGGTGGCGCCCAGACCGAGCAGCCAGCCGGCAGCGGCGACCGAGAGGGCGTCGGGCATCGGCTCAGCGGCTCCGGCGGCCACCCAGGCCAGCAGCACCGGGGCAGCCACCACCCCGAGCCCGGCGGCGACCACCCACGCTGCGACCGCGGCACCGCTGACCAGCAGACGCGGCAGCCCCGCAGCCGGGCGCGACGCCGAGGCCTGGTCAGCGGCTGGGCGGACGGCGGTGGAGGTCACCGACCCATGGTGGCGGGCCCGAGGCTGTCCGGCGGGCAGCACACGCCGGGCCGGGCGGGTCAGCCCCCGGCCATCACCTGGCGCATGAGCTGCGCGGTCTCGCTGGGCGTCTTGCCCACCTGGACGCCGACGGACTCCAGGGCCTCCTTCTTCGCCTGGGCGGTCCCGGCGGAGCCGGAGATGATCGCCCCGGCGTGCCCCATGGTCTTGCCCTCAGGGGCGGTGAACCCGGCGACGTAGCCGACCACCGGCTTGGACACGTGGGCGCTGATGTACTCCGCGGCCCGCTCCTCGGCGTCCCCACCGATCTCACCGATCATCACGATGGCGTCGGTGTCCGGGTCGTCGGAGAACGCCTGCAGGCAGTCGATGTGGGTGGTCCCCACGACGGGGTCGCCGCCGATGCCGACGCAGGTGGAGAAGCCGATGTCGCGCAGCTCGTACATCATCTGGTAGGTCAGGGTGCCGCTCTTGCTGACCAGGCCGATGCGGCCGGGCTTGGTGATGTCGGCGGGGATGATCCCGGCGTTGGACTTGCCCGGGCTGATCAGGCCTGGGCAGTTGGGTCCGATGATCCGGGTCGTGCCCGCTTGCTGGGCGTAGGCGAAGAACGAGGCGGTGTCGTGGACCGGGATCCCCTCGGTGATCACGACGACCAGCGGCACCTGTGCGTCCACCGCCTCGGCGACCGCTGCCTTGGCGAAGCGCGGCGGGACGAACACCACCGACACGTCCGCCCCGGTCTCGGCCACGGCCTCGGCGACGGAGCTGAACACCGGCACGGTCGCGCCGGCGAAGTCGACCTGCTGGCCGCCCTTGCCCGGGGTGACGCCACCCACGATCGAGGTCCCGGCCGTGATCATCCGCTGGGTGTGCTTGCTGCCCTCCGAGCCGGTCATCCCCTGGACGATCACCCGGGACTTCTCGCTGAGGAAGATCGACACGTCAGGCCCCCTGTGCTGCGAGCTCGGCCACGCGGCGCGCGGCATCGTCCATGGTGTCCACGAGCTCGACGACGTCGTGCTCGGTCTCGTCGAGGATGCGTCGGCCCTCCCGGGCGTTGTTGCCGTCCAGGCGCACGACCAGCGGCTTGTCGATGTGCTCGCCGCGGGCCTTGAGCATCTCGACGGCGGCGATGATCCCGTTGGCCACCGCGTCGCAGGCGGTGATGCCACCGAAGACGTTGACGAAGACGCTGCGCACCGACGGGTCGGACAGGATGATCTCCAGCCCGTTGGCCATCACCTGGGCGGACGCGCCGCCGCCGATGTCGAGGAAGTTGGCCGGGCGCACCCCACCGAACTCCTCCCCGGCGTAGGCCACCACGTCGAGGGTGCTCATCACCAGCCCGGCACCGTTGCCGATGATGCCGACCTCACCGTCCAGCTTGACGTAGTTCAGGTCCTTCTCCTTCGCGGCCCGCTCCAGCGGGTCGTCGGCGGACTTGTCGACGAACGCCTCGTGGGAGGGGTGCCGGAAGGCGGCGTTGTCGTCCAGGGACACCTTGCCGTCGATGGCCAGCACCCGGTCGTCGGGGGTGCGCACCAGCGGGTTGACCTCGACCAGCGTGGCGTCCTCCTCGACGAACACCGCCCAGAGCTTGACCAGCACGTCGACGATGGCGTCCACGACGGCCGGCGGGGCGTGCGCGGGGAACCTCGCCGCGTCCACGATCTCGCGGGCCTTGGCCTCGTCGACCCCGGCGAGCGGGTCCACCGGCACCTTCGCCAGCGCCTCCGGTCGTTCGACGGCCAGCTGCTCGATCTCCATGCCACCCTCGGCGCTGGCTATCGCGAGGTAGGTGCGGTTGGCCCGGTCCAGCAGGAACGACACGTAGTACTCCGCGGCGATGTCGGTCGCCTCGGTGACCAGCACCCGGTGCACGACGTGGCCCTTGATGTCCAGCCCGAGGATGGCCTGCGCCTTCGCGGCGGCCTCCTCGGGCGTGTCGGCGAGCTTGACCCCCCCGGCCTTGCCTCGACCGCCGGTCTTCACCTGGGCCTTCACCACCACCGTCGTGCCGATCCGCTCAGCGATCGCTCGGGCGTGCTCCGGGTCGTCGGCGGTCTCGCCGGGGAGGCCGGGCACCCCGTGGGCGGTGAAGAGCTGCTTGGCCTGGTACTCCATCAGGTCCACACGCGTCACGTCCTCGTCTGGCTCAGCGGGCGGTCAGGATCTCCCCCGAGCGTATCGACGGGCACGCCGAGGCTGCGGCGCGGGGTGTCACGCCGGCTGACGCAGGTGACCGGTGACCCACGCGACGATCTCGCCGGTGCTGGCCCCAGGGGTGAACACGGCGGCCACACCCATCGCGGTCAACGCCGGGATGTCCTCGTCCGGGATGATCCCGCCGCCGAAGACCACGATGTCCTCGGCGTCGCGCGCGGCGAGCAGCTCGCTCACCCGCCGGAACTGCGTCAGGTGCGCCCCGGACAGCACCGACAGCCCGATGGCGTCCGCGTCCTCCTGCAGCGCCGTCGCGACGATCTGCTCGGGAGTCTGGTGCAGCCCGGTGTAGATGACCTCGACACCGGCGTCGCGCAGCGCCCGGGCCACGATCTTGGCTCCCCGGTCGTGCCCGTCGAGCCCGGGCTTGGCCACCACCACCCGCAGCGGAGCCGGTTGGTTCACGGCGTCAGGTTAGACCCGGCCGCCATCGGGGAACCCTGGGTTCGCAGCGCTGCCGCGGTCGTCGGTAACGAACTGATGACTGGACCTGTCGGCGCCGACCGGCTCCTGGCCTGTTGATAGCGATTTGGTGTATCGATATCAAACCGTTACCTTGGCTGTGGCGACAAGAGAAAGCAAACCAGACAAAAGGGTTGCGTGTTCACGCGCAGCCCCCGATCGAGAAGGACCGACCATGGGCTCTGGCAGGGGAGGCAAGCACCGCCGCGCGCGGCAACGCCGGCTCTCGCTGCCCGCGGTTGCCGGCTCGGTGACCGTTGCGGTCGCCATCGCAGGAGCAGTGACCGTTCCCACCGCTGGGGCGTCCCTGGGGACGCAGCACAGCGACGTGCTCGCGCTCGACGCGCCGATCCGACCGATGTCGGCGGCGGCTGGCCAGACCACCAGCGACGTGTTCGGCGCCATCAGCACCGGCGGCGAGACTCTGACCAGCGCGGCCCAGCAGGCCTCGGCCACGGCGCACCAGACGATCGTGGCCGCCGAGATCGAGCAGCAGCGGCGGGAGGCCGAGGAGCGGGCCGCCCGCGAGGCCGAGGAGCGGGCTCGCCTGGCGGCCATGTACGTGGCCCCGCTGGACTCCTACCGGCTCTCCGCCCGCTACGGCGCCGGAGGCGGGCGGTGGGCGCGTGGCTACCACACCGGGCTGGACATGACCGCGCCGTACGGCACCCCGGTCAAGGCGGTGCACTCAGGCACGGTGACCTTCGCCGGCTGGGACGGCGCCTACGGGCAGAAGGTGGAGATCACCCACCAGGACGGCACCAAGACCTGGTACGCGCACATGTCGAGCATCGCGGTGACCTCCGGATCGGTGACCACCGGGCAGCAGATCGGCGCGGTCGGGTCTACCGGCAACAGCAGCGGCAACCACCTGCACCTCGAGGCTCACGTCGGCGGCACGGACACCGACCCCTACACCTGGCTGGCGGGCAAGGGCCTCACTCTGTAGGGCCGCCCACCGTGGGCTGTCGTCACAGCTTCTCGACCGGGGCGTAGCGCAGCAGCAGCGTCTTGACCCCCGACGACCCGAAGTCCACGGTGGCCTCCAGGTCCGGCCCCGCACCCCGGGTGCCCACCACCGTCCCCAGCCCGAACGTGTCGTGGGTGACCCGGTCACCGGCCTGCAGCGCCGGGACAGGGCGCATCTGCGCCGAGCCCACGGGCGCCCGGCCGGCGGCGGCCGCCGACCGCCAGCTGGTCCTGGAGTTGGCCGCCTCCTCCCCGGTGCGTCGCCACGTCAGCAGCTCGGCCGGGATCTCGTCGAGGAACTGCGACGGCGGATTGTACTGGGGGGCTCCCCAGGAGGTGCGCAGCGCCGCACGGGTGAGGTAGAGCCGCTCCTGGGCGCGGGTGATGCCGACGTAGGCCAGCCGCCGCTCCTCCTGCTGCTCGGCCGGGTCGTCCATGGAACGCTGGTGCGGGAAGACGCCGTTCTCCATGCCGGTGAGCATGACCACCGGGAACTCCAGCCCCTTGGCGGTGTGCAGGGTCATCAGCGTGACCACGCCGCCGGCGGTCTCGTCGTCGGGGATCTCGTCCGCGTCGGCCACCAGGGACACCTGCTCGAGGAAGTCGGTCAGCGTCCCGTCCGGGCGGGTCTGCTCGAACTCGCGGGCCACCGCGACGAGCTCCCGCAGGTTCTCCGCGCGGCTGGCGTCCTGCGGGTCGCCGCTGGCGGCAAGCTCGTCGAGGTAGCCGGTGCGCTGCAGGACGTCGGTGAGCAGGGCCGACGGCCCGACCCCGCTCTCGGCCTGCGCGATCCACGACTCCAGCATGCCGCGGAAGGCCGCCACTGCGGCCACCGAGCGACTGGCCATCGCCGGGATCTCCTCGACGCGGCGCATCGCGTCGGCGAGGGTGGTCCGCTCGCGCTCGGCGAAGGCCGCCAGCGCCGCCTCGGCACGCTCCCCGATGCCTCGGCGCGGGGTGTTGATGATGCGCCGCAGCGAGACCGCGTCGGCGGGGTTGGCGATCGCCCGAAGGTAGGCCAGCCCGTCGCGCACCTCCTTGCGCTCGTAGAACCGCACCCCCCCGACGACCTTGTACGGCAGGCCGGTGCGGACGAACACCTCCTCGAACACCCGGGACTGAGCGTTCGTGCGATAGAACACGGCCACGTCGCAGGGTCGGGCCATCCCGTCGTCGGCCAGCCGGTCGATCTCGTCCGCGACGAACTGGGCCTCGGCGTGCTCGTCGTCGGCGACGTACCCGACGATGCGCTCCCCCTCACCGGCCTGTGTCCACAGCCGCTTGGCCGGACGCTTCGGGTTCTTCGCGATCACCGCGTTGGCGGCGTCCAGGATGGTCTGGGTGCTGCGGTAGTTCTGCTCGAGCAGCACCGTGCGGGCGTTGGGGAAGTCTCGCTCGAACTGCAGGATGTTGCGGATGGTGGCACCGCGGAAGGCGTAGATCGACTGGTCGGCATCGCCGACGACGCACAGCTCACCGGTGTCGCCCACCAGCTCGCGCACGAGCACGTACTGGGCGTGGTTGGTGTCCTGGTACTCGTCGACAAGGATGTGAGCGAAGCGCCGCCGGTAGTGCTCGGCCACCTCCGGGAAGGCCTGCAGCAGGTGGACGGTGGTCATGATGAGGTCGTCGAAGTCCAGCGCGTCGGCCTGGGTCAGCCGAGCCTGGTAGCCGGTGTAGGCCTGCGCGAGCATGCGCTCGTTGTCGCTGCTCGCGCGCGCCGCGAACGTCTCGTAGTCCACCAGCTCGTTCTTCAGCGTGCTCACCTGCGCGGAGAACGCGCGCGGGGGGTAGCGCTTCGGATCGAGGTCGAGCTCGCGGACCACCATCGACATGAGCCGCTGGCTGTCGGCGGCGTCGTAGATGGTGAACGACGAGCGGATGCCGAAGCGAGTGATCTCGCGACGCAGGATCCGCACGCAGGCGGAGTGGAAGGTACTCACCCACATCGTCCGGGCCGCAGGACCGACGAGGTCGGCCACCCGCTCACGCATCTGCGCGGCGGCCTTGTTGGTGAAGGTGATCGCCAGCACCGCGCCGGGGTGGACCCCGCGTGCGGCCAGCAGGTAGGCGATGCGTCGGGTCAGCACGCGCGTCTTGCCCGAGCCCGCACCCGCGACGACCAGTAGCGGGCTGCCCTCGTGCAACACCGCCTCCCGCTGCGGCGGGTTGAGATCGGTGAGCAGGCTGGCCAGGTCTGCCTGCGCGAGGTCCGGGTCGGGGACGGCCAGCGGCACGCCGGGCTCCGCCATGGGCGGTTCGACGGGCGGTGCGGTGCGGGCCGCGATGGAGTCCATGACACATCCAGACTACGTCGGTGGGCCGACACTCCAGCGTCTAGCGTGGCCGTCTGGACACCACGCCTGGAGGGACGCAGATGGCAGCCGACGACACCACGGTGGACCGGGTCCTGGTGGTCACCGCCCACCCGGACGACGTCGACTTCGGCTCGGCCGGCACCATCGCCACCTGGACGGACGCCGGTGTGGCCGTCACCTACTGCGTGTGCACCGACGGGCAGGCGGGGGGGTTCGACGCGGGCGTCCCTCGTGAGCGGATGCCCGGCATCCGGCGCGAGGAGCAGCGCGCGGCCGCCGAGGTCGTCGGGGTCCACGACGTGCGGTTCCTCGGGCACACCGACGGGGAGCTGGAGGCCACCCGGGACCTGGTGCGGGAGATCGTGCGGATCATCCGGGACGTTCGGCCGCAGCGGGTGCTGCTGCCGAACCCGGAGCGCTGGTGGGACCGCATCGGGGCCAGTCATCCCGACCACATGGCCGCAGGTGAGGCGGCCATCCGGGCGGTGTACCCGTTCGCGCGCAACCCCTTCGCGTTCCCTGAGCTGCTGGCCGACGGGCTCGAGCCGTGGACGGTCGAGCAGGTGTGGGTGATGGCGGTGCCCGACCCGACGGTCTTCGTCGACGTGACCGACACCTTCGACCGCAAGATCGAGGCGATCATGGCCCACACCTCCCAGCACCCCGAGCCGGACAAGGTGCGCGGATGGGTCTCGGACTGGCTGGCCGCCAACGCCGCGCGGGGCAGCCTGCCCCACGGGCGGCTCGCCGAGGCCTTCCGTGCCCACCAGACCGGGTAGCCGGACGCTGCTGACCGCGGTCGACCGCGAGGTCGTCCGGCTGGCCGTGCCGGCGCTCGGGGCGCTGCTGGCCCCGCCGCTGTTCCTGCTTGCCGACGCGGCCATCGTGGCCCGGCTCGGCTCGGCACCGCTGGCCGGGCTGGGCATCGCCGGCGCTGTGCTCACCACGGTCACCAGCCTGTCGATCTTCCTCGCCTACGGCACCACCGGGTCGGTTGCTCGGATGCTCGGTGCCGGGGACTCGGCCGACGCGGTGCGGCACGGGGTGAGCGCGGTGTGGCTCGGTGCCGGTGTGGGGCTGCTGGCTGCCGTGGTCGGGATGCCGCTGACGCAACCACTGGTCGCAGCCTTCGGCGCACCGGCCGAGGCCGCCGACCAGGCGGTGGCCTACCTTCGAGTGGGCTGGTGGGGGTTGCCGGCGTTGCTGGCGTCGCTGGCCGGCACGGGCGTGCTTCGGGGGCTGCAGGACACCCGGACTCCGCTGGTGGTCGCTGCGTCCGGGGCGGTCGGGAACGCCGTGCTGAACGTGGCCCTGGTGCTGGGCCTGGGCCTGGGCATCGTCGGGTCGGCCATCGGGACCGTGGCGGCCGAGACCGGCATGGCGCTGGCGCTGGTGGGCGTCCTGGCGCGCCGGGCTCGACACCTGCAGGTCGGGCTTGCACCGCGCCGCGGCGACATCGCCTCCTCGTGGCAGACCGGGTGGCCCCTGCTGGTCCGCACCGCCGCGATGCGTGTGGTGCTGCTGGCGGCAACGGCCGCGGCGGCCCGGCTCGGCACGTCGGGCCTCGCGGCGTTCAACGTCGCCATCGTCGTGTGGGGCCTGCTGGCCCTGGCCCTGGACGCCCTGGCGATCGCCGCGCAGGCCCTCGTCGGCCGCCACCTCGGTGCCGGTGACCCCGCGCCGGTGCGGTCGCTGACCGATCGGCTGGTCCGCTGGGGGGTGCTGTCCGGGGTCGCCCTGGGCCTGCTGACCGCCGCGTTGGCGGTACCGGTGGCCGCGCTGTTCTCCACCGACGACGAGGTGAGGCGCCTGCTCGTGATCGGCCTGCTGGTCATCGCCGTGCTCGCCCCCCTGGCCGGCTGGGTGTTCGTGCTCGACGGCGTGCTCATCGGAGCCGGGGACGGCCGCTACCTCGCGGTCGCCGCCTGCCTGGCCACCGCGGCGTTCCTGCCGCTGGTCCTCGCCGCGGTCGTGGTGGGACGCACCACCGGGGACGGCGCCGGCACCGTCGGCCTGTGGGCGGCCGTGGGATGCTGGATGCTGGCCCGGCTGGCCACGCTGGCGCCGCGGGCACGCTCGCAGCGGTGGCTCGTGACGGGGGCGTCGCTGTGAGGGACCCGGCGCTGATGGGGAACGCTGGTGCCCGGCTGCTCACCAGAGCACGGCGAGCGCGACGTTGAGGATGCTCAGCCCGCCGATGATGAAGTAGACCCCGTCAGGGATCACCTCCTTGCGCCGGTTGACCCAGGTGAGCAGCAGCACCACTGCGGTCACGACCAGCTTGGTGGCGATCTTGGCGTAGTCGTACTCCCGGTCCAGCACCCCTTCCCCGAGCCCGACGATCAGCAGGCCCGTCACCAGCTGAGTGAGGGCCCCTTGGACCATGGCCGGGACGATGCGCCGCTCCCCACGGGCGCGCATCTGCACCAGCCACCCGCCGATGAGGCTGGCCAGGCCGAGGAAGTGAACGACGACGACGAGGTCGTAGACGGTCTCCACGCGTCAGGACTGTAGTGATCGGACCCGTACCGCCCGGGCAGGCTCGTCGACGACCAGCCCGTCGGTCTCGGCGCGGGACGTCCAGCCCCACACTGCACCGTCGCACGATCGCGTCCCACTCCCGCGGTGGGCGATGACCAGGGGGCCTACTCCCACTCGATGGTCCCGGGCGGCTTGCTCGTGAGGTCGAGCACCACGCGGTTGACCTCGCGCACCTCGTTGGTGATGCGGGTGGAGATGCGCTCGAGCAGGTCCGGCGGCAGCCGCGCCCAGTCCGCGGTCATGGCGTCCTCGCTGACGACCGGCCGCAGCACGACCGGGTGGCCGTAGGTCCGCCCGTCCCCCTGCACGCCTACCGAGCGGACGTCGGCGAGCAGCACCACGGGGAACTGCCACACCTCTCGGTCCAACCCGGCACGGGTCAGCTCCTCGCGGGCGATGGCGTCGGCGGCGCGCAGCGTGGCCAGGCGCTGCTCGGTCACCGCGCCGACGATCCGGATGGCCAGCCCCGGCCCGGGGAACGGGTGCCGCCACACGATCTGGGGGGGCAACTCGAGCTCCTCCCCCACCGCGCGCACCTCGTCCTTGAACAGCGAGCGCAGCGGCTCGACCAGCGCGAACTCCAGGTCGGCGGGCAGCCCGCCCACGTTGTGGTGGCTCTTGATCGTGGCGGTGCCGGTGCCGCCACCGGACTCCACCACGTCCGGGTACAGGGTGCCCTGGACCAGGAAGTCCACCCCCGGCCCTCCGGCGCCGGCGACGAGGTCGGCTGCAGCCTGCTCGAAGACCCGGATGAACTCCCGTCCGATGATCGTGCGCTTGCCCTCCGGGTCGCTCACCTCACGCAGGGCCTCGAGGAAGCGTGCCCGCGCGTCGGCGACGACCAGCTCGACACCGGTCGCG
This sequence comes from uncultured Actinomycetes bacterium, assembly GCA_964356295.1. GTDB lineage: Bacteria > Actinomycetota > Actinomycetes > Jiangellales > Jiangellaceae > CAVQGZ01. The sequence continues at coordinate 19,542 of CAYHHE010000024.1, read as the reverse complement.
GCGACGAAGTCCCGCTCGACCTGCTCGGCCTCACCGGCGCGCAGCAGCCCGTGGTCGACGAACACGCAGGTCAGCTGGTCGCCGACGGCCCGCTGGACCAGCGCGGCGGCGACCGCGGAGTCGACACCTCCGGACAGCCCGCAGATCGCCCGCCGGTCCCCGACCTGCGCACGGATCCGCTCGACCTGGTCCGCCACGATGGTCGACGTGGTCCAGGTGGGGCGGCAGCCGGCCACGTCGTAGAGGAAGTGCTCGAGCACCCGCTGCCCGTGCTCGGTGTGCATGACCTCGGGGTGCCACTGCACACCGGCCAACCGCCGCAGCGGGTCCTCGAACGCCGCGACAGCAGCGCCGGGTGTGCTGGCCAGCGGGCGCAACCCGTCCGGTGCCCGCACGACCGCGTCACCATGGCTCATCCACACGTCGAAGCCCGCCGGCAGCCCGGCCAGCAGCGTGCCGTGCCGGTCGACCTGGACGCGGGTGCGGCCGAACTCCGACAGGCCGGTGCGCTGGACCTGTCCGCCCAGGGCGCGGGCCATGGACTGGAAGCCGTAGCAGATGCCGAAGACCGGCACGTCCGCGGCGAACAGACCCGGATCGGCCAGCGGCGCCCCCTCCTCGTAGACGCTGGACGGCCCGCCGGACAGCACGATCGCAGCCGGCCGCCGGGCGAGCATCTGCTCCACCGGCATGGTGTGCGGGACGATCTCGGAGTACACCCGCGCCTCGCGGACCCGGCGAGCGATGAGCTGTGCGTACTGCGCGCCGTAGTCGACCACGAGCACGAGGTCGTGCGCCGTCGCGTCCATGGGTGCTGCGTGCGCGGTCATCGCCGAAGTCTAGGAACGCCCGCCGCCGCGGGACCGGGTGACCTGTGGCCCTGGCCGTCCCCGCGACACTGCTGCAACGGTGGTGGTGATGGGTGAGGCGGGAGGACGACATGGCGACGATCCTGGTGGTGGCCAACCAGACCCTCGGCTGCGAGGAGCTCGACGCGGCGCTCGAGGAGCGCCTGACCGGTCCGGACGTGCAGGTGCACCTGGTCGCTCCGGTGACCAGAACCGAGGGCGAGCAGCAGTGGGACTACCCGCCGACCGACCGCTACATCCCGGACGCGGGGCAGATCGCCCACGCGTTGGCGGCGGGTCGGCTCGAGTCGCAGTTGGAGCGGCTGCGCGCCCGCGGGGTCGCGGTCACCGGTGAGGTGGTCGACGCCGACCCGGTGGGGCGGGTGAGCGAGCTGGTGCAGCAGACCCAGGCGGAGGCGGTCGTGGTGTGCACGCTGCCGGAGCGCTTCTCCCACTGGCTGCGACGTGACCTGCCGGCCCGGCTGAGCCACGCCTGCGCGGTCCCGGTGCAGCACGTGCCGGGATCGGCGGGCCCGTCCCTGTAGCCTCGCGACTCGATCCCCCTGGTCGCCTGGTCCGACGAGCTGGCCGACGAGCCAGGTCGTGCTCCGGTCAGCCGTGGACGGTGACCTCCACCCGCTGGAAGTCCTTGACCTCGGTGTAGCCGGTGGTGGCCATCGCGCGGCGCAGGGCCCCGACGAGGTTCATCGACCCGTCGGCGACACGTGAGGGTCCCCGCATGATCTGCTCCAGCGTCCCGGCCGTCCCGACCCACACCCGCTCCCCGCGGGGCAGCTGGCCGTGCCAGGCCTCGGCACCCCAGTGCCAGCCACGCCCGGGGGCCTGCTCGGCCCGAGCCAACGGTGACCCGATCATGACGGCGTCTGCTCCGCAGGCGATGGCCTTCGGGATGTCCCCGGACCGGCCGATCGACCCGTCGGCGATGACATGGACGTAGCGTCCGCCCGACTCGTCGAGGTAGTCCCGCCGGGCCGCCGCCACGTCGGCGACGGCGCTGGCCATCGCCACCGACACTCCCAGAACCGTGCGGGTCGTCCCGCCGGCGCCGCCCCCGAACCCGACGAGCACCCCGGCCGCTCCGGTGCGCATGAGATGCAGGGCGGCCTGGTAGGTGGCGCAGCCGCCGACGATGACCGGGACGTCGAGCTCGTAGATGAACTGCTTGAGGTTCAGCGGCTCGGTCTGCCCGGACACGTGCTCGGCCGACACGGTCGTCCCGCGGATCACCAGGATGTCCACGCCAGCAGCCAGCACCGCCTTGTGCAGGGCGAGCACCCGCGGCGGCGACAGCGCGGCCGCCACCGTGATGCCCTCGGTGCGCAGCCCGTCGATGCGCGCCGCGATCAGGTCGTCCCGGATGGGTGCGGCGTAGATCTCCTGCAGCCGGGAGGTCGCCCGCGGGGCGTCCAGCTCGGCGACTTCCGCCAGCAGTGGTTCAGGGTCCTCGTAGCGCGTCCACAGGCCTTCCAGGTCGAGCACCGGCAGGCCACCGAGGCGGCCGATGGCCACTGCGGTCGCCGGCGAGACGACCGAGTCCATCGGGGCGGCCATGATCGGCGTGGCGAACCGGTAGGCGTCGATCTGCCACGTCGTGGAGACCTCCTGCGGGTCTCGGGTGCGCCGGCTCGGGACGATCCCGATGTCGTCGAAGGCATACCCCTGGCGGCCGCGCTTTCCTCGACCGATCTCCACCTCTGCCATCGTGGCCTCCCTGGCCTATCGGGGGCTGTAGTTGGGGGCCTCGGTGGTCATCTGGATGTCGTGGGGATGGCTCTCCTGCAGCCCGGCCGCGGTGATCCGGACGAAGCGGCCGCGTTCGTGCAGGTCGGCGACGGTGGGAGCCCCGACGTAGCCCATCGCCGCCCGCAGCCCGCCGACGAGCTGGTGGGCCACCGCCGCCAGCGGACCCCGGTAGGGCACCTGGCCCTCCACCCCCTCGGGGACGAGCTTGTCCTCCGAGAGCACGTCGTCCTGGAAGTAGCGGTCCGTGGAGTACGACCGGGACCCCTCCTCGGCTGCCCCCGGACCAGGGGCCCGTGAGCGCATCGCGCCGAGCGAGCCCATCCCGCGGTAGGTCTTGAACTGCTTGCCGTTGATGAACACCAGCTCGCCCGGGCTCTCCTCGCAGCCGGCCAGCAGCGAGCCGAGCATGACCGTGTCCGCGCCGGCGACCAGCGCCTTCGCCACGTCCCCGGAGTACTGCAGGCCACCGTCCCCGATGACCGGCACGCCGGCAGGGCGGGCCGCGCGGGCTGCCTCGTGGATCGCCGTCACCTGCGGGACGCCGACGCCCGCGACGACTCGGGTCGTGCAGATCGAGCCCGGTCCGACTCCGACCTTGATGCCGTCCGCTCCGGCCTCGACCAGCGCCGACGCGCCCTGGTAGGTCGCGACGTTCCCGCCGACGATGTCGAGGTCAGCGAGCTCGGCGTGCAGCTTGGCAACCATCTCCAGGACGGAGCGAGAGTGGCCGTGTGCGGTGTCGACGACGAGGAGGTCGGCGCCGGCCTCGGCCAGCATCATCGCCCGCTGGTAGGCGTCGGCGCCGACGCCTACGGCGGCACCGACCCGGAGCCTGCCCCGCTCGTCCTTGGTGGCCAGCGGGAAGGCCTCGCGCTTGACGAAGTCCTTGAGGGTGAACAGGCCGGTCAGCCGGCCCTGGTCGTCCACCAGCGGCAGCTTCTCGACCTTGTGCCGGCGCAGCAGGGCCATCGCGTCGTCCGGCTCGATCCCTGTCGGCCCGGTCACCAGCGGCATCGGTGTCATGACCTGCCAGACCGGGCGAGAGCGGTCGGTCTCGAACCTGGTGTCCCGGTTGGTGATGATGCCGACCAGGCGCCGCTGCGCGTCGACGACCGGGGCGCCGGAGATCCGGAACCGGGCGCACAGCGCGTCCACCTGGGCAATCGTGGCCTCGGGAGACACGGTGACCGGATCGCTGACCATGCCTGCCTCGGACCGCTTGACCATGTCGACCTGCCCCGCCTGGTGCTCCATGGCCAGGTTCCGGTGCAGGACGCCGAGCCCTCCCTGCCGGGCGATGGCGATCGCCATCCTCGCCTCGGTCACGGTGTCCATGGCCGATGACAGCAGAGGGATGGCCACCTCGATGCGCCGCGACACCCGGCTGGCGGTGTCGACCTGGCTCGGGATCACCTCGCTTGGACCCGGCAGCAGCAGGACGTCGTCGAAGGTCAGGCCGACAGGCGGGTCCAGCGAGGTCATGACGACCTCATGCTAGACCGGACGGGAGCAGCGGCGCCGAGCCCGGTTCAAGCATGCGTCCACCGGGCGCCGCGCTGCGGGGACGGCTACCGACGGTGGGGTCGCTGCGCTCGTCCTGGTGATCCACGGCGCTTCTGGTGCCCAACCCCGGTGATCCACGGCGGGTTTGGTGCTCTGCGGGCACCGATTCGGCCGTGGATCACCGACGGGGAGCACCGAATCCGCCGTGGATCAACGACGGGGCGGGGCCGGGGCGCCGCTGTCCTGGACGCAACGCGCGGGCCGGGACGCCGCCCGACCCAGGCGCCGCCCGAGCTCAGGCGCCCACCGAGCGGGCCAGCAGGGCGACCGCCTCGGACAGGTCGTGCACCTGCACGATCCGCTGGCGGGGAGCCCAACGCTGCGGCTGCGGGGGCCAGCCCGGCCCCGCCACGGCCACCACGGGCGCCGGGCGGATCTCCGGAAGGGAGGCCAGCTGGCGCGGGTCCCCGGTGTTCGGCCGCTGCGCCCACACGAACACCGCCGCGGGACCGATGCGGCGAATCGCCGAGGCGAGCGCATCCACCGGCACCCGCGCGCCCAGCACCCGGGTCGAGACGTGCCGCTCGGCCAGCGCCGAAGCGACCGCGTGCAGGGGGAGCGAGTGCTGCTCATCCTCCGCGCAGGCGAGCAGGATCGGGCGGGTGTTGACCGGGCTGGCGGCGAACCGTTGCACGTGGTGGCGCAGCACCCCCAGGACGCACTCCGAGGCCAGGTGCTCCACGTCCACCCCTTGGCCGGTCTTGGCCCAGCGCTGCCCGATCGTGGCCAACGCCGGCACGATGAGGGAGTCCCAGGTGGCGATGACTCCTTGGCGGTCCAACGACTCGCGCAGGATGGCGTTCACCGCACCGGAGTCCAGGCCGTCCGCGGCCTTGATCAGGCCCCGCACCTTGTCCTCGGCCCGGGCCAGCGGGATCACCGTCGGGCGAGACCCCCTGCGGTGCGCGACGCCGTCGCCCAACGTCACCGTCGGGAGTTCGTCGGGGTCGGTGGACACGGCGATGCGCGCGGCCTCGCCGGCCGAGACCCCTTCCAGGGTGAGCCGCCTCATGAGCTCGAGCCGGGCGACGTCCTGAGGGCTGTAGCGCCGATGTGTGCCGGCCTCGTGCTCGGAGGGACCCAGGCCGTGCCGACGGTCCCAGGTGCGAAGAGTCGTCGGCGACACGCCCAGTCGGCGGGCGACGCTGGCCACAGTCATGGTCGCCTCCCGCACACCGTCGTGGGGGGAGTCGAGAACCGTCATGAATCGATTGTCGAACCGATTGGCGCATCGCGCATCTCGACACGTCGGCCGACCGGACGTGAGCAGCGCGACATCGTTGCAGCCAGAGGGCCCGCCTGGGTCCGTGAGGGCCTGTCGGCCACCGCCGCTTGTAACCGTCTGGTAAACGATTCGGCCGCCTCTTGAAACGCTTTCGAATCGAATCTAGTGTCGTCTGCATCCGGTCGAGCCACGGATCGGGAACACCTGGATGACAACGGCGCGTTTGCCTGGCAAGGAGGACCACGACGATGACTGACATCTCTCGCCTACCCGGACCGATCGCCGACATCTGGGACTGGCAGCTGGACGGGGCGTGCCGGCGTGCCGACCCGGACCTGTTCTTCCACCCGGAGGGTGAGCGCGGTCCGCGCAAGGCGGCGCGCGATGCGGCCGCCAAGGCCGTGTGCGCCACCTGCCCGGTCCTGGCCCGATGCCGGGAGCACGCGCTGCGGGTCCGCGAGCCCTACGGCGTGTGGGGTGGGCTCACCGAGGACGAGCGCGAGGCCATCCTCGCCGGCGAGACAGTCCTGCCGTCCCTGGTCCCCGTCGCAAGCTAGCGCGTCCACGACACGGCTGCGGGGCCCGGGCGTTCATGCCCGGGCCCCGCAGTCATGTCCGCGGCGTGCCGGATCCGGTCAGTGGCCGTGACCGTGGCCGTGACCGTGGCCGTCCGGCTTCTCCGGCGGCTTGGGCTTCTCGGCCACCAGGACTTCCGTGGTGAGCAGCATCCCGGCGATCGAGGCGGCGTTCTGCAACGCCGAGCGGGTCACCTTGACCGGGTCGATGATGCCGGCGCCCACCATGTCGACGTAGTCGCCGGTCCGGGCGTCGAAGCCGGTGCCCACCGGCGCCTCCGCCACCCGGATCGCGATGATCGGCCCATGAGCCCCCGCATTCTCGGCGATCCAGTGCAGCGGCGTGGCCAGGGCGCCGGCGACCAGCGCCACACCGGTCGCCTCGTCACCCTCGCGGCCCAGCCGGTCGGCCAGGACCGACGCCGACTGCACCAGAGCGGTCCCTCCGCCGGCGACCACCCCCTCCTCGATCGCGGCCCGGGTCGCCGACACCGCGTCCTCGACCCGGTGCTTCTTCTCCTTCATCTCGACCTCGGTGGCCGCCCCCACCCGGATGACTCCGACACCGCCGGAGAGCTTGGCCAGCCGCTCGGAGAGCTTCTCGGAGTCCCACGAGGAGTCGGTGGCCTCGATCTCGCTGCGGATCTGGTCGATGCGCGCGCTGATGTCCTCGGACGCACCCGCTCCGTCGACGATCGTGGTGTCGTCCTTGGTGACCACGACGCGCCTGGCACTGCCCAGCACGTCCAGGCCGACGGAGTCCAGCGCGAGGCCGACCTCCTCGGCGACCACCTGACCGCCAGTGACGATGGCCATGTCCGCCAGCATCGCCTTGCGCCGGTCGCCGAACCCCGGGGCCTTGACCGCCACGCTGAGGAACGTCCCCCGGATCTTGTTCACCACCAGGGTCGACAGGGCCTCACCCTCGACGTCCTCGGCGAGGATCAGCAGCGGACGGTTGGTCGGGACGACCTTCTCCAGCAGCGGGAGCAGGTCGGTCAGAGCCGACACCTTGGACTGGACGAACAGGATCCACGGGTTCTCCAGCACCGCCTCCATGCGCTCCGCGTCGGTGATCATGTAGGGGCTCAGGTACCCCTTGTCGAACTGCATGCCCTCGGTCACATCGAGCTCGGTCCCGAGCGTGGTGCCCTCCTCGACGGTGATCACGCCGTCCTTGCCGACCTTGTCGAAGGCCTCGGCGATCATGGTGCCGATCTGCGCGTCCTGAGCGGAGATCGTCGCCACGGCGGCGGTGTCGCCATGGCCCTCGACCTGCCGGGCAGTGTCCAGCAGGTGTGAGGTGACCGCCTCGACGCCGGCGTCCATGCCGCGCTTGAGGGCGGCCGGGGACACTCCGGCGGCCACCAGCCGCAGGCCGTCGTGCACGAGGGCCTGGGCGAGGATGGTGGCGGTGGTGGTGCCGTCACCGGCGATGTCGTTGGTCTTGGTGGCGACCTCCTTCACCAGCTGGGCGCCCATGTTCTCGTAGGGATGCTCGAGGTCGACGGCCTTGGCGATGGTCACGCCGTCGTTGGTGATCGTGGGCGGCCCGAAGGCGGAGTCGAGGACGACGTTGCGGCCGCGGGGGCCGATCGTCACCCGGACGGTGTCGGCCAGGGCGTCGACACCGGCTTCGAGGCTGCGGCGGGCGGCCTCGTCGAAGGACAGGATCTTGGGCATGGGACGGGTCCTCTCTGCGGACAGCAGCGGCCCCGAACGGCGGTGACCGTCCGGGGCCGCTGACGTTGATGAGGGGCGACTCAGCCGAGGATGGCCAGGACGTCGCGGGCGGACAGGATGAGGTACTCCTCGCCCTGGTACTTCACCTCGGTGCCGCCGTACTTGGAGTACAGGACCTTGTCCCCGACGCTGACGTCGAGCGGGACGCGGTTCTCCCCGTCCTCGTCCCAGCGGCCGGGACCCACGGCCAAGACCTCGCCCTCCTGCGGCTTCTCCTTGGCGGTGTCGGGGATGACGAGGCCGGACGCCGTGGTCTGCTCGGCGTCCAGCGGCTTGACGAGGACGCGGTCCTCAAGTGGCTTGATCGACACGGACACGTGCTGACTCCCCTTTCGGCGGGATGTCGTGTTCTTGACAGTCGGGCTCCTGCTGCCACCGACCGTCGTCGCGGGTGCCGGTCAGCGGCGGCGAGGCTGGCACCCGGTAGGGCCGAGTGCCACTCCGACAGTAGAACACCGTTAGCACTCGGTCAACCTGAGTGCCAGCGCGGGGGCGGCGGGGGTCAGCAGGTGGGGGGTGGGACGCCCGCAAGCGTCACCGGGAGGGTGCCGGTCGCCGGCGACGCCCCGGTGAGAACGGCGAGCAGGGCGTCGAAGGACGCCTCGGGCCGGCCGAACAGCGCGAGCCGGGCTGTGCCGGCCTGGCTGGTGACCAGCCCGTGCGGGGCGTCCAGGGCCACCACCACGTCTCCGGCACCGGAGGATCCCGGCGTGCCCAGCAGCGTGACCAGGCTGCCCGCGCCGGTCTGCAGACCCGCCCGACCGGCGGCCGCGACGAAGCGGGCGCGGTCGGTCTCAGTCCCGCCGACCACCTCGACGCTGCCGCCCACCAGAGGTCCCGAGCACGGCCCGGAGACCAGCGTGACCGCCCGGGTGGACAAGTCGCGGACCACCGCGGCCATGTCGGCCTCGGCCGGGGACGCCGGGGAGGTCCGCGCGAGGTGGATCTGCAGCGCCACGACCCGGCGGGCGGCGTCGGCGAGCCGCTGCACCGGGACTCGGCCCTGCCCGACCGCGGCCACGATGGCGTCGCGGGCGGCCCGGGCATCCTGCGGCATGAGCAGCAGGTCCGAGCCTGCCGCGAGCGATGCGACGGCTGCCTCCGCGCCTGGGTAGCGCTCCGCCACGCCGGCCATGACCAGGGAGTCGGTGACCACCACCCCCTCGAAGCCCAGGTCGGTGCGCAGCATCCCCTCCACCACTGGGGCCGACACCGATGCCGGGACGTCCGGGTCGACGTCCCGGACGTCGATGTGGGCGACCATGACCGCCGGGGCGCCCGAGCGCACTGTCTCGGCGAACGGGACCAGGTCGCGAGCCTGCAGGTCCGCGCGGGTGGCCTGCTGGACCGGAAGCGTCGCATGGCTGTCGGCCGGGACGCTGCCGTGCCCGGGGAAGTGCTTGAGCACCGGCACCACGCCAGCCGAGGCGAGCCCGTCCACCTGTGCCTGCGCAACCCGGGTGACCAGGTCGGGGCGGTCCCCGGGGGACCGCACCCCGATCGTCGGGTCGCCGTCCCCGGCTGTGACGTCGGCCACCGGCGCGAACACCATGGTGAGCCCCAGCGCCCGCAGCTGCGCACCGAGACCCGCCGACACCCGGCGGGTGAGGGCGGGGTCGTCGGCCGCGCCGTGCGCCATCGCCGGCGGCAGCTCGCTGACCCCCGCGTCGAGCCGGGCCACTGGTCCGCCCTCCTGGTCGACGGCGATCGCCAGCGGGTAGGGCCGCCCGCTGGCCGCCTGCAGGCGGTCGGTGATCTCCCGCAGCGCCGCCGCGGCGTCCGGACCGGTGGGGATGTTGTCCCCGAGCAGGATCACCCCACCCAGGCCGAGCTCGCTGACCTGGTCGAGCGGGGGCTCGAGCCCGGCGTAGCCGGCCATGATCACCTGCCCGGCACGGGCCGGGACATCCATCGCGTCCACGATGCTGCCGGCCTGCGCCCAGGCGTCCAGGCTCGGACCCCACGTGGTGTGGGTGGGGGTCGGCGTCGGCGACGCCGAGGGCGCCGTCGACGGGGCGGCCGGGGTGGAGGCCGCTGCGCCGTCCCGCCCCGGGTCGCTGTCGGTGGCTCGGGCCCCGGCGGTGCAGCCGGAGAGCAGCGCAACCGCCACCGCCGCCGCCAGGACACGCATGGCCACAGGCATGCCCGCAGCATCCCACGGTCCATGCCAAAGCCCGCTCGGAGCAACGGGCCGGCTCGTAGGGTGATCGCAGCCGAGGAAGGAGACGCGCATGCGAATAGGGCTGCTCACCGGAGGTGGCGACTGCCCCGGGCTGAACGCGGTGATCAGGGCGGTGGTGCGCCGGGCGGAGATGGAGCACGGCGACACGATCGTCGGGTTCCGCAACGGGTGGAAGGGCATGGCCGAGGGCGACATCGTCGACCTGTCGGTGGACACGACCCGGGGTCTGATCACGCGGGGCGGGACGATCCTCGGCACGGCGCGCTACCACCCGCACGAGCATCCCGACGGGATCGGGATGGTGTTCGAGAGCTTCAAGCGCAACCGGCTGGACGCGGTGATCTGCATCGGTGGCGACGGGACCCTCGGGGCCGCCGGGGAGCTGTCCTCGGCGGGTCTGCCGATGATCGGGGTGCCCAAGACGATCGACAACGACGTGTCCGGCACCGACGTCTCGGTCGGCTTCGACACCGCTGTGGCCATCGCCGCCGAAGCCCTGGACCGCGTGCAGACCACTGGTGAGAGCCACAACCGGGTGATGGTCGTGGAGGTGATGGGACGGCACAGTGGCTGGATCGCGGTGTCCGCCGGGATCGCGGCCGGCGCCGAGGCCATCCTCATCCCCGAGGACCCGTTCGACGTCGACGACCTGGCCAAGCAGCTCATCCACCGGCACCGGCGGGCCCGGTCCTCGGTGGTCGTGGTCGCCGAGGGTGCGGTTCCGCTCTCGGGCACGATCGACTGGCAGCCGCCGACGGGGGCGTTCGGGTCGATCGTGGCGGGGGCCGTCGGTGACATGGTCCGCTCCGAGCTGGAGTCCCGCACAGGGTTCGACGCTCGGCTCACCGTCCTGGGCCATGTCCAGCGGGGCGGGACGCCCACCCCGACCGACCGGATCCTGGGAAGCCGGTTCGGCGTGGCGGCGGTGGACGCGGTGCACGACGGGGCGTCCGGTGTCATGGTGGGCGTGGCCGGCGACCATGTGGTCCGGGTGCCGATCAGCGAGATCGCCGGCACCCGCAAGGAGGTCCCGGCCGAGCTGGTCGAGGTGGCCCGCTGCCTCACTGTCTGAGCAGCCTGACCAGGTCCTGCCCGGGATCGGCCGAACCGGCCAGCCGGAGCACCGCAGCGGCGTCACCGAGGCCGGCCCCGCGACGACGCTGGTGCCAGAGCAGGGTCCGGACGAGCCCTCGCAGGCCACCGGAGGTCGCTGAACCACCGGGCACGGCGGCCAGGTCGGGCAGCGCGGGCAGCGCAGCTTCGGCGGGCAGCGCGGGCAGCGCGGCTTCTGCGGGCAGGTCGCGCACCGTGCCGGCGGCCCGCAGCAGCGCGGCGGCGTCGGGGTCCATGTCGTGGTTCGCTTCGCCCGGCCGGGCGTAGCTGGCCGCCACCGGTCCGGCAGGAAGGCCGACCACCGAGGTCAGGGGGGCCAGGCAGACCACGCTCAGCCGCTGCGACCCGACGCGGCCCCGCATCGCCCGCAGCCGCTGCTGGGTCAGGCCGGGCAGCGCAGCCACCTCCAGGTCGCTCATCGGTTGTGGCGGGCCCGCTCCGGCCAGCCCGTCGGGTCCGTGGACGTCTCGATGGGCGAACGGGCGCCCGTCGTTCCGGGTGGCCGCCCCGCGCAGGAGCGGGGCACGGCAGCCCAGCACCTCCAGGACTGCACGGGTGTTGGCGGCTGCCCGGGCCAGGGACACGTTCCCGGCCGAGGCGACCACCCCGACCAGGTCGAGGTCGGGGTGCCGGTGGGCGGCCACGATCGCCAGCGCGTCGTCCACCCCGGTGTCGACCACGAGCAGGACGGGTCGGGGGATCGACCCGGTCACCGGAGGAGTCACAGGGCGATGACGTCGACCGGCAGGGACGACTGGGCACCGAGGTCAGGCGGGGAGGCGGGCTGACCTCGGCGGGCGAGCATGGCGCCCAGGGCGGCGACCATGGCGCCGTTGTCGGTGCACAGGTCGGGACGCGGGACCCGCAACCAGACCGAGGCGCGGTCGGCGCGCTGCTGCGTCACGGCCCGCAGCCGCGAGTTGGCAGCCACCCCACCGCCGAGCACCAGGGTGTGCACCCCCTGCTCCTGGCAGGCCAGCACCGCCTTGCGCGAGAGCACGTCGGCCACCGCCTCCTGGAACGCCGCGGCGACGTCCGCGCGTGGCACGACCGTGCCGTTGTGCGCCGCGGTCTGCTCGGCTGCCTGGACCCACCGAGCCACCGCGGTCTTGAGCCCGGAGAAGGAGAAGTCGTAGCGGTGCCGCTGCATGTCCCGGGCCGAGGTCAGCCCCCGCGGGAACTCGATGGCCCCGGCGTCGCCGTCGCGGGCCAGCAGGTCGATCTCCGGGCCGCCGGGGAACGGCAGTCCCAGCATGCGGGCGACCTTGTCGAACGCCTCGCCGGCGGCGTCGTCGATGGTGGCCCCCAGCGGGGACACCGTGCTGGCGAGGTCCTCCACGAGCAGCACCGAGGAGTGCCCGCCGGAGACCAGCAGGGCGACCGCCGGCTCGGGAAGCGGTCCGTGCTCGAGGGTGTCGACGGCGACGTGGGCGGCCAGGTGGTTCACCCCGTACAGCGGCACATCCAACCCCAGCGCCAGTGCCTTGGCCGCGGCGACTCCGACCAGCAGCGCCCCGACGAGTCCGGGACCGCCGGTGACCGCGATCGCGTCCACCTCGTCGAGCCGGACCCCGGCGCGGCGGCAGGCACGCTCGAGCGTGGGCAGCATCGCCTCGAGATGGGCGCGGCTGGCCACCTCCGGGACGACGCCGCCGTAGCGGGCGTGCTCGGCCACGCTCGAGGCGATCTCGTTGGACAGCAGGGTCGAGCCGCGCACCAGGCCCACCCCGGTCTCGTCGCACGAGGTCTCGATGCCCAGCACGAGGGGCCCGTCGTCGAAGCCGGCGGTGGTCATGGGCCGATCATCCCTCTCGGCGCCGCATGGTCAGCGCGTCGACACCGGCGCGGTAGTAGCCGCGGCGCCGCGACAGCGCCGCGAACCCCGCGCTCGCGTACAGCGCGAGGGCCGCAGCGTTGTCGGCCCGTACCTCCAGGAACACCTCCCGGACGCCGCCGGTCCTCGCGCGGTCCAGCAGCCCGTCGAGCAGGGCCCGCCCGACCCCGCGACCGCGCAGGTCGGCGCGCACGGCCACGGTCATCACGTCGGCGGTGTCCAGGCTCAGCGCGAGCCCGGCGTAGCCGGCCATGACCTGATCGCCGCCGCTGGACAGGCCGGCGATCAGGTAGTAGCGACGCTCCGGGACTCCGGCGAGCTCGGACCACCACTGCTGCGCGCTCCAGGGCTGCTCGTCGGCGAACACCTCCCGCTCCAGCGCCTGCACCTCGGCGAGGTCCCACCAGCGCAGCCGCCGCAGCGTGACGCTCGGGCTCACCGGCCGACCGGTCGTCCCGGCGGCAGGGCGGCCTTGGGTGGCGACCCGACGGTCACGTCGGGCCGGCGCAGGTACAGCGGGGTGGGAGGTTCGGGACCGATGATCCCCTCGAGGACTCCCTGGGCCAGCCACGACGCGTCCGGGGTGGCCGGCGCCATGGCGCTGGGGAACAGCTCGGGGTGGGCCAGCGCACCGGACCCGACGCTGGGCAGCTCGCGGTGCGGCACGTCGGCGGGAGCGTCCACGGCGGGCCCGTCGACGCGAGCACCGTCCGGGCCGTATCGGGCCCAGAAGACCTGTCGGCGGCGGGCGTCGGTGACCACCAGCACCCCGTCGGAGCAGCGCGCGGGCTGCTCGCCGACGGCCTGGACCGCGAGCGCGTCGAGGCTGCAGGCACCGTGCACCGGGACCGCCCAGACCACGCCCAGGGCCTGCGCGGTGGCCAGCCCGACGCGCAGACCTGTGTAGGCGCCCGGTCCCACCCCGACCCAGATCGCCTCGAGGCGAGGACCTGCCACGCCTGCGTCCACCAACGCCGCCGAGACCAGCGGGACCAGTGCCTCGGCGTGCCGGCGGGCACCGGTGCCGGTGCGGTGGGCGACCACCCGGGCTCCGTCGTGCACCGCGACCGTGACCACCTCGGTGGCGGTGTCCAGCGCGAGCAGCACCCAGCCAGGGTAGGTCAGACCGATAGCCTGCACGCGTGCCCGACGAGCCTCTACCCGCGCTCCCCCATGGCCAGGATGCGCTGGACGAGCTGGTCGGGATCCTCGCGCTGGAGCAGATCGAGGAGAACATCTACCGCGGGCACCACCCCCGCGGGGGTCTGGCGCGTACGTTCGGCGGTCAGACCGCGGCGCAGGCCCTCGTGGCGGCGACCCGCACGGTCGACCCGGATCGCACCATCCACTCGCTGCACTCGTACTTCCTGCGTCCAGGCGACCCGAGCCTGCCGACGGTGTTCCTCGTCGAGCGGATCCGGGACGGGGGGAGCTTCTCCACCCGGCGGGTGCACGGCATCCAGCACGGCAAGGCCATCTACTCCTTCGCCGCGTCCTTCCAGCGGCCCGAGCGTGGCTTCGAGCACCAGGACGCCATGCCCGAGGTACCCGACCCGCACACCCTGCCCACCTTCAGCCAGGCGCTGGCCGAGTACGGCGAGGGGCTGCCGGTCACCTCGGCGCTGGCCCAGACGGTGGACCTGCGCGCCATCGACCTGCACCCGTTCGCCCAGCGCGACGTCGGCCCCCGGGCCGAGGCCCGCCATCGGGTGTGGATGCGAGCGGCGGGACGGCTTCCGGACGACCCCGTGGTGCACAGCGCGATGCTGGCCTACCTCAGCGACGTCACGCTGCTGCACCCGGTGCTGGCGCGCCACGGGGTGTCGTTCACCCTCGACCCGATCATGGGTGCGAGCCTGGACCACGCCCTGTGGTTCCAGCGTCCGTTCCGGGCCGACGAGTGGCTGCTGTACGACGCGGTGAGCCCGAGCGCGGTGGGCGGTCGGGGGTTGGCGATTGGCCGGCTGTTCGGTGCCGACGGCCGGCTGGTGGCCGCGGTGGTTCAGGAGGGGCTGGTCCGGCCGATCGACCCGGAGGCGTACGCCGCGCTCAGCGCCCGCCACAACCCGCTACGCGGCTGAGGTCGGCCCGCCACCGCTCCCCCACGGCACGCCAGCGGACCTCGCGGCTGTCCTCGCCGGTGGGCAGCAGCGTCAGCTCGAGGCGGTCCTCGGCGAGGTGCTCGGCCATGCCGCCACCCCACTCCACCACGGTCACCCCCGCCGTCATGGCCGGGGCGAGGTCGAGGTCCTCCACCTCCTCCGGCCCGCCGAGCCGGTAGGCGTCCACGTGGAGCAGGCCCGCTCCCGGGCCCCGCGCGGCGTGCTCCCGCGCGATGACGAAGGTCGGGGAGGTGACCGGGCCGGGCACCCCCAGACCCTCGGCGATGCCACGGGTGAGGGTCGTCTTGCCCGCGCCGAGCGGCCCGTCGAGCAGCACGAGGTCCCCGGCCCGGAGCAGCGCGCCCAGGCACGCCCCGAGGCCGACCATCGCGTCCTCGCTGGCGACCTCCCAGACACCGGTGTCGGCCTGCGCCGACTGCGGCGCGGAGGTCACCGACGGCGACCGCGGGCGCGCCGAGAGCGCCGCGTGGGGCGCGGCAGCGGCACCGGGACCGCGCCGGGGTGCTCGATCTCCACCGGGGTGCCGCGCGAGGCACGGGCGACCAGCGCCCGCAGGTGGGCGGTGACCAGGTCGGGATACTCCAGCATCACCATGTGGCCGGCGTCCGGGATCTCCAGGTACTCCGCGTGCGGCACGAGGGTGAGGATGTCGCGGCTGTGCTGGATGGGTGTGACATGGTCGCGGACGGCGCCGATGACCAGGGCCTCGGTTCGGGCCAGCGCCGCCAGCGCGGCTGTGGTGTCGTACAGCACGAACTGCGGCAGGAAGTCCGCGATCACCCCGACGGGTGTGCCGGCGAGCATGCCCACGGTCATCTCCACCAGCGACGGGGGGACGTCCTTGCGGCCGAAGGCGAGCCGTCGGGTGAGGACGTACCCCAGGTCGCTGCCCGAGCGGCGCACCGAGTCGATGAGGTCGGCCTGACGGGAGGCGGCTGCCACCACGGCGGTGCCGGCTTTGCCGACCCGCCGGGTCAGCGTCCGGCCGAGCTCGCCGCGCACCCCCAGCAGCCGCTCGACGACCTGGTCGGCACCGGTGGCGACCAGCGCGACGCCGCGCACCCGCTCGCCGAACAGGTCCGGGCGCTGGTCGGCCAACGCCATGACGCTCATCCCGCCCATCGAGTGGCCGACGAGCACGACGGGCCCGGACGGCACGAGGGCGTCCAGCAGCTCCCCCAGGTCGGCGCCCAGCCGGCCGATCGACACCTCCTCGCGCGGGGACCGTCCGGACCGCCCGTGCGAGCGCTGGTCGTAGAAGACCAGGGTGCCGACGTCGCCGAGGTCGCGCCGCTGGAAGTGCCAGCAGTCCTGGTTGAGCGCGTAGCCGTGGCAGAACACCACCGTGGGGCCGAGGGCGCCACGCTCGTCGACCTCGACGTGCAGCTGCACGCCGTCGCTGGTCTCGACCGCGTACGGCGAGCCCCGCAGCCCGCCGAACGACTCCTCGAGGTAGGGGTCGTCGACGTCGAGGAGACGGCCCATGGCGGCCCGCTCGGCGACCAGGCCGATCACCGACCCGGCGGCCGCGGCGATCCCGCCGACCGAGGCTGCCGCCACCGCTCGGCCAGTCGAGATCCGCCCGATCACCGTGCACCGCCCTCGACGAAGCGCCGGGGCAGGCGCGCGGAGAGCCGGCTGACGATCTCGTAGGAGATCGTGCCGGCCGCCTGCGCCCAGTCCTGCGCGGTGGGCTCCCCGTTGGACCCGTCGGAGAACAGCACCGCCTCGTCGCCGGCCTGCACGGGGGCGTCGGCGACGTCGAGGACGACCTGGTCCATGCAGACCCGGCCGGCGATGGGGAAGGTGCGCCCGGCCACCCGGACCGGCCCGGCGCCGGAGGCGTGGCGGGGTACCCCGTCGGCGTACCCCAGCGGCACCAGGGCCAGCCTGGTGTCCGCCTGCGTGGTGTAGGTGTGGCCGTAGGACACCCCGTGCCCGGCGGGGGCCCGCTTGACCAGGGCCACCCGGGCGCTCAGGCGCATCGCGGGGCGCAGGCCCAGCTCGGCGGGACCGGCGACGTCCGGGATGGGGGAGAGCCCGTAGACCGCCAGGCCGGGGCGCACCATGTCGAAGTGCGCCTCGGGCAGGGTGAGGGTGGCCGCGGAGTTCGCCGCGTGCCGCAGCTCCGGGCGCAGCCCGGCCCGCTCGGCCTCCTCCACGGCGTGAGCAAACACCCGCAGCTGCGCGGCGATCGTGGGGTGTCCGGGGGCGTCGGCGTAGGCGAAGTGCGTCCACACCCCGACCACGTCGACCAGGCCCTCGGCCTGCAGGGCGGCAGCCCGCTCGAGCACCGCAGGCCAGTCCGCGGGCATCACCCCGCCCCGGCCCAGACCGGTGTCGACCTTGAGGTGCACCCGCGCCGGCCGGCCGGTGGTCCGCGCCGCGGCGGCGATCTCCTCGAGCTGCCATGCGGCGTAGGCGCTGAGGTCGATGTCGGCTGACAGGGCGGCGGTGTAGTCCTCCCCCGGTGCGCTGAGCCAGGCCAGGATCCGCCCGTCGACACCGGCCGCGCGCAGCGCGAGGGCCTCGGCCAGCACAGCCGTCCCCAGCCAGGTGGCCCCGGCCTCCCGGGCCGCAGCGGCCACCGGCAGCAGGCCGTGGCCGTACGCGTCGGCCTTCACCACCGCCATGGTCGCCGCCGAGCCGGCCCGCTGGACGAGGGTCGCGACGTTGTCGCGGATGGCGCCAAGGTCGACGACGACCTCGGCGTGCGGCACCTCGGGCACGCTCACGGCGTCGATTCTCCCAGGCGCAGCCGGAGCAGGGCCTCGGGCACCGCGTCCAGCACGTCGCGCGCGGTCGGTGCGCCGGCCCGCTGGGCGGCGAGCCGACCGGCGACCCCGTGGACGAACGCGGCGATGCTGCCGGCGTCCCGCGCCGACAGACCCTGGGCGAGCAGCGCCCCGGCCAGGCCGGCCAGCACGTCCCCGGACCCGGCGGTGGCCAACCAGGACGTCCCGGTCAGGTTCGCCCGCACCGGCCCCGCCGGGTCCACCACGAGCGTCGTCGACCCCTTGAGCAGCACGGTCGCGCCGAATGTGGCGGCCGCTGCGCGGGCGCAGGCGAGCCGGTCGGCCTCGACCTCGTCCCGGGTGCAGCCGAGCATGCGGGCCAGCTCACCGGCGTGCGGGGTGAGCAGCACCTCACCGCGCACCGGCCCGGCGACCGTGGGCAGCGCGCCGGCATCGAGAACGGCCGGCACCCCGGCGTCCAGCAGGTCCGGCACAGCCGCCTCGGCCTGCGCGGGGTCCATGCCAGGGCCGGCCAGCCAGGCCTGCACCTGTCCTGCGGCCAGCACCACCTCCGGGCAGTGCCGGCGCACCAGCCCCGTCACGTCGGGGTCGCCGACCACGCGGACCATGCCCGCGCCACCGGCGGTCGCGGCCGAGGTGGCCAGCACGCTGGCCCCGGCGTACTCCGGGGACCCGACACGCACCCCCAGCACGCCGCGCCGGTACTTGTCGGCGTCACGGGAGGGCGGGCGCAGCACGTCGGCGACGTCGGCCGCCTCCAGCGCCTGGACGGCCGGGACGGGCAGCAAGGGGGCCAGACCGATGTCGACCAGGTGCACCTGCCCGCAGGCGGCGGCGGCCGGGTCGATGAGGTGGCAGATCTTGTGGGTGCCGAACGTCACGGTGACGTCGGCCACCACATGGGTCTGTCCGACCACCCCGGAGTCGACGGCGACGCCGCTGGGCAGGTCGACCGCGACCACCCGGCCGGGTGCGGCGTGGGCGGCCTGCGCCAGCGCAGCCGCGGCCGGGCGCAGGCCGGGTGACCCACCGATACCGACGATGCCGTCCAGCACCAGCTCGGCCCGGGCGACCTCGGCCAGGGCAGCGTCGGCGTCCTCGACGACCCGCCCACCGGCGGCCTGCAGCGCGGCCAGTCCCCCGGTGTGCGCCCGCTGCGGGGACAGCAGCACCGCCCGCACCCTCGCGCCGCGCCTGGCCAGCCGGGCACCGGCGTGCAGCGTGTCACCGCCGTTGTCCCCGGCGCCGACCAGCAGCACGACCCTGGAGCCGCCCACGCGGCCCAGCAGCCGGGCGCACGTCACGGCGAGCCCTGTCGCGGCGCGCTGCATGAGCGTGCCCGGCGGCAGGCGGGCCATCAGGGCCTGCTCGGCCGCCCTGACGTCCTCCACCCGATGAGCGGTGATCATGTCAGGACTCCAGGACCACCACGGCGAGCGCCAGTCCCCCGTCGTGGCTCAGCGTGAGGTGCACGTGCGAGACGTCGCGGCGCTGGCAGGCGGCGGCCACACTGCCGCGTACCGCGAACGTCGGGCGCCCGTCGGGATGGCAGACCACCTCGGCATCGTGCCACCGCAAGCCGCGGGGGGCACCCAACGCCTTGGCCAGCGCCTCCTTGGCCGCGAAGCGGGCGGCCATGCTCGCCGTCCGCTCGGACTGCTCGCCGGCCAGCAGCACCCGGTCGGCGAACCCGGGGGTGCGGGCGATGGCGACGGAGAACCGGGCGACGTCGACCACGTCCGCCCCGATCCCGACCACAGCCACCGGTCGGCTACTCGACGGTCACGGACTTGGCGAGGTTGCGGGGCTGGTCGAC